>CAYITJ010000007.1:0-36187 GCA_964366435.1 uncultured Candidatus Saccharibacteria bacterium
GAGGCGGTGCCCAGAGCAAGCCGAGTGACGACGAGGCGCAGACTCGCGGGCGAAAAGCGTAATCGCGGTCCAGGATGATTTTGTCTGTTTGTGCGCCCTATGATTTCTGGTACCATAGCAACACAAGCCCGGGTGGTGAAATTGGTATACACGCCTGCCTTAGGAGCAGGTCCCTTCGGGGGTGGAGGTTCAAGTCCTCTCCCGGGCACAAATGAAAAGACGTCCTCTGGGCGTCTTTTCATTTGTGCCCGGGAAGCAGGGTGTCTGCACACCCTGCGTGAGGACTTGAAAGACGGAGCGATGCTTTGCTCAGCAGAGCAAAGCCGCGAGGCGGGGTCGCGGAACTGACGAGTGACGACGAGTCAGTATCTGTGACCAAAAGTGTAATCACGTGTCCTCCTCCTAGGCCCTATTCCCACTCCACACACCACCCCACACTACTTGACTTTTGTCCATCTTCCGTGGTATACTATTACCAGAGTCTAGTTCCTTGAAATCTCAAGGTAACTAGCACCCATCCGCCTAACAACCGGCCAAGGAGGCCACTCACATGTCCGTATTAGTTCCCGCGACCATCGTTGTTGGTCTTGGAGTTGGCTCCTACTACGCCGGCCCGCACATCTTCCCTTTCGCCCTCATTCCGTTCGCGGAGAGTGATCTGTTCAACACCTACATCTCACCCGGCGACGGGAAGATGATTCTCCGGGGCAACGAATTCCACGACTTCCATATCTCGATGCCTGGATTTCATCTGAATCGTCCCGGCAGCACGCACTTCGTTGACGGTATTGCTCCCTGGGAGATTCTCCCCAACGAAAAGGGCAAGACGGACGACTACTATGACGAACGCCCTCTCTGGATGAAGAAGTTCGGCTTCTACCCCGTTGGCATCCCGTTCCAACGGAAAGTCAACGAGGAGATGTTCGAGTGGAAGGAAGAGTCGGAGGGTAAGATCATCCACCGTCGGGAGATGACGCGAATCTTCAAAACAAACAAGTTCCCGTATGTGATTGTACAAACGGAGGTCATCTCCAAAGACGGTCTTCGGATGAAGCTGACCTACATCGTTGGCCTCCGCATCGTCAACCCTTACAAGGCCCTGATCCTCACCGAGGACTGGCTTGTCCAGGTCGAAGCGGCGATTCAACAAGCCGTGCGTAACTGGGCTTCCGGCTTCAACTTCATGCAGCTGATATCCCAAACCGACGAAACGGGTGATGCGGCGCAGAAAGAAGACTTCGAGAAGATGGTCAAGGCCATCGGCCCGGAGATGCACGACCGTTTCGGTGTGGCCATCGACTCTGCGGACCTGAAGGCTCCCATGCCCGACGGCCCGGAGGCGGAAGCCCATCTGAAAAGCATCGCGGCGCCGTTCAAAGCCAAGCAGGCGGCCGAAGTGACGGTGATTGAAGCAGATGCAAATGCCGCCGCTACTGAAGCGGCTGGTCGAGCTGAAGCAACGGTCACCGAAGTGAAGGGTCGCGCTGCCGCGAAGGTCACGGAAGTGACCGGCTTGGCTACCGCTAAGGCAAACGAGGCCGTCGGCATGGCCGGCGCCAGAGTTGCCAAAGCGAGCGCGAAAGCAGCGGTGGCGGGCGAAATCGCTCGCTACGAAGCTGCAGAGAAGTTCCCGGCTGGTGCGGGCACGGTAGTTGGCGGTGAAGCCCTCAAGGGCGCCACCGTTTATGCTGCACCCGCGTGGGCTGGAGAACTGGCTGAAAAAGTCGCAAAGAAACTCTAGAGGAGAAGTTGTATGAAGAAGAAGAAAGACGGCATCCTCAAGAGTGTTCCTCTTCGGATGCGCATACTGATAGGGCTTATCGCTCTGTCAGGGGGTATCGCCGTGATCCAGAAACCTCTGTCATTCAAAGAGGATGCATTCTGGAGCTCCCTTCTACCAATGATTGAGGCTGGGCTGTGGATCTCCATTTTCCTGGCACTCATCACCCTTCTTGCATTTATCGTTGCGGCACTCGTTGTGTCCGCAGCTGGCAAGAGCAAGAAGAAGGTTGAGAGCACGGACAAGAAGAGCGACGATCATCACCCGACCCCGGCAGCCGCACCCGCGGCTGCCGGACACGTCAGCGGCGACCACGGCCACGCGGCGGGCCATGGACATTCCGAGTCCTTGGCTACCAAGTTGATTGCCGTTATGTTGGTCGCATTCCCTCTCGGCCTGATTCTTTTCGGGGTAAAATCCTGCAACGACTCACAACAGAGGGCAACGGTGGTGATACAAACACCATCGGCCACCACGACCGTGCTGTCACAACCCACGGTTGCGTCAGCAGAACAAGTGGTGGTGGCGCCCTCCTTCAAGGCGAGCGCATGCCCCGCAGTTCGTCCTCCGCAGGCGCAGAAATTTGAAGCGCCTACGGAGGGCTGCTCCGAAGTCTACAGAGTTCCGCAGGGGTCCTACCCCTGCACGGACCCAAGCATGCAAACAGGGCTCCTTCGCAAGAAGGCCTGGCACGGCGACGCTTCCGACGAACCCAACATCGCGTGGGGCTCCCGAGGTGGGGAGTTTCAGTGCTTCGGCGCTGCTCCAAAAGCCGACGGGACACCAGCTGCTGGCTCTCAGACGGGCTACATCTGGTTTGAAGAGTACGAGTGGCAGTAACCTTGAGAATTTCACTTTGGCACCTTGTGTGCCGAGAGCCGCCCTCCCTTTACTGGGTTCGGGCGGCTTTTTCTTACCCCCCAACCACAGCTCTAAGCAAGGCAATGATTGCGTTAGCACCAAAGATAATGACGAGCCCAATAATGCCCCATATCATGTGCTGCTGACCCTTTTTGCGCTTCTCCTCGTCTTCAGAGCCTCCAATAAATTGCACGACTCCCCATACAAAGATGACAAAAGCTGCAAGAGAAAGCAGTGTGATAATTGGCATCAAAATAGCAGCCTGCACCTTTTCAATAAATTGTTCGTAGTTCATTACTTTCTATCATAGCAAGCGCCTCGCGAACTCCCGAGCACTTACACACACCGCAAAAGACCCTGCGAGGGCAGGGTCTTTTGGAGAAGAAACTGGGGATTGCCTAGCGCTGAGTTGGCGAAGTAGGAGCAGTTGGATACGTAGGAACGCTGTTTGTAAGTCCTACTGAACCAGTAAGAATGCGTACGAGTCCCCATACGGACACCATAACAAAGAATCCGATAAGGCCCCACATCATAAGTGCGCGACCCTTCTCCTTTGCCTCTTCGTTCGTTGCACCAAGGATAAACACCTGAAACACACCCCAGATAAAGACGATAAACGCGAGTGCAAACACCACCGGTACCGCAACAGTGTTGATGAGGTTAACAATGAATGTGCCGATATCCTCAATTTTGTTGATAGGAGTTCCTCCAGTTGTCTGGGCGAACACGATCATCGGAAATGCAAGCACCGCACCAATAAGACCAAGTTTCTTCATAGAGAGTAATTAGCTAGATACCCTTATAGGATAGTCTAGTGGCTGGTAACGTCAATAGAGTATGCGGCGTAGTGTGGAAAACGCTACTTGTTGCACTTTGCCGGGTCCTTATCAAAACACGGCAAGCTCGGGCGCGTGTCGTTCCCCGTTGGTAGTAATGTTTTAGCAAGGTTTACCAATCCCCAGATGGATATCATGACGACGAACCCGATGAGGGCCCACATCACGAACTTCGCCCCTTCCTTTCGCTTCTCTTCATTGTTTGCGCCCACAATAAACGCTTGGAACACTCCCCACAGGAAAACGATAAACGCGAGTGCAAACACCAGCGGAACAACAACCGTATTAACGAGATCAACAATTGAATCGCTCAGCGACTGAATCGCTTTGGTATTAAGCCCGCTTCCGCTCTGTGTTGCGGTCTGCGCACCTACATGACCAAACGGCAACAGCAGCAGGACAACGAGCACTGCATACCCACACTTGGAAAGAAAAGTCTTCATATACCCCTAAGCCTACCAGAGAGCAGGGTCAGTTGTCGGGTTATCCCACTATCCAGGAAGAATGCCTAAAAATAGCCGAACAATGCTCCACACCGAAAAAAGAACCACAAAGCCAATCACACCCCAGAGCATAAACACTCGTCCTTTTTTCCGTTGCTCCTCTCCGCCTAGGAAGAAAAAGCGCACCATACCTATAAGGAAGAAAACAAAGGCAAGTGCGTATAGGAGTGGAATAACCGCACTGTCTACCAATCGGGCGATACTGTCTACGAGATTAGCGAAAGTCATACTAGCCGAGTGATTCTACGGTTGATTTAATCACCAGCCCAATGGTTTGCGCGCCAAGCAACACCAAGCCGCCAATCACCGTCCACATAAGTGCGCTTCGCGCAGAACGTAGCTGTTCTTCGTTACCCTGTGCCTTAACAAAGAGAAAACCGACGTACACAATGGCGAGCGTAAGAACAATCACCCCAATATCAACGACGGCCTTTAGGAGAAGATTCAAAAAATCAGGAAGCGAATCAATACTTCCCAAAGGATTGGTTAGTCCGCCTCCAGAATTTGTTTGTGTATTGCCTGTGGTTGGTCCTGGACCTGGATTACCGTCTGTTGGTCCAGCCTGCGCAAATGCCATGCTGACAAACGAGCCATTTACCACAGCCAGGGTTAGTACGACAAGGAATAGTCTAAAGAAACGATTCATACAAAAAGAGTTACCGAAGACCAGCAGTTATGGCGCTGTCCAGGCTAGTAATGGCGGATGCGGCTTCCTGGCGCCCACTGGTAATACTACTTACCATGGTAGCAAACAGCACATCAGTATCAGAAGGCGATGGGGACAGCCACCCACGGGCTAGAAGCGCCTGGGGATAATACACTGGCTCAAACACACTGCCCTGTTCTGGAATAAGCAGTGCGCGTTGAGCAGGCGCCATGGAGAGCCTCCTGGCAAACAGTGGTAGCGAGTCGTTCATAGTAAGTGCTGCTGCCACCCGAAGTGCTCCTGCAGGGTTGCGCGATGCTTTAGGTAGCGCAAACGCATACAGGCGTCCGTAGGTAATTCGGTTCTGTGTCACTCCCGGCTGCGGTATCGGGGCCATATCATAGTCTAGGTTTGGATTCCCTGCTGAAATAATTGGCTCCTCCGAGGCAAAGCCGGGGTAGAGACTTACGTCCCCTGCTAGGAATGCCTGGCGCGCCGACGGGAATGAACGATTCCAGGCATAGCTTGTCTTAGCAGGGTTTGCGAACTGTAGATAATAGTTTGCAGCTGCAGCGGCTGGCTGCACGCCAGCACCTTGAGATACGAGTGTCGCACGCGTACCCTCTGACATACGCTCGGATAGTGTGTAGCCCGCCTGCATAAACAGAAGTGAAATAATAGCTCGCGCGTTTTCCACGTTCTCGTAGGTACCAAATGCTATACCGCTTCGACGAATGCCCCCTGACTGGTCAAGCTGTGTTAGCGCTGGGGAAAGGCCCGCAACCGCCTCCCAAGTAGAAGGGGGCGCAACCGCACCTGCGGCCGTTACCTGTGCTCGATTGTAATAGAGAACAAGCGGATCAATCACAAACGGAATACCGTACGCACCCTTACCAAAGAGGAAGAGTTCAGCTTCAGGCAGATACGTGTCTCTAAACACGCGTACTGATGTGGATTGATTCTCAATGAGCTGAATCTTGTCTTCCATGCCAATAAGCTGCTCCTGCGTAATGATAACCATGTCGGGCCCTTCACCAGACGCAATAGCGTCTGCCAAATCACGCTCAAAAGTGTCGGTAGGGTACTCGTAGTACGAGACTTCCTGCAGTTCCCCGTGAGTGGGGCGCAGACTAATGATGGTGTCCTGCATCTCGCGCTCTGGAAGCGTCCCCCATACGACTACCGGCCCTGCTGGAGTTACACCACTGCTGAATCCTTTAAACGTGGCAAACATAAAAAGACCAATCAACGCGACCACGCCAAACACGGCCATGATGATAACTTGAAAGGGTTTTAGTTCCTGCATATGTGCTTTATCATACCGCGCCTACTCTAGGGAGCGGTGAATACGATTGAATAGTGGTGGGGTCCTGCACGAAAATCCTTCAGCTTATGAAAGCCGCCGGTGATGAAGAGCTCGAGTGCGGTATGCTCGGGCACTACGTGCGCCGTTGCGGGCCCCATGCCGTCATAGCTTCCCGCCCAATCAATGATGAGCAGTCGCCCTCCTGGCTTTATAATGCGCTTCACCTCCGCCACAGCACCCGCAACGTCCTCCAATTGGAACAGTACGTTGGAAATAATTACCGCATCCATGGACGCTTCTTTAAGGGTCGTGCCGCCATTGCGTTCAATGTTTCCCCAAATGGTCTCTACGTTCTTCACTCCAGTGTCGCGTGCGGAGTTTGCCAAGTGTTTCAGCACTTCTTCCTGCACATCAACGGCGTACACGCGTCCGGTGTTCCCCACAATGCGACTCGCTGCAAGCGCGTGGTGCCCAACACCCGCACCCAAATCAGCGACTTTCATTCCTTCACGAAGACCAAGCTGCAATACGTTTGAAAAGGGGTCACTAAAGTTCATGTATATAAAGTAGCACGGGCCGCCCGAAGGGCGGCCCGTATCAACAGCAAACCTCTATATTATTACTGCGCAACAGTTGTGGCGAGCGTTATCTCACCATTCTTATGGAGCGTGACTGATAGCGGGTGACCCGAACCAGTCGTTACTTCTGTCGTGATATCAACGTTCTCTTCGCCCGGACGTCCGTGGTCGTACTTGCCTGCTCCGCGCTCCTGTGCAGACGCAGAATTAAAATCATCAATCCAACGAGTAAAGCTTTCGGTGGGGGTGCCCGCAGCCTTCATTGCCATCCATGTAGTAAGTGCTTGGCCATCTAGACTGTGCGCAAGTGCGCTCTCCACCTTCTCTTCTGGTGTAAGCACGCTATTCTCGTATTTCTTTGTTGGGGTGGCGTAGCCACCTTCTATGCCGAAGTTCATATGTGTAAATGGTATCACGCGAGTCTTCAGAAGCCGCAGAGGCAAGGCGTGGAGAAAGCGGCAAAGGAGCCGACTGGCTCTGTTTACAAGGTTCAACCTTGTATCTTTTCGACCTTATAATTCATAGTGCCGTGGCACGTAATTTTTCAATCGCACCTGAAGAGTTTTATCATGTATATAATCGCGGTACTGATAAGCGTCGCATATTTACCTCCGTATCGGACCATGAGCGATTCTTGGCATTGTTGTATTTGTGCAACAGTGAACATTCGGTAGACATGAAACTACAAGGTTCAACCTTGTATGAATTGCTTGAGCAGCCGCGTGGCGAAACACTGGTGGATATTTCTACATATTGCTTAATGCCAAACCATTTTCACTTGATAGTAAAAGAGAAAACTGATGGTGGACTCAGTAAGTTTATGCAGAAACTTACCACTGGATATACTATGTACTTCAACAAGCGCTACGATCGCTCAGGGTCGCTGTTTCAAGGAAGATTCAAGGTAAGTCACATAGACACTGACAGATATCTATCGTACCTGATTTCGTATGTTCACCTGAATCCCGTAAAGATATTTGAACCCACATGGAAAGAGACTGGAATTTCGAACCGCACGGGCGCGCAAGCATTTTTGGGAAATTATCCATACTCAAGTTACTGCGACTATCTTGGAGAACAACGACCGGAGCGAGCGATACTAAATACCGAAAGTCTTCCTGACTACTTTTCAACTGGAGCTGACTTCGAAAGAGCTGTCGCAGACTGGCTTACTTACAAGCCAGAATGAAACAAGGTTGAACCTTGTAATTTGTGAGGTCAATTTTGGGTGGTCGTCTACAGGGCGACCATGGAAGCAATGGAATCACCCTCGCGCATCTTCATAATGCGCACACCCTGCGTCGCGCGAGAAAGACTTGGTATCTCTCCTGTAGAGATACGAATCACCTGTCCCTTCTTAGAAATCACCACAATCTCCTCTTCCTGACTTTCAGCACCCACCAGCACCTTGGCACCGATGATGCTGCCCGTTTTTGCAGTCACGTCCGCAGTCTTGATACCAGAACCGCCACGGCCCTGAATCTTGTACTCAGAAAGTGGCGTCTTCTTTCCGTATCCCTTATCCATAAGGATAAGCAGCGTTGCGCCCTTAGCGTCCGCTGGCACTACCTCAGCAGAGACAATGCGGTCGCCCTTCTTCACCGCCATACCACGTACACCCGCTGCCGTGCGTCCCATGGCGCGTGTTTCGCCCTCGTCAAAGCGAATACTCTGACCCGCAGAGGTGACTATAGACACGCTGTCTCCCTCGCCAGTCAATTGTGCCGTTACGAGCTTGTCGCTGCCCTTAAGTGCAATCGCGATGATGCCCGAGCGGCGTACGTCTGCGAAGTTCTTCGCTTCCACCTTCTTCACCACACCCTCCTGCGTTACGAAGAATACAGAGAGGGCATCACGTGCCGCACCCTTTGGTACTGCTAGTACACTGGTCACCTTCTCGTCGCTTGCGATAGAGAGGAAGTTCATGATGGACTTGCCCTTCGTTGCACGCTTTCCTTCAGGCAGCTCGTACATCTTGAGCTGGTACGCCTTACCGTAGTCGGTAAAGAACAGAAGGTCAGAGTGCGCTGTTGCCGAGAGGAAGTGGGTGACCACATCCTCCTCCTTAGTAGACATATCAATCACACCCACACCACCGCGCTTCTGCGCCTTGTACTCGTCTGGGTTGGTGCGCTTCACGTAGCCACCTTGGGTGAGCACCAGCACGCTCTCCTCGTCTGGCACGAGGTCTTCCACTGAAATATTCTTTACACCACCTTTCACAATCTTGGTGCGGCGGTCGTCGCCATACTTCTCACCAAGCTCAATAAGCTCTGAGCGCACCACGGCGAGGATGTTCTTCTCTGAAGAGAGAATCTTCTTTAGTCGCGCAATGAGCGCCGCAAGCTCCTTCAACTCGTCCTCAATCTTCTTGCGCTCAAGGCCGGCAAGCGTCTGCAAGCGCATAGCAAGAATAGCTGCAGTCTGTCGCTCACTAAAAGCAAACTTCTTCTGAAGAGCAAGGCTGGCCTCTGGCACGTCCTTAGACTTCTTAATGATGGCAATGACCTCGTCAATGTGATCGAGTGCCTTTGAAAGGCCGAGCAAGATGTGCTCGCGCTCTTCTGCCTTGCGTAGCTCGTATTCAGTACGGCGACGCACCACTATTTTGCGGTGCGCAATAAAGTTCTCCAGCATGCCCTTGAGGGAAAGCGTCTGCGGCACACCATCCACGAGTGCGAGCATGTTGTAGTGGAAAGTGCTCTCAAGCTCAGTGTGCTTGTACAGGTTGTTGAGCACTGCCTGTGGGTGTGCGGTCCCCTTCAGCTCTACCACTACACGGATGTCGTCGGTGGACTCGTCGCGCAGGTCCTTGATTCCTTCGAGTTTCTTCTCACGTACCAAATCCGCAATGCGGGTGATAAGGTCTGCCTTGTTCACGCGATACGGAATAGAAGAGATGACGATGTTGGTTCCCTTCTTATCCTCCACAATGTCTGCCTCGCCGCGTACCACCACACCACCACGCCCGGTCGTGTACGCGTGACGAATATCAGTCTGGTTAAACGCAATGGCACCAAGCGGGAAGTCAGGCCCCTTCACGTGCTCGAGCAAATCCTCAGTTGTTGCCTCAGGGTCGTCTATCAAATGTGCGGTAGCAGCCACAAGCTCGCGCAGGTTGTGCGGCGGAATGTTGGTTGCCATACCAACAGCAATACCGAGTGCTCCGTTTAGAAGCAGGTTTGGCGCGGCAGCTGGAAGTACCGTTGGTTCTTGTTTAGACCCATCAAAGTTTGGAATCCACTCCACCGTCTCCTTTTCAAGGTCGCGGAGCATTTCGTCAGCCAAGCGCGACATCTTTGCTTCGGTATAACGATAGGCCGCGGCCGGGTCGCCGTCGATGGAGCCGAAGTTACCCTGTCCAAGTACAAGCGGATAGCGGGTGGAGAAATTCTGCGCCAGCTTTACCATTGCGTCATACACCGACGCGTCTCCGTGCGGGTGATAGCTACCGAGCACCTCTCCCACCACCGTCGCCGACTTGCGGAACTTGGCTGTTGGAGTAAGTCCTGTCATACGCATCGCATAGAGGATGCGGCGGTGCACTGGCTTTAGTCCGTCGCGCACGTCAGGCAGAGCACGGCTTGTGATAACCGTCATTGCGTAGTCAATATATGACTGACGCATCTCAGCAGTAATAGACTGCTCAATAATATTTACGCGCTCTACAGGAGCACTCTCTTCGGGTAGGGCGGCTTTCTTTGGCATACAAAAGTATTAAAACGGAATAACGGTAGCGTCTGGACTCGCGCCACCCTCAAGGCTCGTGCTTGAGCGGGTCTCAACCACAGAAATAGCGGGCGCATCAGTACCCTTACCCCCAAGAGCCTCACCAGCTGCTCCCATGAGTGATTTAAAGGTGCCACTACTTGCTGCGACTCCGTCCGTAACTTCCTGGGGCGGCCGCACGCTCTCGGCAATACTACTGGTAGCCAGACTGAACGAACCCGAGGTTGCCATGGCCGTAAACCAGCCCACCGCTACAAGGGCAGTGATGCCGCCTGACACGCCAACAGCCACACGCTCACGCACATGGGAGGGCTGACGCTTTAGGGTGTGTAGGTGTTGCTTCAATCGCTCCATAGGTTATGGCGTTATCACAATGATAGCACCGCTCTTGTCTGCTGCGTCCTTCTTCTTAAGGGTCAACTTCTCCACCGTCTCAGCACCTCCTGCACCTTCCTCGAGGAACTGTTCAAGCGCCTTTGGCTCGCCCATACCACTCCAGTGCATAGGAATGATGATGCGGGGCTCAAGAGATACGGCAAGCTTTGCTGCTTCGCTTGGCGAAAGTACACCATCGCCACCAACCGGCACAAAGAGGATGTCTATCTCATCAATTGCTTCGCGTGCCTCGTGCGAGAGTACCGTGTCCGAGAGCGCGCCCAAATGCACGAGGGTCATGCCCTCAAGTGATACCGCGTAGACCGTGTTCACGGCCTCAAGCTGGCCCTTTGGGAGTCCGTACTGACTCTTAGTCAAAAATCCCTGAATGGTGATGCCTGCGCGTTCATATTCGCCCGGCCCCTGGATGACAAACGGCTCAGCTCCGCCAAACGACACCTCCTCTGTACCGTTCATGTCGGGGTGATTGCGCGACACCATAGCGATGTCTGCACCAAAGCGCACCGGAGAAAGAGAGCCGCCCTTTGCGATAGGGTCAAAGACCAAGGTCAAATCCCCGAGCGTCACCTTGAAGCACTGTCCTCCGTGATGAGTGATAACCATTAGCTCTATTTTACTACAAATCCCTCCTATATACGAGCAAGGGGTGGCGAGTATCTTTTGACAAAAACTGTGGATATGCTACAAAAGCTGTACTGACATGTGCGCAGGGATACTCGTAACAGAGGGGCAACCCTCTTTTCGCGTTCCCTGCGTAGGATGCAGTTTGTACAACCCAAGGAATCCCGAAAGGATCCAACATGATCGACAAGAAGACCCCAAGTCCGGCTCCGCCCTCGGCACCCTGGTGCTGATGAGCGCCACGGCGCTCGCAACCTACTTCGCCACCAAGCACGGCAAGAAGATCGTGGCCGTCGCCAACACCGGCGCCACCGCTGTCGCTGCGAGGATGCAGAAGTTCGCCGACGAAGGTCGCCAGGCGCTGTCGCCCGACAAGCAGAACGGCACCAACCACACCGCCGCTGCGCCGGCCAACTAGGCCTTCTGTAAGCTCTCGGTGTGCGTGGACACCTTGAGCCGCAGAAACCGCTCCTTCGCCCCCACCGGGCGAAGGAGTTTTCTTTATCTGTGAAAGTGTGCTATAATGCTCACATAGGAAGGAGGTCTACACATGACCAGCGGCTTTCAGCAGCAGGGCGACCGCGGTGCGCTTTTCTTTGAACAGCGTCGGCAGTGTGCCCAACAACAAAACGGTTCATCCGAGCAAGGACCTCCCGAGGTCCCGGACGACACCACTGAATCGAACGACGAGTGATACCGGCCCAGGGCACCAGTTGCCCTGGGCCGGTATCCGCCCCTTCCATACCAGTTCTTTCACCAACCCGCACGAAACTCGTGCGGGTTTTGTCATATATATAGGTATATGCTACAAATAGGCTACATCGCGAGCGTGCAAACAGGACGCGGATGGGCTAACCCCTGACATACCGAAAGGCAGTCAGTACCCACCCGCATAAGGCGCGCCGCTCCCGATTTCATATGTCTGACGACACCATGACTATGGAGGGTGAGGTGAAAGCACCCGCCCCCGTTAATGTCACTTTTACTCTTGAGCCCGACCACGCAATGGCAGGGCTTGTTGACCGTATTGCTACCCCGCCTCGCGCTGGAGACCTCGTAGAGGGAACCATCATCGAGCTCGTGCGTGGACGCCTCTACGTAGACTTGCCTCCATTTGGAACCGGTATCATCTACGGTCGCGAGTACCTAAACGCAGCGGACGTACTTCGTAAGTCAAACCCGGGCGACATGATTTCTGCCAAGGTGGTAGACGCTTCAGGTATTGAAGGCTATATCGAGCTCTCACTTAAGGAGGCTCGCCAGGCTGCAATTTGGGGCGAGGCTGAGCAGGCTATCGCTGCACAGACCGTCTACACACTTACTGTTGAAGAGGCAAACAAGGGTGGACTCATCCTTTCTTGGCAGGGTATCCAGGGCTTCCTCCCTGCGTCTCAGCTTTCAAAGGAGCACTACCCACGTGTACCGGAGGGAGACAAGGACAAGATCTTTGGTGAGCTTCAGAAGCTTGCTGGTCACCCACTCTCCGTTCGCATCATCACTGCTGACCCCAAGGAAGGAAAGCTTATCTTCTCTGAGCGCGCAGGTCAGGAGGATGAGGAGAAGGCAACGCTTGTTGATAAGTACCAGGTTGGCGACGTCGTAGACGGCGAAGTTACCGGCGCGGTTGACTTCGGTGTATTCGTGAAGCTTGAGCAGGGTCTTGAGGGACTCGTGCACATCTCTGAGCTTGATTGGGGTCTTGTTGAGGATCCGCGCATGCTCTTTAAGGTAAGCGACCGCGTGAAGGTAAAGGTTATTGAGGTAAAGGATGGAAAGGTTTCCCTTTCTATCAAGGCACTCAAGGAGAACCCTTGGAAGATTGCAACCGACAAGTACCAGAAGGGTATGGAGGTTACGGGAGCAATCATCAAGTACAACAAGCACGGCGCGCTTGCCTCTATTGAGGAAGGTGTTGCAGGTCTTGTACACATCAGCGAGTTCGCTTCCCCAGTGGAGCTTCGCGAAACGCTTGAGCTTGGTAAGGTGTACCCATTCACCATTACCCTCTTTGAGCCAAAGGATCAGCGCATGACACTCTCATACGCAGGACCAAAGAAAGTGAAGAAGTAATTATCTTAACGGATAGTGCGAGCAAAACGCCGAGGCTAGTCCTCGGCGTTTTGCGTGCTAGTATAGCGACATATGACTGGCCCAGAAGGAGGATTCTACTCCCACAATACATTCAGGGTTGAAAACGATATTCCCAGAAACAAGCAAGAGGCAGAGGCGAGTGTTGTCACAAGTGGTCCCTTTAAAGAATTTTCTCCTGAAGGACTAGCCCTGCTCGAGCATGGGCCTATGAACAAAGTCCATTGGTTCACTAACTTTAATCACCCGGATCTTGCCTTCCTTACAACTGAGGACATGGCGCTAATCACAAAGTATGTGGAGCAAACAGATACTACAAAGCGCAACGATATGGAGGAGGCTGTCATTGCAGTAGTTGAGAAAGCATCTGATGCCGCGTACAAAGAAGAGCTGAAGAATGCTGCGTAGCACTGCTACCTCTCGCACACACCAGGGGCCCAGAGCCCACGCCCGGCAGCTTCTGCTTCCTTCTGGGCAGCCTTAAATTCAGCTTGGTACTTGTATGGAAGTCGATACGTGTACTCGTACGCGTACCCTTCTTCAATCATGTATTTATTAAATAAAAGTCCGTCCTCGCGGATGACATACCCGAGCAGACGTCCATACTTATCGCGCTCACCCTGCGACACTTCTGTTTCTATACGCACCTGTTGCCCATCTAGCAGCTCCTTTGCCTTAGCAGACGCTTCTTTTCCAAAGCACTCTACCGGGCGACGCGGGTCAACCGTCTCTGGCGTATTCATACCAATCAGTCGCACCGTTTCTTTCTTCCCGTCCATATCAATATGAACTGTGTCGCCGTCCACTACCTTCACTACACTGTAGAGTGTCGTTGAAGCAATTGCAGACTGCGCAACATCAGATTCTTGAGAAGGCATCGGGAGAGCTTGTCCAGGAACGAAGAGCTGGAGGAGCATAAGCAGCTCCAACAGGACATCCCGGGCAATGGTAAGTAGCGTGTCCATATTTATGGAGAGACTCTTTTCCTATGCATCAGACTCATTACTAGCACTACAAAAGATAGGAGTGCAACAAGCGCGTAGTATTCAATCACCCATACCACAAACCCAGACTTCCCCATAATTGCCATGTACGCCGGGTCTGATGTCGCGACCAAATCGGGGATGAGGGTGCCCATAATGGAAATCGCAATCGGTGCGGTAAACGCGGCAAAGAGAAATACCACAATACGAATAGGTAGACCGATACCAGCATCTTGCGGATAAAAGTATGAGCGAAGGGCGCGCACCACAAGCGTAGCAATCATAAATGCACCAAGTAGCCACTGACTGAATATCACGGTCACCACAGTCATGAATGTTGCGTAAAAAACGAACAATGCGAGCGCGGCGTTTATACCAAACTTCTTGCGCGCACCCGCAGAGAACATGCCAATACTGTGAATGACCAGGAGTTCGGCCACTATGAGAATTTCAAAGCTTTGGGCCAGAAACAGTGCGTGCTCCCTTGGCGCAGCCAGTGCTTGATATGCCGTCACTGCGAAGCTGGTGTACAAACCAATCTCAATAAATTGCGCTCCTATGTCAACAAGCTTGTGCTGCTTCATACCTACCAAGACCCACTCGCACCACCGCCACCCGAGGAGCCACCACCAAAACTACTTCCTCCTCCACTGCTTCCGCCACTTCCAAATCCACTAGAGCGACTACTGCCACTGGCAAAGTCTCCACCTAGATACCATGGCGGAGTAAGACCATGCAGCTGATACTTTTTGTATCCACGCGAAACAAGGAAATCAAATATAAGTCCCGAAATGGTGAACAGCGCGATAGCGATTCCACCGAAGAGCCAGCTCTCCACCATACCGGTAAAGAAAAGACCTGCTCCAAACCCGACGATACCTCCTGCCCACCAGGAATTTGAGCGACAAAGAATAGACGCTAGACCAAGCAGTATTTGCAGGAAGAAGACAAAGAAGAAAATTCCGAAGAAGGGAATGACAACAAGCCAGTCTGGAATCTCCTGGTAGGCATCATTACTTGCGTAGCTTCCTTGTGGAAACGGCTCACCCTCTACACTTGCAACAAGGGCCGCCACACCTTCTCGCACGCCCGTATCATAATCGCCGGCCTTAAATGCAGGTGTGATGATGTCGTTTATAATTTGCCCCGCGGTAATGTCAGGCACAGCGCCCTCTAACCCGTATCCCACTTCAATACGCATCAGTCGGTCGTTTGGTGCGACAAGGAGAAGGATGCCGTTATTGGTCTCGGCTTGTCCGATTCCCCACTCACGGAACAGCTCGTTTGCGTACACCGCTACATCGTCTCCATCAAGTGCGTTCACCGTAGCTACCGCAATCTCGCTTGTGGTACGGGCCTCAAGGTCGGCAAGAGCTGTTTCAAGCTCACTCTCTGTCTCGGGTGAGAGGATGTCAGCAAAGTCGGCGACGTATCCGTCAGGCTGTCCGGGAGATGAATACGCAAACACTCCCACTGGCAGGAGTAGGAGTGTTGCTGCAAGCGCGATACGGTATCGACGCATGGGGAATTTAGAAGGCTACTTCTGGCGCAGTCTCGCTTCCCGCGCCTGACTCAAAGTATGCACGCGGGGCAAAGCCATACATAGGAGCCAAAAGTGCGTTCGGGAAGGTTTTGATTGTCGCGTTGTACTCCTCTACCGCACTGTTGAAGTCTTTGCGAGATACGGCGATACGATTCTCCGTTCCTTCCAGCTGGGTCTGCAGTCCACGGAAACTCTCAGTTGCAGTGAGCGTTGGGTAGTTCTCTGCAATAGCAATCAAACGACCAAGAGAGCCGCCAAGCTTTGCCTGTGCGTCCTCGTACGAGGAAATATTCTCAGCAGTAAGCTGGCTTGTTGTAAGCTTGATGCTGGTAGCATTTGCGCGTGCCTGCGTCACTTCAAGCAAGGTCTTGGTCTCAAATCCAATGGCTCCCTTCACGGTTGCCACCAGGTTTGGCACCAAGTCGCTACGACGCTGATAATCCGTTTCTACCTGTGCCCAAGCAGCAGTCACTGCCTGGTCCAGGCGAACAATGCTGTTGTATGAGCTTAGACACGCAAGTGCTATCACCACGACAATAACTCCTGCCCCTATCCACATATGATTCTTTTTCATACGAAAAGTATATCAGTTCGGCTCCCGTAGGATTGGTTTCTCAAGGATTATCGGGTGTGGTCAACTACTCCACCATTAACAGAGCCTACCGCTCTTGCCAGTCGTCTGTACCGAGCGTCCAGCCCAAGGTAGGGCTCAGTTGGTATACCTATCGTTTCAATGGCTCGCAATAACACGAGTATTCGGGGAAGAGACTGTTTTCGTACCAGCTCGCGAGGCGCACTCGCAAGCGCCTCTTCCTCTGTTGTTAGCAGAAATAATGCCTTAATATCTACCTCTGATTCAACGTCATTGAATTCGTCATTAAGCCTATTGAAAATCTCTTCGCTGTAAGAAGGGTTGGGCGGGTTCTCCGCATTATTCTTTTGTTCTTCCGAGAATAGAGCGAGGAGGCGTTCCAGATACGTCTCGCAGTGCTTGCGCACATCGGGGTCTTGAACCTGTGCTATTGATTCGCGAAGCGCTTCCTCATTAAAGGCCAGTGTAATCTCTCCCGTTTTTCTATACGTATATTCCCAAGGTTTAAATTCCGGCAGATACGATATTTGACCATCGGCGTCTTTGGAATAGTTACTGAGGTGAGCAGCAAATCCTCTATCCAGACCAACCCGCTTCAGTTCCGCTTCAAGAGGTTCTTTCTTGGCACCCATTTCCTTGTGCATCTTATTCTCAGCACCGTATGTAGCTTTATCTGCAGCACGCTGTGCTTGGAACGCGGCCTGCCCGGCCGTGTGCGCGACCATGTCCCGGTCAATAGTTTGCTGGCCATCAGTAGTGGCGTTGACCTGATGTATATCCGGGACGTTCTGCGGGAAAAGCAGGTGCGCGACCTTTGTTAGATAGAAAGCCCCTTTCAGTTGGCGTGGACTGTAGTCATCGTATAATTCATTTCCGATGAAAACGGGAGGGCGGCTTCCGTCTGGAGCATATATATCGGAGTCCTGATGTTGTTCCGCCTTCATTACAGAAATAACCTCACCTTCCTTGGATGGGTTCGCAAACACTTCTTTAGTTTTCCCTGTACCAATAGGCTTCTGTTCCCCCGGGGTAAATCGCTCAAGTCTCATTACTGCTTAGTATACCCCGCACCCAAAAATAGGAGGCGAGCATAATATGGACTTCGTAAGTCCGTATTATTAGGTGAGAAGCAATATATGGACTTCGTAAGTCCATATATCATATATAGACCAGCCTACGAAAGGAGCTTCGTGAGAAGTGCCATACGGACCGTAAGTCCGTAGCCTGCCTGCTTGAAATACACAGCCTTTTCGGAAGAGTCTACGTCCGGCGCTATTTCATCCACACGAGGAAGCGGATGCATGATTATAGAACCCTGCTTCATGGCGTCAGCATGCGCACGAGTTAGTACGTGCTTCCCTTTCAATTTTTCATACTCGCCAGAATCTGCGAATCGTTCCTTCTGAATTCTGGTCATGTATATCACGTCCGTATCTGCGAGCACAGATTCCAAATCCTCTGTTTCTATAACCAACACTCCACGTGCGCGCAGATACTCAAGTATGTCAGCACCCATAGCAAGCTCTGGTGGAGACACGAAAGTAAGAGAAATGTTTTCGTATCGCGTCAACAAGTACGCAAGAGATCGAATTGTTCTGCCATGCTTTAGGTCACCAACGGCGGCGATGTGTAGACCATCCGTCTTTCCCGTTTCCCTTTGGATCGTATACAAATCCAGAAGCGCTTGCGTGGGATGCTGCCCGGGCCCGTCTCCTGCGTTTATCACAGGAATGCTGGCAACTCTTGCAGCTCTTCCACACGCACCTTCTTTAAAGTGACGTAGTACCACCACATCCGCGTACTGATTCATCATCCGCATCGTGTCTTCTATAGTTTCGCCCTTGGCTGCCGACGAGAATTCTTTAGCATTCTCAGTTGAAATAACTGTACCGCCGAGACGCTGCATCGCAGACTCAAAAGAAAGCCTTGTCCTTGTGGAAGGCTCATAGAAGAGCGATGCCATAATCTTTCCCTGGAGCGAGGTATTGCGGACTCCTTCCAGCGTGTCTGCCAGTGCAAATAGTTCCTCAAGTCCCTTCCTATCAAATTGCTGCGACTCAAGAATATGGCGTGGGAATATCACACCAAAACTATATCATTCCTGCGTTTCAAAGAAATGGTGATTAGGGGATCTGTTCTCTACAGGCCTATATACAAACGCAACCAGATTTCTCTGGTTGCTTGTTCGTCTCAAGGACGTAAGTTTAGACGTAGTCGGGATGATTTCTCACCCTAAGTAGGAACTGGCGCGCGTGGCTCCCAATTTTCGCACCGTGAATTTCGAAGAACGATTCAAGGGAAATCCTATCCCAGAAGCCGGCCTTCTTAAGGTCAAGATATGAATATAGGACGATTTCCCAATCAACCCCTTCACCTCCGTCAGGATAGTCAGGCGGACTGAGAAAGTCGGCATAGATTCGAGCAATAATCTCGACTCCACCTTCGACTAAAATCGTCTGTTGAATCTCCTCCTGTTCTGAAAGGTGCACGTGCCTGAAGGTACGTACTGATATGTTCATGTCACACCTCCTGCGTACTTTATACAGTATTTCCTCGCATTATCAAGTCGGGCAGAAGCTTATAATATGGACCTCGTAGGTCCATATTTCATAATTTCGCGCCCATACTTCTAAGAGTGCCTAAAACTTGTGAGACTCGCTCTCTGCGAGATTTAGAAAAGAAATTCCCACCGCTTCTAGTTGCCCACCTATCCAGCGCGGAATGGACGTCTGTCGGTAGTTCTCCGTATACATCGCGTCGTGTATGGGGAATGCTACGCGCGGGTTGATAGTCTTCGCGTAATCAATAGCGGTGGAAATTTTATGCCACGGCCCTCCGGTCGGAAGTGCGAGAATTTCCACCTGCTTGTTTGGCACATCGTGTAGCGCGTCCCCTGGTATGTAGAGCTTCCCTGCGATTAGAAAGCCGGTGTTTCTACATGGTGACGAGTCGCCGTAGATAATCGCGTGTTCGGTACCAAAACTTTCTATGGACACTCCTGCAACGTCCACTGTCTCACCAGGCTCAATGGCGGTCCACTCGATACCAGCTTCGGTAAGCTTCTCTCCCACTCCCGCATGCGTAATCACCTGCGCGCCAGGATTCCTCGTAAGCACCTCTTTCAACTTCGGTATATCAAAGTGGTCCTGATGCTCGTGCGTGATGAGCACGGCAGAAAGGCCGGACACGTCCGGCACGGTGGCACTGTACGAGCCAACGTCGGTGAGAATTTTCACTCCACCCACTTCTACCAACAAGCAAGACTGTGCGTACTTCGTGATTTCCATACAAAAACTATATCATTCCGCGCTTCTGAGAATTAGTGATGACTGATTATTACCCCAAACAGAAAACCGCCGCGCCACAGGAGCGCGACGGCTCTGCGACACGACGGTCGGTAGTTCTAGGTGAGGAAGTCAACCCCATCCCGGTAGTCGGTACTGGCCTTCCAGGCAGCGTGCGCCAGAGCGACCAGCAGGTCGGCGACCATGCCGGAGATCAGCTTGTCGATGGGGGGTTGGACGCCGGAGCAGGTGACGACGATGCCGCGCCGCTTCACACCGCCCCAGTACGGGGCGTCGCCCTTGAACAAAAGGTGCGGAATGATGTCCGTCCGGTCGTCGTTGCGATCGGTCCACAGCTGAAGCGCCTTGCACTTGGCGATGTCGTCGTACGGCCCCTCCAGTTTGTCGGCGCCGTCGAGGAAGCTCTGCTCGAACAGGCAGACCGGCTGAAGCTGGTAGTTGGGCCAGTCGGGGTACTCCTGCTCGTAGTGGTCGAGCATGCCCGGCACCAGGACGACGATGTGGCATTGCCGACGCTTGGGCATGAGGAGCCGATAGAGATCATTGTCGATCAAGGTCGAGCGGTTGGAAAGCACCACTTCATACGCGAGCCTGGCGGCAATCTTGGCCGCCTCTTTCGTCAGGAACTTGGGGGTGATGAGCTGGTTGGGTTGGTCGCTCACGGCGAACCTCCTCTATAGATACTGTTGATACGATACAGGGCCTGCGCGATTTATATAATTAAAAACGGCAAAAGTCAATTACCTACATTTCTGCGAATTAGTCTGACTCATGTCCCCGGCTTACAAAGCAGCTTTTTTGAGTTCTGTGAGAAGGTTTTCTTCTATTTCAAGCTCGTTTGACGACAGAGCTTCGGCTGTACGCTTATTGCCGCGTTCGCCAGGCACAAAAATCTCAGTAACGCCTTCCAGTTTTCGAGTGGATTTAATCTTCTCTACCATCTGTTGAACTCCGACTTTTGTTTCTGCTGTACCTGCAAACAAGTCGGGATTGAACGCCAGTATAAAGTGACCTCCCCAATTGTTAGCGACATCGCCAAAACCTGTGAAATACGCACCCATAAGTGGTCCAGTAAGAGCCTGCACCATTATGGATAGTCCTGAGCCTTTGTGACTGCCGTCAAAACTTTTTAATGCTCCATCATCCACAACATCTTGCGGATTAGTGGTTGGCTCGCCTTCTTTGTTGTAAGCAATACTCTCTGGTAACTGTTTTCCCGCGGTCACTGCTTCTACAACTCCAAAATACGCCATCGCTGCCGTAGTAATGTCGTATACCAACGACTCTTGCTCTGAGGGTACGCCGATTGCAATGGGATTGGTGCCCAACACTGCCTCTGAAGAACCGTGCGCCGCAACTGTCTCCATTGAACCCGAGCAGACAATACCGACAAGTCCTGCGTCAGCAATTTTCTTCGCATAAAATCCAAGTGCACCAGAGGAAGTGTTTATGCCTTTTATGCCAACGAGACCCACACCATGCTCTTTAGCTTTCTCAATCGCAATATCAGTTCCTTGATTAACCGCAAGCATCGCGTGTGTTTGGTGTGCGTCCAGATGTGCAGACACGGATGTCTCTTTCTCAACGGTTACTTCACCTGCGGTTAGAGACTTTGGGATACCCGGACCGATAAGTTTTACAACACCTTGATTATTACCGCGGAGTTGAGCATAGAGAAGTACTTCTGCAATAATCTCAACTTCCTGCGAATCATACCCTTGCTTCGCAAGTGCCTTATTAACAAGTTCCCTGAGCTCGGACGTCGCAATTTTCATACCAAAACTATATCACCCCTGCGTTTCCAGGAACCTGTGGGTCCGACACCATTTATGCGACGCTAGATCTTTATATAGGTTGACAAAGTATACATAATAGTGTTATACTATGTACAGTTTTCCCAACCACCTTAAGAAGGCTTGCGAAATGACCTTTGCGAATGAAATCGAAGGCCGGCCCGTTCCGGTTATCAAGATGGAGCCCACCGAGCGGGGTTTCCTGCGTAGCGACTTCAGGGACATCTACGGAACTTTCTGCTCGTTGCAAGAGAGCTCCCTGGCATCTGAGGACGCCATCTGGCTCGGCACGAACATCGAAGGTGTCGGCGGCAATCGCATGCACCTCGACCAGAACATGGTCTCGGCGATGCTGCCCTACCTCACGCACTTCGCCAAGCACGGCAATCTGCGTCTGGCGCGTATCGGTGTCGTCGGCTACTGTCCGCCCACCAAGTTCGACGAGAACGAGGCGCGACGTGCAATCATCGACGCCTACGACCAACTGGCCGACCTGTATCCCGGTCAATCGATCGCGATCGTCTCGGGCCTGACCGACGTCGGCGTGCTGGCCATCGCCTATGCGGAAGCGCAGAAGCGAGGGTGGATGACCGTGGGTGTGGCCTGCGAACGCGCCATGGAACATCCGCTGTTCCCGGTGAACGTTCCGATCGTGGTCGGCGAAAAATGGGGTGACGAAAGCCCCATGTTCGTCGGCATGCTCGACGGCATGATCCGCATCGGCGGCGGCAAGCAGTCCATTCGCGAGACCGAAGAGGTCAAAGCGCGCGGTCTGCCCACGCTCGAGTACGACGTACCCATCTTCGACTAGTTCCCAAACCCCGTGTACGAGGAAGCCCCGCGCTTACTTGTATGCGGGGTTTCCTTTTTTAAATTCACGAGGCCAATTCCCTATATCATTCCTGCGTTTCCAAGAATTAGTGGGGCCTGCCCGTTTTGTACGGTTGCACCTGCTAGTATATTTGTATGAAGTATGAATATTTCGCAGATTTTTTAAAACGCTATTGGTTTTTGATCTTAATGGCTGTACTAGTCGTCTGGGGCCTAATAGACGACAGCTCTTCTGCCTTGCCTCCACCGGCTACTCAGGAAGAACAGCTGGCTCAACAAGTATCACTTGCTCCTGCCTTCTCTCTACCCACTGGAACTGTTCTGAAAAAGAATCCGGCTTATATGCAGGGCGATGGCGAGTTGACCATATCAAACGGCACTCAATACGATGCGGTAGCCAAACTTATAACAAACGGCTCTTCAGGAACATCGGTATTCACTGTTTATGTTAAGGCGCACGACGATTATGTGATTAAGAACATACTTGACGGCTCTTACCGCCTTGCATTTGCACAAGGGAGTAATTGGGACAGTGCTTCAAAAGAATTCACTAGAGATGAGAGCTTTAGCTCCTTTGATGATGCTTTTGATTATGAAACTACCTCCACTCAATTCACAACGTACTCAATTACCTTGAACGCGGTTGATGGAGGCACGGCTGAGACAAGTGCTGTCGACCCCAATCAGTTTGCTGCATACTAGAAGGAATCACCTCGTAAGCATCCCCAAGAGCTTCATCTAAACTCGCCTTCCAATTGGGAGTGCGGGTGCGTTCGATACTGATTTACCACTGCTTCAACGACTCAACGTACTCCTTGTACGTGTCATATGCGTCTCCGCCGTGAATCACGAATACCTGCTGTTTCATCCCAAAACTATATCATTTCTGCGCTTTCAAGGAATAAGGTACCTGGGCTCGCAAACCTATTATTGTTGATTAATTCAACATAGCAACAGCATTTACTTTAAAAGGATAAGTAGCAAAAGTATAATAATGATTGACGTTGCGCTTAGTCCTGAAATTACCAACCCAAAGGTAAATATTGCGCCCGCAACAAACACAACTATTGCCACAGCTAGAAGGAGCCACAATACAGCAGAGACCAGTCCTACACTAAATATTTTCAGATCACTTGCGAGTGCACCCACGACCTTCTGGGCCGACGGATCCTCTGCCCCTAATAATTCTGAACGCTTTACCCAGAAAAGGGCCGCAATGAAAGTTAGAAATAACTCAAAGAATACAAAGTATGTACCGACATCTTCTCCATAACTCTCCATTAGAAACAGCGGCAGAATAAAAAGAGCACACAAGTAGGCAATGCCAATGGTCGTACCTACTACAACTGCAGATACACTTCGTAGGTGAGATTTGCGAGAGCTATTCATATTTCAACTAAACTACATTCTAAACTTTCTGTCTATATCCTGCTGCGGTATAGTGTTAGGAAGTACGGAATACTGGCGACAGACCCAGCTTCTACGGAATTTTTAGAAACGAGGATTCTATTCGGCCTCTTCGGGCGCTGCGCTCGGTGTGGAACTTTTGGAATCTGCGAGACTCACAAGCGCTTCCGCACGAGTACGACGCTTCTCTCGGTCAACATACCAGTCATCAACAAGCTGCTCAATCAGCCCCAGCAAGAGCTGAGCCTCCGCTGGCTCGACATCTATTATGATGTTTATATCTTTTTCCATGTGGGCACCGATATTTCCCACACTACGCACAGCATCAATTCCCGACCAAGTATCCGGGTCAACTTTTTCCTCTAGCGCGTCAATCTCGTCTTTTAGACGAGCTTTAGTAATTTTCCAGAAATCTCTAATCATTCCTTGCAGACATCGGCGCGCCAGAGTTGCTGAAGCTTTTGGACTTAAGTCGCGGATACGGCAGGCTTCGTAATAATCTTCTTGAATTGGCACAGGTATGTAATCCGGCAATACCTTTGCATTAGACTCTGGTAGCAGTTGCCACTCGTGAAGAATCGTATAATTATAGCTTCCGATTGCTCTCACCCAATCCTTATTTGCGAGCTTCGCATGAAGGAAAAGTTTTCCGCACTCTTCGTCAGGACAACTAATGGCGTTTATGAGGAGATGTACGTGACCAAGTTCAGAGTCCCGACCTAAGGCGATATCCATTTCCTCATTATGGATATGAGGGTCAGTTGCAGTTGTTGGTTTATTGCAATATGGGCAAGTGAATTTCATACCTTCTTTAATCTTAGCAAACTGTTTAGTTTAAGAATCAAGGGTCTAGAGCGTAGTAGATCAACTCGAGTTAGCTGAGTATTTGGGACCAGAATCTATGAGCCCAGGCTAGAAAGCGCAGATGCGAGGCGCGAGCGAGGACCAAACCGAGCCGTACTCATAGTACGGTGAGGGCGGACCGGAGCTCGCAACAAAGCAGGTGCGTTTTATAGCCGGCTCCCTACCAATTTAGCTGGCCGCCAGTCTTATATTCCGTAACTCGCGTCTCAAAGAAGTTCTTCTCCTTGTTTAGGTCCACCGCCTCACCCATCCATGGGAACGGGTTCTCTACGTTGTACTGAGTCGGAAGTCCGATGGTCACCAAGCGACGGTCTGCGATGTGCTCGATGTACTGCTTGAATCCGTCTGCGTTCATACCAAAGATACCGCGTGGGAATACCTCTGTTGCGAAGGTGTACTCAAGCACCACGGCGCGCTTTACCAAGTCCACGATGTGCTGCTGGAACTCTGGGGTCCACAGCTCTGGCTGCTCCTCCTTGATAGCGTTAATCATGTTCACGCCAAAGTTCAGGTGCTGCGACTCGTCGCGCATGATGTACTGAATCTGCTCTGCAGAGCCAGTCAGCTTGTTCTGGCGCTGGAAGCCGAACATAACCGCAAAGGACGAGTAGAAGAAGATACCCTCCATGATGAGTGAGAACACGATGAGGTTCTCGAGGAACTTCTGATCGTTCTCAAAGGTTCCCGTCTTGAAGTTGGGGTCAAAGATTCCCTCGTTCAACGCGAGCACCATGTTGTCCTTGTTGTAGATACTCTCCACCTCGCGGTACATGTTGAAAATCTTTGACTCGTCCATACCAAGCGACTCCACGATGTACTGGTACGCGTGAGTGTGAATCGCCTCCTCGTATCCCTGGCGAAGAAGGTACATGCGGCACTCAGGAGAAGTGATGTGCTTGTACACGGCGAGTACCACGTTGTTGGCTGCGATAGAGTCTGCGGTGGTAAAGAAACCGAGCACCGTCTCAAACGCTTTGCGCTCGTCTGCCGTGAGCACGTTTGGCGCCTTCCACTGCTCGATGTCGCGCTGCATGCTGATTTCCGTAGGAAGCCAGTGATTACTGTTTCCTACCGTGTACGCGTCCCACGCAAAGGTGTGACGCATTGGATAGAGCTGCATCACGTCTGCGTCTCCACCATTAATGATGCGACGAGAGTTGATATCTACTGGCTTTGCTCCTACGTTAATTGGCATATTGTTTGTTTCTAATTTTGATAATTCGGCTTCTTGCCACCTTTTCCTAGTCCTCCTACTCTTCTAGCGACGTAAAAATGATTTAGCTGCTAGGCATGGAGAGGCGATGAGCGAGGCGTACGTCCTGGTACGTTGAGCGAATCGCAGAGGCTCCATAACAACGTAGATAGATTATTTTTACGAGCTAGCTCTCGCAGCTTTCGCACACGCCCGACTCCTCCCCCGCCGCAACGCGCGCCATCTTCGCCTGCCACTCCTCGGGGCTAAATCCGCTTGGCACTCCAAGTGCAGGTGCTGCTGGCTTTGCGAGCTCTGGTGCTTGCGAGAGCTCTACCACTGCTTCTGCTTGCGCTACCGCGTAAGCAAGCGGTCCTCCACTGGTTCGCGTGTGGGTTGAGCCGTGCTCGCTGGTGGACACTGTTGCCTTCTCTACCTGTGAAGCGCCGAGCGTACGGAGGTAGTACGTGGTCTTAAGTCCCATCTGCCACGCGGTGAAGTAGGCGTCTGACAATTCGCGTCCGCTGGTACCGTTGTAGAAGATGTTCAACGACTGTGACTGGTCAATCCACTTCGCACGACGGGCCGCAGCCTCAATCAACCAGCGCGCATCAATCTCAAACACCTCCTTGTACTTCTCACGAAGAAGGAATGGAATCTCCTCGATACCCTGGATAGAACCGTCGGCGTACTTAATGCGGTTCAGCATGCCCGTGTCCCACATACCAATCTTCTTCAAGTCTTCAACGAGGTACTTGTTCACCACCACGAACTCTCCTTCCTTGTTGCTCTTTACGTAGATGTTCTTGTAGATAGGCTCTACACATGGGATACAACCAACGAGGTTTGCGGTAGACGCAGTCGGTGCAATAGCCATAGTGTTGGAGTTGCGCATGCCAAACTTGCTCACGTGCTCGCGTACTGGTGTCCAATCAAGCTTGCCACCACGCTTCACTTCAATCTTTTCTCCACGCTCCTGTTCAAGCAGATCTACGGTGTCCTGTGGGAAGAGGTTGCGGTCCCACTTACTTCCCTTGTACGTCTCGTAGGTACCGCGCTCCTTTGCTAGCTCACTTGAAGCAAGGATGGTGTAGTAGGCAACCACCTCCATACTCTCGTCGGCAAAAGTGACCGCCTCTGGCGTATCGAACTGAATGCCGAGCATGTAGAGCGCGTCGTGGTAGCCACGCACTCCCATACCAACAGGACGGTGGCGTGTGTTTCCGCGCTTCGCGTCCTCGGTTGGATAGAAGTTGAGGTCAATCACGTTGTCCAACATGCGAATACCAATCTTGGTGTAGCGCTGCACGAGCTCTGGGTTGAAGAACGGTGTGCCGTCCTCACGGAAGCTGACGAACTTTGCGAAGTTGAGTGAGCCAATGGTACACACGGCGGTCTCGTCGTCGCTCGTGTTAAGCGTAATCTCGGTGCAGAGGTTTGAGTTGTGCACGACACCAACGTGGTCCTGTGGTGAGCGCACGTTTGATGGGTCCTTCCAGGTAATCCATGGGTGACCGGTCTCAAAGAGCATGCCGATCATCTTCTTCCAGAGATCCGGTGCGCTGATGCGCTTTGCGTACTCAATTTCTCCACGATCAAACTTCTCTTCGTACTCTGCGTAGCGCTTCTCAAATGCTGCGCCGTAGAGGTCGTGCAAGTCAGGCACGTCGCTTGGTGAGAACAGTGTCCACTCGCCTCCATCACGCACGCGCTTCATGAACAAGTCTGGAATCCAGTTTGCGGTGTTGATGTCGTGGGTGCGGCGACGCTCGTCTCCGGTGTTCTTACGAAGCTCGAGGAAGTCCTCGATATCGAGGTGCCAAGTCTCGAGGTACACACAGCCTGCCCCTCGGCGCTTACCCGAGCGATTGATTGCGAGGTTTACGTCGTTTGCAATCTTAAGAAATGGCACAATGCCCTGGCTTGGTACGCCCGTACCCTTAATGAATGAGCCGGTGGAGCGTACGCGGGTCCAGTCGGTTCCCGTTCCTCCTGACCACTTCAAATACTGTGCGTTGTCTGACACTGACTTGAAAATGCCGTCGAGTGAGTCTGGAACGGTGTTTAGGAAACAGTTAGAGAGCTGTGCCTTTGCAGCGCCTGCCTGGAAGAGCGTGCGACCGCCTGGGGTGTAGTAGAAGTTTGAAAGCGCGTCATAGAACTCAAGCGCAACCGCTTCGCGGTCCTCCTTCTTCTCTGCAATCGCTAGACCCATTGCAATGCGCATCCAAAGCATCTGCGGGGTTTCAAGCGGCTTCTTCGCCTTTACGTCTTCCATGCAGTAGCGGCTACCCATGATTTCAAGACCCATGTACTCAAACAGGTAGTCGTTCTCAATCTTTAGTGCGGCGCCCATCTTTGCGTAGTCGTACTCGGCCATGCGCGGGTCCAAGTTTCCTTCCGCTACCAAGCGGCGCATGTTCTTCTCGAACACCTTGGTGTGCTCTTCTACCAATTGCTTCTTGTCGTACCCTTCACCAAACACCTCACTGTAGATTTTGTTCAGGAGCAAGCGCGCTGCGAGCTTTGAGTACGCAGGGTCGCGCTCAATCATGGAACGCACTACCATGATGAGTGCCTTCTGCACTTCGTCAGTGGTCATGCCCTCGTACAACTCGTACTTCAATTGCGAAACGATGTGCTCTACGTCTACCGCGTCGGTACCAATCTCCGTCACCAAGTGCTGAATGGTCTGGCGCACGCGGTCCTCGCGGAACGGCTCTAGCTTTCCAGAGCGCGTCATCACCTTAAGTGCGTTCTCCTCAATCTTCTCGAGTACCTCTTGTTTGCGCTCCTCACGAATCTTGGTGTGCTCGTAGCGGTAGACGATGTAGTGCTTGGCCACCGTCATGTAGTTCGCTTCCATGAGCGCTACTTCTACCAAGTCCTGCACCATTTCTACCGATGGCACGGCCTCCTCTCCGTACTTCGCTTCCAAAATACCAAGCACGCCCACGGTGAGCGCTTCAAGTCCCTCTTCGGTTATCGCTACGTCGCAGCTTTGGAAAGCTTTACGCAGAGCATCAGTAATTTTTGTCGTCTCAAAGTCAACAATGCTCCCGTTTCGCTTCTTAATCTGCTTCATAGAGGTATCCCGTAGGTTACTTTTTAATAATTAAGCCTTGACGTGCATGTCAGCAGGAAGCAGTGCTTCAATTCGAGCTGCCTTCCGGGCACCGTAGTGCTTGCGGGCGCACTTTCTCGACTGCATACGGCTATTCGTACTCCTCTATGGTACCGCCGTTTGCTGGATTCTCCATGTGGATAGTAGATAAGGAAACACTCTTGCGATGGTGCAAGAGTGAGCGCTCTAAAAGTCAGTAAATACATAAACAATCGCGCCCGGAGCAATTCTGCTCCGGGCGTTGATCTCGTTGCCTTTTGCGCTAGGCGACGATGCGTTGCCTGCGCCAGCTTTCGCTGACTTCTTCCTGCGACACAGCCACTCGTCGCAAATCACGGACTTTTTCCGCAACCTGGTCAGCGAAGCGCTGAATACGGGGGCCGTGCTCTACGCCGCTCTCACGAATTACCCATGCGAGGGTCTCATTCGGGCGAACCTCGTAGTATTTATGGCCACCAGGGATAGTGTAGCGAGACTGGACGATGTCCGCTCCCCACCGCTCAATAACCCCAAGCAACCGACTGCACGCAGACTCGAGATTCTCTCCAGGACGCCCCTGAAGGAGAAAGTACAGCCCTGCGGCCGCACGCACCTCGTCAGCGTCAGTTGAGGTATGGAACCACGCACAGGTGACATCCCAGATGGCCAGCATGACTTGCCGTGGTGGACCATCCTCACTGGGTTTCCAGCGGGCTTTGATGCCTTCGGTTACCGGGTCCCGGTTTTTGCCCAGGATTACTGGAGCGCCAGCGGCAAAGCCGACACTCAGAAGTTCAAACGCGGGAATGGGCCCGCGCAGCCGGTCCTCATTCATAAACAGGTACTCCATGCTGGAGTGTTCACTGCGAACACTCCCCGTTCACACGGTAGCCCGCAGTCACCGTACACGCAACACCACTATTGACAAATACGGTAAATAGGTGTATTATGTACTTGAACGTTGTTTCAACCGCCCTAAGGAGGGGCACGTATATGCTGAAGAATCTGCTTCTCGTCCCGTTCGGGATCGCCACGGCCATGTCCGTCGCAATCGCCTTCAAGGCGGGCCAGCACGGCTTCCAAACGCACGATGTGCCCGCTCTGGTCGGCAGCGGTGCGATGACCGCCCTGGCCATCGCCTTCGCCCTGATCACCGCGCGCTTCTTCGTCAAGTGGGTGAAGGAGGGCTGAAAAGCTCTATCACCCCCCAACACAAACGCCCGCCGATTACTCGGCGGGCGTCCTTCATTTCCCACTTCCCACTTCTAGTGCGTATTCGTCTCTAGCATCGCCTTCTCAATGCTGCCTTCCACAAACGTGCGGATAGACTGTGCAGATTTCTTGAGCGACTTTTTAAGTACTGGCTCCTCAGCGGGAGAAAACTTTCCAATCACGTGCTTCACCACTTTTTCTTCTCCATTTGGCTTCTTAGTCTTTCCCTTTGGGGTCGACCCAGAAATACCAATCTTTAGCTGCGCAAATTCTTTGGTCTTCAAGGTGCGCATAATGCTCTCCACACCCTTGTGTCCACCACTGCCGCGCCCGTGCACGGTCATTTTGAGTGTGCCAAGTGGCAAATCCAAATCATCGCGCACTACGAGCAGATTCTTCGCTGCCTTCACACTTTTTACAAACGCAGGCGCCGCTTTGCCGGAGAGGTTCATAGACACTTCAGGAATGATAAGCGTCACCTTCTCTCCCGCAATAGTACCCACCGACACACTCGCGTGCGCGAGCTTACGCAGTTTGAAATCTTCAAAGCCCTCCTCCTTTGCGAGAAGCTCTAATGCCATGCGCCCTGCGTTGTGGCGCGTCTTTGCGTACTCGGGCCCAGGATTACCTAGTCCAATAATTACGTAAGCCATTGCTCAAACTATAGCAGGAACGCCCTACGTTAAGAAACATAAATGGATACGGCGCTCATGGTATTCGCTGGTATCCATTAAAGCTTCGCCATCGCCTCGGCAAATTCTTTCTCTGAGGCAACAGGGCCTTCCAGCTCTTCGAACGGATTATCCTGCCAGTATTCAAGCGAAAGCATGTTGCGGCGCGTAAGGCGCTCTGCTAAATCAAAGTCACCCTCTGCTACCGTGTCTACAAAGTACGCGACCCCTCCTGCGAAGATGTCCTCGGGCTCCTTTATCTCTCCGTCCTCGCTATCGTGCACACACACAGGCCCGTACGACGTCTCAAACGCAATTTCATCCGCGTGTTCGCCCACAAACGGCATGCCACAAGTTATGCAGGAATTCATATTCATTAGTATATCAAATGTAGGGCAGTAGAAAGGGCCGCTTCCGAAGAAGCGGCCCCTGGACAATACTCAAAGCTGTTTGTGGCGCGTGCTATTCCAAGGCTGGCTCCATTTTGTCTTGCGACAAACTCTCATAGCCTCACACGTATCCTATACACCATAAAGGAAAGCCTCAAGTCACCATGAAGGGATTCCCACCCTTCTCTTCAGCGCATCCCTTTGTGCGCAATAGCTTTCATCTGATTCCCCAGTTAAGGAGTTGGGCCGATAGCTTTCGCTGGCGTGGCCCTCACATGTCCGCGGCAGGTACCTGGTGTTGTCCGAGGAGACACTAACATAGCCCTCTGCGGCTGACAATAAAGCATCCTGGGACCACATGCAGGAGACGAAGCCACGCAAGCAGTGCTCACGTTTCTAAAGAATTAGAGTTATCCAATCGTTCCTCTACTAAAAAGCCCCGGCACTATACGCGTAAAGAAACTAGCAAAGTAATTCGTTTCCTCTGCACGAGCTAGCACAACGGGCTCGTCAGCTACCGCAACCTTTGCGGGAGCGGTGACTGGACGTATCACTATGAATTTTTGCTTCCACGCCTTCTTGAAGTCAGCGATGCTAATTTTCTTTTCAGCGCCCGCGGTGGCAGGGTCGTTGTAATACACGTGCGTCTTGTCCATACCTACGATCACCACCAGGTGAGGAATGGGGTTGGTTGGTTCAAATTTGTAGTGCACTGACGCAATCACCGGCCCCGTCTTCAGCTGTGTGGTAAACGCACTGAATGCTGCGCTCTGCGTAGACCTCGTCATATCGTAGGCCTGCCCCTTCATGCCGTATTTGGCTGCTAAATCAATAAGACCCTTGTGGGTCCACCCAGCACTCTGCAGATACGCACCCGACTTGAGTGCTTGCGAGAGCATCGTATCTACTGAAATATTCTTTGTGGAATAGTAATCAACCACCATGGCGATAGACACCACGCCACATGCATTCTTTTTCCACTCTACTGCCGAGACATCGGTGAATTGTGAGTAATACGGTACGTGAGCGACAGGAACTTCTACAGGAAGTGCTGGTATCATGCGCTGATTTTCCCACTGAAAAATACCTGTGTCAATGATTGCGGCTCGTCGCTACTCTTGCACTATCACCACTGTGCCGATGTCCGCCCACTCGTAGAGTTTTCTTGCTGCTTGCGGAGAAACATTTACACATCCATGCGACCACGGCTGTCCAAAACTATTGTGCCAGTACGCTCCATGTATCACTGCGCCTTCATACGTGAAGTACAAATTCCACGGAACACCGGGCAGGTCGTACACCTGACTACTCACACCAGGAAGTGGCCCCTGCATGTAACGGCTCGGTGTTTTTCTAAATACTTCAAAGGTGCCCGGTGGCGTTGGTGTCAGTTCTAGCCCCGTTGAAATAGGTTCACTCATAAACACCGTATCGTTATCGTACGCGTACAGCATCTCCTCGGTGAGACTTATGTATATTTGCTTTTGTGTTGGCGGCGAACCTTTATCCAAATCTATATCGCCCTCGTCATATAAAAGCTCCACCGCGTCTGCGTACACATACCAATCACTCGTGACGCGCTCGGGGAAGCGAATATACTCGTCTACCAGAATTTTGTACCAATCCTTCCCGTCCACCGTCACCGTGCCAGCAACGCGAAGCACGACACCGGTACGAAGGCGCTCCACCACACGTGCCTCTGTGCTCGGGGCGGAGCGCATGTTCACACAAGTGCCCTCGTAGGCGTAATTACAGCCCTCTTTCACCTCCACATACGCCACGCCGTCTATTGGAAGTACGGCGGGAGTGGACGACGCCTGCTCACCAGGAAGTGCTGCAATTGGCTCGTTATTTGTCTTTGGACCAAAGAGCCACACAGAGATAAGTGCAATCAAGACGACCACAAGCACGCCTGCTATGGCGTATGGGAGGCGATATTTGCCTACGTTATGCATGGGCGCAGTGTATGCGCATCTGGCAAATGCACAACTAACTGGAATCTTTGCGACAAAGCGTCTTTTTTCTCTGGAGCGAGTGTGTTTAGCAGAAAAGCTAGATCTGAAGTTGTATTTTGCTCATGAGCGAGCTGTGTTTTAAATAAAAGACTTCCTGCAAGCAGCCGAAATGCACGAGTAGTATGCAGAAAAAGCATGTTAGCGAAGCGATTGGTGCTTTTTCAATTACTACGACCCCGCATTTCGTGCGCACTGGAAGGCGAAGTTCTCTTTTATTTAAAACATTGCGAGCGAAAATTTGACGTGCGAGTTGAGAAGAATACAATACAGCTATCTTATGAAGTTCTTCGGTGGCGCAGTACGGGAAATTCTAACTTTCATCGTACTTGCCGTGGTCATCGTCGTGCCAATTCGCTTTTTTATTGCGCAGCCATTTGTCGTTGAAGGCGAATCAATGCATCCAACATTTGAAGGTGGTGATTATTTGGTGGTGGACCAGCTCACCTACCACTTCAATGACCCAAAGCGTGGCGACGTGGTTATCTTCCGCTACCCGGGTGACCCATCAGTCTTCTACATTAAGCGCATTATCGGCCTTCCTGGAGAAACGGTGAACGTTGACCGGGGCCGCACCAGTATTACGAAAGCAGATGGCAGCACCATCATACTTAACGAATCCTATGTTGTAGCAGAAGACGCTACCTACACGGTCACTACGAATTTGGGCGACGATGAATTCTTTGTGATGGGTGATAATCGCCCGCGCAGCAGTGATTCTCGTGTGTGGGGAGCACTTCCTCGTCACGATGTGATTGGTCGCGCATTTGTGCGCCTATTGCCAACGGCACACGCAAGTATTCTGCCTGGCTCCCTAAAGGAAGTTGCGCCATGAGTACCCTTGTCCACAAACCGGACGACATTCTAAAGCGAGCACACGCCATTGGCACCTATTACGGCTTCCGCCCACTCTCAGCGCTTGCACACGAGAAGCGTGGTCAGGGCAACAAGAGTGCGTACCCAGAATCACTCAATATTGATTCACTCGACGCAGCTGCGCGCGAAATGGCGGGCCTTCTTAAACACGTACGCGACGCTGGCCTCGACCCGAACGTTCGTGAGCCACTGTTTCTCTGGCACACCAACGCAGCGCCAGGACGCGCAGCGCCAAAGCAGGTTATCGTGCAGTTCCATGTGCTTGGTGTTGAACATGCTATTGCAGACGCTGTGCTTATCCGCGCCGTGCGTGCACTCATGCAGGACCTCACCAAAGCAGAGCCGGTGCTTCGGTTGAATAGCATGGGCGACAAAGAGACGCGTTCTCGTTTTGCACGCGAGCTTGGCACCTTTTTCCGCAAGCATGGCGCTACCCTGCCTCCAGAATGCATCGACTGTGCAAAGACAGACGTATTCACCGCAGCAGAAAAACTCTCTTGCATGAAGAATGAGTGTTCCCTCCTCCCGTCTCCTACCGACCACCTCTCCGAGGCAAGCCGCAAGCACTTTGAAGCGGTACTTGAGTACCTAGAAACCACTGACACGCCCTACCAGCTCGCGCCCGAGCTTCTCTCTCGCGGAACAAGCTGGAGCGACACCTGCTTTGAGCTTTCAAGCGAAGGGGGGCATCGCGGTGTCGAAGTGTGGGGCTCTCGTTATGGAGAATTCACGAAGCACTTCTTCAAGTCAGCCGTTCCATCGGTTGGCGCCATCATGCGCTTTACCACCGAGACGCGCGAAGTAATCCCTGCAATTAAAGAGAAGACGTCTCCACGCTTTGTGTTTGTGCATATTGGCGACGAGGCAAAGCGCGAAAGCATGAAAATGGCAGATGATTTGCGCCGTGCTCGTATTCCACTAACGCAGTCTATTGGTATCGCGTCTTTGACTGAGCAGATGCGCTACGTGGATATGATGAACCCGCAGTACTTGCTTATTATGGGTCGCAAGGAGGCTCTGGAGCGCTCTGTCATTTTGCGCGAGCGAGCCAGCTACACCGAGTCGGTCATCCCGCTCGACGGTCTCATTGACCGCCTTCGCTCAGTAGCCTAAACCTCAATGCTCCAGACGGGGCATTGATTTTTTGCATATTCTACGTAAGGTACGGACAGGGAACAACTGGAGGGTCAGCCATGACCGACTACAACCTCACTGTGGGACAGCTGGACAGAAGGGAGAAAGACCGGATGAACCGAGAGGCTATCTGGCTCGTCGCAGCCATCACGTGTGTTGCGTTCGTGTGCGCCGCGCTGATTCGCATCGCCGGCGCTGATGTACTCGGTCTGACTGGCCTCACCGAAGACATGAGCGTAAAGCTCGTCATCTTCGGTCTGGCCTTCGGCCTCGTCATGAGCATCGTGATTGGCGTGAAGCCTCGACCAACCCGAGCCGTCGCCGTCCTCACCATTCTCATGGCAACGCTTGGCCTACTGTCCTTCGTCAACGGCTAACTCCGTCGACATTTTCTCCAAACGCGCCCGCCTATCCTTTACCGGACGGCGGGCGCAACTACGTTCAAACTTCCCCATGGCAAGCTTGACAATTTCCTTACTTCGTGTATACTGTATATATATCAATCGCTCCTTGGGAGATTTGCAATGAGCATGAAGTTCGCGAACTACCTCGCTGCTCTGGCGGCGTTTGTGCTGCTGATATGGGCCGGGGTTTTGACCTACGACGGTGCCACCATGGCTATGGAGGAGGTCACTCCCCGGGGCCTGGTCATTCTGGCCGCTGCCGCCGGAAGCTTCGCGGCTTCGGCGTCTGCCTTGCTCGCGGTCAGACAAGTGACCGTGCAAGGGTTAGCGCCCCTGCTGAATATGGGCATTCGCCTGTATGGCATGCTCAGCCTGGCCCTGCTCCTCTGGGCCCTGCTGCTGCCCAACTGGTAACAGCAGACACCCTGCACTCCAAGCGCCGCCCCTCCCCAGGGGCGGCGCTTTCGGGTTTGCTAGCCACCACCCCACAATCGGTGGGTTTGTCCCCCGGATGAATAACGCCGGTCGCATT
>CAYITJ010000008.1:0-34286 GCA_964366435.1 uncultured Candidatus Saccharibacteria bacterium
GCTCTAGAGGGCGGAATCGGGGCTGCCGAGGACGCCGAGTAAAGAACCCGCGTATCCATTGAATCCCTGCGCGCCTTGTGGTACGCTGTGTACTATCATGACTGAAACAACAGAAACCGTGGCTCCTACACAGGGAGGGGCAGGAATTGAGCGCCTTTTTGGCGTTGGGGCTCATTTTGCACAGGTAAAGAGCCGTCGCCATCCATCTATGCGCGCCTTTGTACTTGGGTCTAAGGCAAATGTGGAGATTTTTGACCTTACCAAGACCGAGGAGCAGCTTACTCGCGCAAAGACTGCTATGGCAGCACTTGCTCGCGACGGAAAGTCAGTCCTTTTCGTTGGTGGCAAGCGCGAAGCAACCGACGCGGTGCGTGCTACCGGTACTCGTCTCGGACAGCCCTTTGTCGCTGGCCGATGGCTTGGAGGTACTATCTCTAACTTCACTGAGATTAAGAAGCGTATTGATCGTCTCGCAGACCTCTCAGGAAAGAAGGAGACGGGCGAACTTTCAAAGCTGTACACCAAGCTTGAGCGTGTTCGCATTGACCGCGAAATTGCAAAGCTCACCGTACGCCTTTCAGGTCTTACCAGCATGGCAAAGCGCCCAGACGCCATGGTTATCGTGGACACCAAGCACGAGACTCACGCTACCAAGGAGGCACGCCAGGCTGGTATTCCAATCATTGCCATCATGAGCTCTGACTGCGACGTGAAGGACGCAACTTTCCCAATCGTCGTTAACGACGCATCTCGTGCTTCTATCGCACTTATCCTCGATGAGCTCGCGACAGCGTTTGAGAGCGGCATTCGCGGATAGTGCACCTACGTAAGAAGTGAGCCGCTCAGGCTCGCTTCACCCATTAGTCCTTATTCTTTACCCTATGGATATCTCTACTGAAATCGTTAAGCAGCTTCGTGACCGTACTGGCATTTCTGTTATGCAGTGCAGGAAGGCTCTTGAGGAGGCAGAAGGAGATATTGAGAAGGCTGAGGTTATTTTGCGTAAGCGCTCCGCAGGAGCTGCTGAGAAGAAGGCTGACAGAGAGCTTGGGGCAGGGGCTATTGGTTCCTACATGCACGGGGCAGATATCGGAGCGATGGTGCTACTCTCATGCGAAACTGATTTCGTTGCTCGCAACGAGGAATTTCCGGTGCTCGCACGCGAAATTGCCATGCAGGTTGCCGCAACAAACCCAACCTATCTAAACGACGCTGAAATCAGCGAGGAGGCGCGCACTGCAGCTATGGCCGTATTTACTGCTGAGGTTGCTGACAAGCCAGCAGATATGCAGGAAAAAATTCTTGCCGGAAAGATGCAGAGCTATTTCCGTGACATGGTGCTTATGGAGCAGCCATACATCAAGGACGAGTCAAAGACCATTCGCGATCTCCTTGCCGAAGCGTCTCAGAAGTTCGGGGAGCGTGTAGAGGTCTCCAAGTTCGCTCGCTTCTCAGCGCGGTAGCGTACTGCGGCTTGTTGCCGCCTCCCTATGTCACTCCTCATCCTCATTGCCGCAACCCTCATTCTCTTTGGTGGCTTCTTGCTACTAACTGCATTTGAGACTCGCAGTGGCTCGCGTGTAGGAGAGACACTGCGACGAAAGTTGGACCGACATGCAGTCCGTCTTACATTCATCGCTACGCACATTGATTGGAGCGCATTCGTAAAGCACATGGTGCGTACTGTGTTTGAGCGTATTGCTCACGACAGCGCGCACGCGAGCTTGATAGCGGTGCGTTTTGTAGAGAGAGTACTCACCCGTACGGTGCGCTCGCTGAGAGAGCGCCGTGTGGGAATCGTGGCAACACATACGGAGAGTAGACAGAAGACCACCCTCCGTGAGACACTGCAAGGGTTCCGAAAAACGCTTAAGAAGGTACAGATCCCACGACACAAGACAAAGTCAGTGGGGGAGTAATGGGACAGTGCTGTTCGTAAAGTGTGAGCCGGGATAGCTCAGTTGGTAGAGCAGCGGCTTTGTAATCCGCAGGTCGCGAGTTCGAATCTCGCTCCCGGCTCACACTTCAGGAACAGACGCGGCAGTAGGAAGATGCTACGCACTTCCTTCAAGATGCGCTCGCTCGAATGTAGACACGAAGACGTGTCTACATTGCTCGCTCGCTTTCTTGTAGAAAGATGTTGCGCACTTCCTTCAAACGGCATTCGCTCGAGAATAAATGTGAAGACAAATTTATTCTGCTCACTCATTTGTCCGTAATCCGCAGGTGCGAAGTTCGCCTGGAGCTCCCGGCTCTAAAGAATGAACGAGGTAAAGATAAAACCCCGGAAGCGAATGCTTCCGGGGTTTCGCTTAGTAAGCAGTAAACTTACCGGCTCTTCTGTGTTGTTGAAGCTGTTGTGCTTGCGACAAGAGCGCCCTTTGGAAACTCTTTCTCAAGTGCATCAAGTGACGAGAACCCATAGCTTCGCTTTCCTTCAACAACAAAGGCAGGGAAATCAGGGCGTATTTTTTCTACCGCAATAAGGGTCTTTAAGGCGCCTAAGTCTAGGTTGTAGTCAAAGGAATACACGCGCAGGTTGGGATACGTCTCGTGAAGGTAGGAGAGCGCGTAGCTGGCACGATTACAGTCAGCACAGTCGCCCGGCACGTTTGAATAGAAGTAGAGTGCCACCGGCGACTGCGCTTCGCACACTCGAGCAAGACGCTTCATAAGAAGGTAATCGCGAATCTGAAGGAGGGTGTACTGTTTTTTCAATTGTAGTACCTGCGGGTCAGTTGCACCAAGACGCTCTTCAGCAAATACAAGTCTCGCTCCGAGGTCCGCCAGCGTTGCCGAAAGTGTATTGCTCTCCGTGATGTATTCACACGGCGCCGCCTCAAGGAGTGCAAACTGAGTTTCCACTGAAAGCGTGTCGGTTGCGAGCTGGTCTTGAATAGAGGAGAGCTCGACCACTCGTCGCTGGTCAAGGTAGTTAACGGCGTAGATAACCGTTCCAACCACCACGACCGTGACGGCAAGAGCAATGAGAGCATTTCGTGCGGCAAGTGACATATAGTGAAACGATACACGCCTTAGCGTAAAAACTCCAGAGAAGAAGGCGTGGTTATCTCCACGAACGACGCGTACCAAACGCAACGTCCATCACGGCGCGCAAGAGCCACCACGGAGCCACAAACCCGTACAGTAAGCAGTACGCGAGCATATCAAGCCACAAGTTGCCTGGTGTTCCTGAAATGCGCTTCCCAAGGACCATAAACGTGATGGAGATGGCAGAGGCTACAAGGCCAAGCAGAATGAGGAAGGTGATGGGTACGTAGAACCATCCGAAAGAGAAGTGCGGAGTCAGGATATAGGAAAGGGGCACACCGCTAACGGTGGCAATCGTGTTCACTAACTGTTTCGCGGACATAAACATGGCCACGCAGAACAATATGATGCCACCAGAAACTGCGAGGAACCCAAACGGCAATACCATAAGGCCAAGTACCTTGTGCTTTGGGTTGCCGACGAGGTCACGGTAATCAAGTAGTACGTTTCTAAGGAATCCGGTTGTCCAGCGCGTTCTCTGCTTAATAAGTCGGAATACATTTCTTGGTACTTTGGTGTACACGCGAGCTCGCGGTGCATTTTCTATATGCCAACCATGGCGCTGCATGCGCAGCGCCATCTCCATGTCCTCAGCCTGGTGTGCATAGCGGAAACCACCAAGCTCATCAACAACACTCCTGCGATACATAGAAAATGGCCCGGGGGTAACAAAAATGCCGTTTACGAGCGCGAGCGCGTGGCGCCACCCAATGCCAAAGATGTACTCGGCATTTTGCATTCGCTCCAGCGCAGTTCGCGGGTTATTGACTGACATCGCCGGGGTTACGGCTGCAACCTTTGGGTCATCAAAGTACGCAATCATCTCCCGAAGTGCGGTCTTGTCTACGAACGAGTCAGCATCAAGACAGCCAATAATGTCGGCATCATTGGCTAGCTCAATGCCCGCATTAATTGCCGTGTGCTTTCCACCGTTTTCCTTTCTTAACACCAGGACGCGTGGCTCGGTATCAAACTGCGCCATTGCAGCAGGTGTTCCGTCGGTTGATCCGTCGTCAACGAGAATAATTTGGAGTCGGTCAGTAGGGTAATCAAGAGCAAGGAGTGAGTGCACCGTGCCCGCTACGGTAGTCTCCTCATTCCAGCAGGGAACAATAATGGCTACCTTGGGAGTGTGTTTTGCAAGCGCACGGGCACGCGATGTTCGCCCATGGCTCCCAAGAAAGGTAAGCAGCAAAAAGACCTCGAAATAAATCGCAATAAAGAGGAAGGGGTAAGCAATATATTCAATCTGCATAGTTTGGGGGCACGGTCTCTCACGCTCGCTTGCTTCGTTGCGGGTCCCGTAGAGTCTTATCGTCGTACTGCCAGTACGCCTCAAAGACTCTCCTTCCCGCGCCTAGCATACAACCCTGATAGAGCCGTACCTGATACCATCAGAGTAGCAATATCAAGCTGTTATTTCCAGTAAGACATTGTATAGTGAAAACGTTATGCCTCCTGGCCGCCTACATCCTATAACGGTAGCAACCCGCGAAATTGCGGAAATTTTTGGTCGCATGGGCTTTGCGATTGAGCAGGGTCCCGAGCTTGAGGACGACTGGCACAACTTCACTGCGCTTAATGTTCCGGCAGACCATCCTGCTCGCGACATGCAGGACACCTTCTGGACAACAGAAACACCTGCGAGGGCCCCAAGGACGCATACGACCTCAGTGTCCATTCGCTGCCTTGAGAAAATGGCAAAAGAAGGACGAGATACGTATCGCGCTATTGCGCCTGCAAAAGTATTCCGCAATGAAGCAACAGACATGACGCACGAGGCGCAGTTTTACCAGCTGGACGGGTTTGCGGTCGGTCCCACCGGTTCAGTCACTCTGGCGCACCTGAAGGGTATGTTTGATCAGTTCTATCGAGAGTACTTTGGGCAAGAGACAAAGGTGCGCTTTCGTCCAAGTTTCTTTCCGTTTACCGAACCGTCGGTGGAAGTAGACATGTGGTTTGAAGCGCCAGGTAAGGAGGGTAGATGGCTTGAGATGTGCGGCGCAGGCATGCTCCACCCGAATGTCATCAAGAATGCGGGACTCGACCCAGAGAAGGTGGCAGGCTACGCGTTTGGTGGCGGTCTTGAGCGCCTTATTATGGTGAAGCACGGCGTGCCTGACGTGCGCCTCTTCCACTCGGGCGATACACGCTTTGTGCACGGGTTCGACCAGACCATTCAATAATTTCCTATGAAAGTCTCACGCGCCTGGCTCCAAAACTATTTTGCAGAACCGCTTCCCGATATGGAGGTGATTGCTGACGCACTCACGTTCCACTCATGCGAGATAGAAGACGTGACGGCGGAAATGCTTGACGTGAAAGTGTTGCCAGACCGTGCAGCCTACGCACTTTCGCATCGCGGAATTGCACTTGAAATAGCGGCAGCACTGAATCTGACGCTTCGCTCAGATCCGCTCACTGAATCGCTTCCCGAGTTTCCTGTCACACATGAGCTTTCAGTGACGGTGGACGAAACGTACGTCGTGCGCCACATGGGCGCTATTATCCGTGGCGTGAAGGTGGGGGATTCGCCAGCATGGCTTACAGATATGCTGCAGGCGGTGGGACAGCGCTCCATCAACAACATTGTAGATGCTACCAACTCGGTGATGCTCAACATCGGGCAGCCGCTCCACGCATTTGATTTGGCTAAAATTACCAAGGACGGAGATGTCACCAAGATAGCGATTCGTGCGGCTGCGGAGGGGGAGAAGGTGACGGTACTCACCGGAGAGACCTACACGCTCTCCGCAGATATGTTTGTGGTGGCAGACGCGACGAGCGGGGAAGCGCTTGATATCGCAGGACTCAAGGGTGGACATTCCTCCGGCGTGAGTGGAGATACCACTGACCTGTTTATTTCTGTTGGTACGTACGACGCTACAAAGATTAGAAAAATGTCACAGAAGCTAAAGCTCTGGACCGATGCTTCTCTTCGGTACCAAAACAAGCTTTCACCGGAACTTGTTCCGTACGGCATGCGCGACATTATAAAGCTCATTACCGAACTTGCGGGCGGTGAGCTTGTGGGGATTGTTAATGTGTACCCGGCCCCTCAACAGATTGCATCGGTTTCGGTATCGCGCACACAGATAGAGCAGAGACTTGGAGCTGCCTATACTGATGAAGAAATTCAGCACGTGTTTACTCGCCTGAAGCTTTCGTTTACTCAAGAGGGTGAGACGTACACGGTGACTCCGTCCTTTGAGCGCAGGGATATTGTCATTCCCGAGGACTTGATTGAAGAAGTGGGTCGCTTGGTGGGGTACGAGCGTGTTATCCCAGCTCCACTTCCTGAAGTAGAAGGAGCGCCAGATCAGAGCGTGTTTGCGGGCGGTGAGCGCATTAAGGATTTCCTCACTGAGCGAGGATTCACCGAAATCAGCACCCAGAGCTTTGCCTCCTCGGGCGATATTCTCCTTGCCAATCCACTTGATAAGGGGAAGCCGTGGCTTCGCGCGTCGCTTTCAGCAAATATGGAGGACGCGCTCACCCGGGCAGTCCACGTGGCTCCAAAAGTGTTTGGGCCTACTCCTGACGTTCGCTTGTTTGAACTCGGTACCATCTTTACCACCTCAGACGAATCGACGTCTCTTATCGTTGGTCGAGGGGTCGTGAGTGGGAAAGCAGCGCTCGGTCCATTCAAGCAGGTGATAGACGATTTGGAAGAGGCATTTAGTATTGTGCCGACCGTACAAACAGACGAGTATGCGGAGTTCCGTCTGGCAAAGGAACAGCTGCAGGCATTTGGTGTGAACTATGTGCCGCGCAGTGCTTTGCAGGGAATGTTCACTCCGTATAGTACGTACCCATTTGCGCTTCGCGATGTGGCAGTGTGGGTACCAGTAGGCGTAGAAGAGTCAGAGGTTGCGTCTTGCATTGCGGGGGCCTCCGGGGAGTATCTCGCCCGAATGGACCTCTTTGATACCTTTGCGAAAGGGGAGAGAATATCCTACGCGTTCCGGCTTGTATTTGAAGCGATAGACAGGACACTTACGGACACGGACCTTGACCAGGCTATGACGGCGGTCTCTGCGGCGCTTGTAGCCAGTGGGTTTGAGGTGCGTTAATAACAGACCATTTGTGCCCAGAATCGGCCCCTTTGTGGGGCCGATTTATGCTATACTATGGGTAACACTATGGCTTCTAAAAGTGAGGAAAAAGAACCCAAAAAGGCTGCAAAGGGTAGCTATGATGCGTCCAGCATTCAGGTGCTTGAGGGGCTCGACCCAGTGCGTAAGCGCCCGGGTATGTACATTGGTACCACTGGTCCCGATGGTCTCCACCACCTCATTTGGGAGATTTTTGATAACTCGCGCGACGAGGCAATGGGAGGGCACGCGGACGACATCGAAGTGGCCATTCTTCCGGGTAACCGCATTCGCGTAGCAGACAACGGTCGCGGTATTCCTGTAGATAAGCACCCAAAGACGAAGGTCTCTGCCCTTGAGATGATTATGACCACGCTCCACGCCGGAGGAAAGTTCGGTGGTGACGAGTCTGGCTACAAAGTGTCCGGAGGACTTCACGGTGTGGGTGCATCCGTGGTGAACGCACTGTCTACCTGGACGCGTGCAGAGGTACATCGTGACGGTGGCGTGTTTGAGCAGGAGTACAAGATTGGTAAGGCACAGTCTGCCGTGAAGAAGATTGGAAGCTCTGACGCGCACGGCACCATCATTACCTTTGAGGCAGACCCAACCATTTTCACCGACGGCATTAAGTACGACTGGAACCGTATCGTTGCGCACTTGCGTCAGCAGGCATACCTCGTGAAGGGAACACGTATTACCGTAATTGATGCGCGCTCTCTGGAGAAGCTAGAAGCGCCTGGCGTGTACTGGCTGCGTGATCTTGGCCTTGATGTGCCAAGCATGTCCTTCTATTTTGAGGGTGGTCTTCGTTCACTCGTAAGTTTCTATAACAAGCATCAAACGCATGCGCACAAGAACATATTCTACGTAGACGCGTCAGAAGGGGACGTGGGTGTTGAAGTTGCCCTACAGTATACCGACGACCTGACACCGCGCCTGCTTGCGTTTGCAAACAATATCTACAACCCAGAGCACGGAACGCACGTGACAGGATTCAAGACCGCTCTCACACGCTCCATTAATACGTACGGACGAAGCGCGGGCATTCTAAAAGAGAGCGAGGAGAATTTTACGGGAGACGACGTGCTTGAAGGAATCACTGCAGTGGTATCCGTAAAGATGCCCGAGATTCAGTTTGAAGGACAGACGAAAGGAAAGCTTGGCTCCGTTGAGGCACGTGGCGCTACTGAAACAGTGTTTGGTTCCGCGTTCGCCACGTTCCTTGAAGAGAACCCAGACGACGCACGCGCAATCGTAAACAAGGTACTCCTTGCGCTAAAGGCTCGAAAGGCTGCAAAGGCCGCAAAGGATTCGGTGCTTCGCAAGGGAGCCCTTGAGGGCATGACGCTTCCAGGTAAGCTCGCTGACTGTCAGAGCAAAAACGCCGCTGACTCAGAGCTCTTCATTGTGGAGGGAGACTCCGCGGGTGGTTCGGCGAAGATGGGGCGCGATCGAAAGACGCAGGCTATTTTGCCGCTGCGCGGAAAGATTTTGAATATTGAGCGAGCACGCCTGGACAAAATGCTCGCTTCAGAGCAAATCAAGAACATGGTGATTGCGCTTGGTACGGCTATTGGTGACGTGTTTGATATATCCAAGCTTCGCTACCACACCGTTATTATTGCGACTGACGCCGACGTGGACGGGGCCCATATTCGCACGCTGTTGCTCACGCTCCTGTATCGACACTTCCGTCCGGTTATTGATGGCGGGTTCATCTACATTGCGCAGCCACCTCTCTACAAGATTAAGCGTGGAAAAGAGGTGCACTACGCATACTCAGACGAAGAGAAGTTTAAAATTCTAGGAACTGACGCCGACCTTGTAGTTCCTACGGACGAGGCTGAAGAAGAGGAGGAAGAAGAGGACGAGGCAGAGGGTACCGTAAGTAAATCTGCGGCAAAGAGTGGCAAGACAGCGAAGGTGTCCATTCAGCGCTACAAAGGTCTTGGAGAGATGAACCCAAGTGAGCTGTGGGAGACCACCATGAACCCTGCTAATCGTGTGTTGAAGCGGGTGACCGTAGACGATGGAGCTGAGGCTGATCGCATCTTTGATATTCTCATGGGTACGGATGTGCCAAGCCGAAAGTCGTTTATTCAGTCTAATGCCAAGATGGCAAACCTCGACGTATAAGAGGATCGCTCGCATATTCCAAAATGCGAGAAAGCCCGGCTTCCAGGGCGCACGAAAATAATAGTTGAGGCTCATCTACAAACCCCGCCACTCGCGGACTCGGTCAGATGTTTGTATCAGCCTCTCCTTAATTATTCGGCTGCTTTCAGTTTAGTCTCGCATTTTTGAAACAGCTCGCTCAGGAGTTATTTGAAAATCAAAACACTACCATATATGGTAGTGTTTTGATTTTCCACTCGTTAGGGAGATTACTTAATCTCAACCTTTACCGAGTCAGAGTTGTTACTCTCGTTTGACTCCTTCACGTCGTTATCAGCGTCAACCGTGATGCTGATAACACGGTCGTCGCCAGAGCGAGCGCGGTCAAATCCGAGTACGTAGTCAATGTGCTCACCAGGAAGAAGGGAGTCCTGCTTGTCTGAAGTGAACGTGTAGGTTCGGGTGGTTGGAAGGGTTGCATCAAAGTCAAAGCGACCAGAAGCGTTGGTTCCTTTGTTCGTAATGGTGAACTTTACGGCGCCACGACGATCGTCTGGCACAGTGTCAGACTTTATGAAGGTAGAAGTGTCAGACGAGGTAAGGTACCCAGTCGCTACAATCTCAACAGTAAGGTCAGAAAGACCTGTTAGTACGGGGGTAGGCTTTGTGCCTGTCCCGACAGGGTAGACGGTGGTCTTGGTTGGTCCTGCAGAAGGAGCAATTGCTGCTGGTGCTGTAGCTGGGGTAGTCGCTATCGCTGGAGTGGTGGTTGCCTCTGCTACTACCGGAGCCTCAGGGAAGGGAACGGTAGTTCCAGGCTCTACTACCTCAAGGGTAGCTGGCTTTTCAGCTGGCACGAATACTGAAGAGAGGTACACCGCAGCGCTACCAAGGCGCGTGACGGCAGCCGGCACAAACGTAGCTGCGTATACCGCAAGCATCATGCCAATACCAATAAGGACGATAAAGCCGACGATAGCGAGTGCGTTAACTGCAACACGCTTTGTGCTGGAGCTTGTTTCGGTGGTAATAGTGGTCGTTTCCATATAGCCCATATGTACCACACCCTATATTTTTTGTCAAATACCCGCTACGGGCCAGGGAAGGGTCCGACTTGACAAAGTAGGAACTCTGGTGTAAATATGTATAGGAATATATGGCATTGGTAAATCACACAGCAGCCCTGCTGCGCGCAATTGCGCGTGCGTGGCGACACAAGGTTGGCTACAGTGTGGTCACCCTGCTCATTTTCTTTGTATCGGTAAGCACGCTTGCAATGCTTGACTTGCTCCCCGAGCGAAAGAGTACGGTTGCTATTACGGCTTCTGCTATAGAGGGTGTGGTGTCCGAGCAAAAGATAGTGCCCGAGTTGCCGGTGAGTATTGAGATTGCTCGCATTGGTCTGAAGGCCGCTGTGGCAAACCCAACACGCACCGACGTGCCAACACTTGACGCTGCGCTTCACGATGGTGCGGTTCGCTACCCGACCTCAGCGAAGCTTGGAGCCGATGGGAATGTAATTCTCTTCGGACACTCAAGCTACCTGCCAGTAGTGAACAATCCTGCGTTCAAGGCTTTCAATGAGATTCAAAAGCTCACGAAGGAGGACCGCATCATTGTGAAGGGGGAGACCACTACCTTTGTGTACCAGGTGGAGAGCGTAAGTTCTGCTGACGCAGGGGTGGACGGTATTCCACTTACCGTGGAGGGGAAGATGCTCACCCTTGCTACCTGTGATTCATTCGGTACCAAAAGTGATCGGTTCATTGTGACTGCTCGTTTTGTAGAGAGCTATCCGAACGCGAGCTAACCGCTCGTTTCTGGATAGGTCGCTGCAAATGCTCGACCGCTCAACGGAGTAACATCCGGAGGGGCAACGCTCTTTTACAGGAGAGAACGTGATGAGGAAACTCGTCCCCGTGCTCGTACTGTCGCTCCTCGGGTTCATCACTGGACTCGCGGGCGGCGTGCAAGCCGCTGAAATGCCGAAGCCGACACCTGCGATAACTTCTTCGTGGGCAGCGGCCGAGGCGCCTTCGCTGGTTGCAGTGATGCTCGCTGCAGAACCTGCCGTCCGCGCTCGACCGCGTGGACACAAGTTCTGTGATGCTGGAACCCAGGACGCCAAAGTTCTGGGTGATCGTATCGCAGCCTCGCTGAAGGTGAAGGCCGATGGCTCTCACAAGGTGGAGGGCTGCCGGGTAGGTCCCTTGGTGTTCCTTAGGGCGCACCAAGCCAACGATCCGGAGAACAAGCTGGGCCTGACTTCGGTCGACCAGCTTCCAGACTTTTACCGGCACCAGGTGGAGCTCGTCGAGCTTCCGCCCGGGACCAAGTATTGGTCTGGCTGCGTCATCGACAAGGCGCCATTCTTCATCGCCGAGTGCGTCTCCCGTGTGGTGGGCGCAAATGGAGAAAAAGTCTGGCGTCACAAGGCGTCCGGCAAGATCGTCCTCTTGGGCAACTGCGCCAACCCGGTTGGTCGCCCAGACCCGCCCAAGCCTGCGCTCGACTGCGATTCGATGCTCGTCTACCTCCCCAAGGGGTACGAACCTCGAATCGGCATGCTCGGGCACACCCCGGTCGTGAAGTCTGCCTGCCTGGGCCTGAAACGCCCGGGCGAAGACACCTTCGACAGCGTCCTCTTGGACCGTTGTCCGCGCGACGAGTGCGACTTCTCGGGTCCCTCCAAGGATCTGGGACTGCCGGTTCAACCTGGCCTCAAGCTCAGCTTCGTTGCTGAGACCGAGGGCTGGTACGAACTTCGGTTTGACCGGACGCAACTCGCTGGAGACAACGCTCTCGTGGTGTGCGTCATCAGGCCGAGCGGCGAACAGTCGCTCGGCAAGGTGACCACGAAGAACGAGGTCTACAACGGCGTCGCCTATATTACGGCGTCTTCGCTCAAGGACACCTCGCTCGTGGGGGTTCGCAAGGGCTTCAAGCCTCGGGTCGTCCAGTGGACGGGTACCAAGGTGGCTCCGCCGACTCCGCCACAGTAAGGGTACGCGGGCGGGGGACTTCGTTCCCCGCCCGCACCTCCTCACCAATTCTCTCCTTTTTTGTACGCTCTCTCGTAGAGCAGGGCACTATTTATTGATTCCAAGCTTATTACTCGCAACAACACAACCGTTATGTCTATGAAAGAAACTCGTTCGTACGTGAAAGACCACCCGATTCGCATCGGCCTCTTTGTGATTCTCGGTGTTGTTGCGCTTGGTTCGCTCTCTGCTCTCTCGCTTGGATATACTGCTCCTGCCCCTGTTAACGCACAGGTGACTGTTGCTCCCGTGACCGTGACCGCCACACACGTGACGTCTACTTCAGCTACGGTTACTACCGCTGTGACTGCCGCCGTTGTTAACACTGTGAATACCGTAGTAAACACCGTGGTAAATACGGTAACCAATACTAACCACACGAACACGACCAACAACGGAAATGGTAATGGAAACGGTCACCAGAATTCTGGTGACGGCCCTTCTGTTGGTGGAGGAGAAACTGAAGTAGAGACTCTTGTAGTCACTGGCGCAGGAAACGAGACAACAACGACAGGAACAGGAGCTGTCACCACAGGTGGAGTCACTACCGTTGACCAAACTGTAGTCACCGCTAACCCACTTGAGCCATCAACAACGCCAGGAACTCCTAGTGTGACTGGTCCTACTGGAACAGAAGTTGAGCAGGTGGTTGTTGTCGCAAACCCCCTAACTGGTACCGACACTAACACTGACCCGTGCTGCACCCTGCCCACAGATCCAACGGAGGTAACTCCTCTCATTGTTGTTGCTCAGCCACCAGTTATTACAGATATTAATACCGTGCCCTGCTGCACCGTACCAGTCGTTCCTACGACCCCTATTACTCCGGTGGTAGTAGTGCCTCCAACTATCATTCCTACGTTTGATATGTGTATCAACGTGGACGGTATTCAGACGCAGGTACCAACAGGTATGCAGCGCACGAGCGACGCAAACTGTGTGACTATCTATGTAGCGCCAGCGTGTACGCTTGTTGCGAACCCAACGTCCATTCAGCTAGGTGGCTCGAGCACTCTTACGTGGACGACCGACAACGCAAACACGATATCTATAAATAATGGCGTAGGAACGGTGAATGCTGATGGTTCTGTATCAGTCTCACCCCTCTTCACGACCACTTACACGCTCACCGCAACGGGAGCGGGAGGAACCGTCGTTTGTCCTACCACTATTACGGTGACCATTACTCCTCCTCCACCACCTGCGCCTACTTGTACGCTCGTAGCGTCTCCGACGGCTATTCAGCAGGGAGGCTCAAGCATCCTTTCATGGACCACGCAGAATGCATCCTCGTTCTCAATTGATCAGGGCATTGGCCTTGTCACCCCGCTCGCAGGAGGTTCGCGCGTGGTGAGCCCTGCAGTGACCACCACCTACACTGGTACAGTCGTTGGAACTAATGGTGCTACGGTGCACTGTACGGCGACCGTTACCGTTACTTCTACACCGCCGCCACCTGGGCCCGTGTGTACGCTTGTATCAAATCCTACTGTTATTCAAAACGGAGGAAGTTCTATTCTTACCTGGACCACACAGAACGCCAACTCGTTCTCAATCAATCAGGGTATTGGCGCTGTCTCACCAGTAGTTGGTGGTTCTCGCACGGTGAGTCCAACCGTCACTACTACCTACACAGGTACGGCAATCGGAGGAAGTGGTCAGACCGTACACTGTACGGCTACCGTCACCGTCACCAACACACCACCACCACCAGCACCTGTGTGTACTCTTGTAGCTAACCCTACGACTATTCAGGAGGGCGGCACTTCAGTGCTTACCTGGACCACCGAGAACGCAACATCGTTCTCAATCAATCAGGGTATCGGCGCAGTAAACAATGTGTCAGGTGGCTCTCGCAACGTGACTCCAGTAGTCACTACCACCTACACGGGTACAGCTACAGGAGCCGGAGGTACGGTTAACTGTACCGCTACGGTTACGGTCGTATCTCATCCACCAGCACCCGTCTGTACACTTGTCGCAAACCCGGTAGCAGTACAGCAGGGAGGTTCAAGTACCCTTACCTGGACCACGCAGAACGCAACATCGTTCTCTATTGACCAGGGTATTGGTGGGCAGATTGCGGTGTCAGGAGGCTCGCACACCGTGACGCCTGCAAACACGACTACCTACACGGGAACGGCCACAAGCGCTAACGGCACTACCGTTACCTGTGCTGCAACCGTCACCGTTACCAACAACCCACCACCACCAGCGCCTATCTGTACGCTCGTAGCTAACCCAAGCTCCGTACAGCAGGGAGGTTCAAGTACCCTTACCTGGACCACACAGAACGCAACATCGTTCTCTATTGACCAGGGTATTGGTGCGGTGGCTACAGTCTCAGGTGGTTCTCAGTCGGTGACGCCTGCAAACACCACCACCTACACCGGAACAGCAACTGGTCCTGGCGGAACGGTCACGTGTGCAACTACCGTGACAGTCACCAACACACCACCAGCACCACAGTGTGTACTTACCGTCTCACCTACTTCGGTAGTGAAGGGAGGTACGGCGTCTCTCTCATGGAGCGGCACCAACATTGTGAGCGTCATCCTTGACCAGGGTATTGGTGCAAAGGGAGCAACTGGTTCGGTGAACGTATCTCCAGAGACTACGACCACCTACACCGGTACCTTTACTGCCACAAACGGCCAGACTCTCTCATGTTCTGCAACGCTGCAGATTACCAATGAAGAAGGTGTGTGTACGGAGAATTGTGGAGGTGGAGGAGGTGGCGGAAGCCGCAAGAACCCCCGCGTTGTTCTCTCGTCTCTAAAGACGCCAGACGACCAACCGCTTGCCTTCGTGTACCTCTCTGAGGTTCCGTACACCGGTCTTGATCTAGGTCCTGTTGGCACGGCGTTCTACTGGGCAATGATTGCACTTTGGAGCTTTGCTGCTGCGTACCTTGTATTCTTCAACGCACTCCCATTCGCATATCGTCGCATTGGTCGCTTTGGAGAGAGTGTGAAGGATGTGCTCAATCAGCCAGCACCAGTGCACTCTGTTATGGCGAGTGCTCCTGTACATGCGCCAGCAAAGCCAGCGCACGCACCTGCTGCAAGTCATGGGCATGCACCGTCTCACGGAGCACACCATGCACCAGCTGAGCATAAGGCTCCTGTGGTTGAGCATGATGGGTTCCGCGCATATGCGTCAGGTGAGACACTCACCATCGACGATATTGTGAAGGGACTTGCGCGTGAAGCAGCTGCAAACCCTACTGCGTCCGCTCACTCGCTCACTCCTGCATTTGTTGCGGCGGTAGAGGAGCCAGTACACGCGCCTGTTATGGAGCAGGTTCAGTACGAGGCACCAACCCCGCGTCCTATGGCAGAGGCGACACACGCAACACCATTCAACGAAGATGTGCGCGCATTCATTGAGGCACTCCTTCGTGGAGATCGCGAGACGGTATTTGGTACCATCCGTGGTATCACTCGAAACGGTGGCGATTCTGAGGCATTCCTCACACACGCCGTCTGTGCACTTGATGATGCATATCGCTCACGTGTAGATGGCTCTACCTGCCATCCAGACATCCTCGCCGCAACCGCAGACTGTCACCCATCATTCCTGGAGCGTGTTGTGACGTCACTCACGACTGCTGTTGACGGTAGCTACTCTACCGGCATCACGGGAGTGAAGTTGGCACTTACACGCGCACTCGCTGTCGTAAACGGGTAACCACGCAATAGACCCCATCTACGTTGTTGTGAGTTCAAGAATTTCTTTCACTGTACTCTTCAGTACACCTCAAGAAATTCTCTTCTCGGTCAGGAGACATTGGAATCTCCAACTCGATGACTCGTAACAGATTCAGGCACGCCTAGTATCAGAGGCCTATTGCGCAGCTACAAAAAAGAAAAGCTCTCCTTCGGGAGAGCTTTTCTTTTTATGTGTACAGGAGTAGTATCGAGTTCTATGAAGGTGGATGCACCACCTCATACGTCTCGGGGAGGAGACACTCATGCGTGAACGCTACGACAATAACTCGGGCAGCTCGATCATTCTGCTCGCGTTGGCCCTCCTGGTAGGCATGCTTGCCTGCTTTGGCGGCCTCGAAGGGCGCAGTTCAGTCACCGCCTACGACGACGAATTCGTCGAATCCGTGACTCACGGTCGCTAGCTGGCAGTTCCACTGCTGGTCACGAAAAGCGCCGGCCCCAAGGGGTCGGCGTTTCTTCTTTACTTCGCACAGAGCATACGTATACGCGCCGCCATTATCTATAGTGAAAATCAAAACACTACCATATATGGTAGTGTTTTGATTTTCACATTTCAATTTTATGCTCGGGTGCGAATCTCTTCCTTCACCTTGGTCACAAACTCATCGAGGGGTTGTGGGTCCAATTTTCCTGCGTCGCGGCTTTCAATAGACACGGTTCCTGCAGTTGCTTCAGCGTCGCCGATCACAAGTACGTACGGAGTCTTCTGCATTTTCGCAGCTCTAATGCGCTTTCCAAGAGACTCGTTAGCATCAACTTCTGCACGAATTCCTTGTGCTGTTAGGGCAGCCAACACTGTTGCTCCGTACTCTGCGTGCTTCTCAGATACCGGAAGAATCTGCACTTGAACAGGCGAGAGCCAGGTAGGGAAGGCGCCTCCATAGTGTTCTATCAAGAAGCCAATAAAGCGCTCGTGTGTGCCAAGGGGCGCGCGGTGAATCACAGCAGGCACTTTTCGCTCACCATCCTGGTCAACATACTCAAGCCCAAAACGCTTTCCCATAAACAGATCTAGCTGGTTGGTAGAGGCGGTAAACGAACGGCCGATAGAAGAGTAAATCTGGAAGTCCATTTTCGGACCATAGAACGCTGCGCCCTCGTGCACTACTTTGTACGGCACGCCAGATTTCTCCATCGCTTCAATAGTCATCTGCTCTGCATCTTGCCAGTCCTGCTCGTCACCGTGGTACTTATCCATCTTCTTAGGATCACGCAACGCAAGCTCCATTTCGTAGTTCTTGATACCGAGCGTTTTGTAGTAGTACTCGTGGAGCTGAATTACGCGGACAAACTCTTCAACCGCGTGCTCTTTCTGAATATAAATGTGGGCATCGTTCATTTGCATGCCACGTACGCGCATAAGACCGAAGAGGCTACCAGAATCTTCGTAGCGATGGCACCACCCATATTCTGCATAGCGCACCGGCAAGTCCCTATAGCTCTTTGGTCGAGCTGCAAAGGCACGATGATGAAACGGACAATTCATCGGCTTGATGTAGTAGTTCTCCTCTTCAATTTGAAGCGGCGCGTACATACTGTCCTTATAGAGGGGAAGGTGCCCTGATGTGTAGAAGAGATCTTCCTTGGTGATGATGGGCGTGGTGATACGCTGGTACCCCCAAGCGGACTCCGTTTCCTTTGCCCAATCCTCAAGTGACTCTTTTATTATATTCCCCTTCGGCAACCAGATAGGTAGTCCCTTACCAATAGACTCATCAAAGGTAAACAAGTCCAGCTCCTCACCAAGCTTGCGGTGGTCGCGTTTCTTAGCTTCCTCCTGCTGCACACGATATGCATCAAGCTCTTCCTTTGTTTCAAAGGCTAGTCCTACAATGCGAGTGAGCATCGCATTCTTCTCGTCTCCGCGCCAGTACGCGCCTGCAATACGCTCAAGAGCGAATGCATCCGCCTTAAGGTCATGTGCTGGGTGCTCACAGTGGCCACCACGACACAGGTCGGTAAACCCGCCCGAGGTGTAGAGCGTAATTGGCTCGCCCGAGGCAACAATGCCTTCAATTATCTCTAGTTTGTAGGGATTGCCTGCAAAGCGCGTACGCGCGTCAGTCTCAGAAACCTCCACTCCCTGCATATTCTCCCAGGACGGGAGCATTTCGCGCATCGCATCCTCGAGCGCAGCAAGGTCCGCCTCGCCCGGAGCCTCGCCTCCCGTAAAGTCAAAATCGTAGTAAAACCCGGTATCAATAGCTGGGCCAATGGTCGGTTTTGCATGAGGATAGCGCTCAAGTACGGCGCTGGCGAGTAAGTGGGCGAGGGTGTGACGCTTTTCTTCTAGGGATGCCATATAAAGGGAGAATACCATATTCATAGAAATCGGCGGACCCTCGTTAAGGGTCCGCCGATGGAGTCTGGTTGCCCAGACAGGGGTCTAATAGGAAGGCTTGGTGCGCCCGCTGCGCGGCGACTCACGCACCATATACCAGCCGCGCCGCTGTTGCTTGGCCTCACGGCTCAGTGCAACGAAGGTGACTTCCGCGCCCTGCCGGCGTAGCTTGTTCTTCAGCGTGCGCCGGGTCTTCTGCTTCTTGGTCAGGGGCATGGCCCGTCCTCTCTGCTATGGACATAAGGTGTCCTGCCCCCACTACATCACAGTGCCTTCATGTTTTCAACCGTAAGCGAAATCTCGCCGTTTCGGTTGGACACCTGCGCTTTAAGCAGAAGGCACGTGCCCGTGCTTATGAGTGCCGCGTGCTCTTTATAGAGCTTTGGGAACACGACACCCTCTATGCTCGCTGATCGGTCTTCAAACTTAACAAACGCCATTTTGTCGCCCTTCTTGGTAAGGATAGGGCGCGACTCAAGCACGAGTACTGGAAGAATGACGGTCATGCCTGCCTTTGGGTCCTCTTGAATCTCTTTAATAGAGATGCCCGCTTTACCTGTTTTATCTGCGTAACTATCAAGCGGATGTCCTGACACGTAAATGCCAAGGAGCTCTTTCTCCCAAATCAGCTTGTCGGTGAGGGTGGTCTCGTGCGTGTCGGAAGGCAGTGTGAGTACGGGTGCAGTAGAAATAAGAGAACCAAAAAGAGAGTCTTGGGGTGCGGTTGCGGTGGCGTCACGATGAAAGGCAAGGAGTGTCTCAATGTGCATCATTAAGTGCGCGCGACTGCCAAAGCCGTCGAGTGCTCCACACTTAATCAAACTTTCAAATGACTTCTTATTCAAATTTTTACTTCCAATGCGTCCAAGAAAATCAGAAAGGGAAGTGAAGGGTCCGCTCTTTGTACGCTCCATGATGATTGCCTGCGAAATACCCTCACCAAAGTTCTTAATAGACGTGAGTCCAAAGCGAATAGTGTCGCGGGCTTCGCCTGTGACGGTGAAGTCGGCACCGCTCTCATTAATGTCTGGCGGAAGTACTGGAATGTTTAGACGGTCTGACTCTGCTACCAAAATAGCAATGGACTCGGTGTCGCCTGCGTCAGCAGTTAGAAGCGCCGCCATGTACTCCACCGGGTAATTGGCCTTTAGGTACGCGGTCTGATACGCCACCTTTCCGTAGCAGGCAGCGTGCGCCTTGTTGAATCCGTACGCTGCAAACGGCTCAATCAGTTTCCAAATCTGGTCCGCCTTTGCGGGTGAGAGTTTTCCATACTCAATAAATCCCTTCAAAAGTTTCTCCTTCTGAATTTCCATTTCCGCAGGAATCTTCTTACCCATCGCCTTACGAAGGGTGTCTGCTTCAAGCCAGGAGTACCCGCCAAGGGTGATGGCCGTCAAAAGCACGTCGTCCTGGTACACGAGAAGGCCGTAGGACATATCAAGGTAATCCTTCATACGTTCATCCAAGTAGCTAATCAACCGTGGGTTTCGCTTGCGCTCAATGTACTGCGGAATCGCTTCCATCGGACCTGGGCGATAGAGCGCCACCATCGCATTGATGTCGTGAATAGTAGTAGGGCGCAACTCCTTCAAGTAACGAGTCATACCTGAGCCGTTCAACTGGAACGTTCCTTCAGTCTCGCCTCGAGCAAGCATGAGGAAGGTCGGCTCGTCGTCCATCGGAATGTTCTCAATATCAATCTCAATACCCCTGCCTTCTTTGATGCGCGCTACTGCGTCGGCAATGATGGCAAGGTTTTTAATACCAAGGAAGTCAAACTTCAAAAGGCCCACGTCTTCCACCGCATGCATGTCGTACTGCGTAATGAGCTTGCCCGTCTTCTGGTCCACCTGAAGCGGTGTCCAGCAGGTAAGTGGCGTGGGGGAAATCACCACACCAGCCGCGTGCACTCCGGTATGGCGCGCACAGCCCTCAATCCGCATGGCAAGGTCCAAAATCTCGCGCGACTCGTCGTCCTGATCGTAGAGCTCCTTTAGCTCGGGCTCCAGTTCAAGTGCATGCGTAATAGTCATGGGGAATCCCTGGCTTCCCATGGGAATGAGTTTTGCTAGACGGTCCCCAGTTCGGTAGGCGTGCCCGAGCGCTCGCGACACGTCGCGCACAGCAGCGCGTGCCATCATTGTTCCAAAGGTACCAATCTGCGCGACGTGGTCATCACCATACTTCTCCTTAGCGTACGCAATCATTTCGTCGCGCCTATTATCGGCAAAGTCCATATCAATATCCGGTGCCTTTGGTCGCTCAGGGTTTAGGAAGCGTTCAAACGGAAGCTTATAGGCAAGCGGGTCCACCGTGGTGATACCGTTTAGGTACGACACCAGGGAGCCGGCGGCCGAGCCGCGCGTAGTGGCGAGGATGCCCACCGACTTTGCGTGCGTGAGTAGGTCGGACACGGCAAGGAAGTACGGAGCAAAGCCTTTGCCGTTAATAACCTCTAGCTCGTACTCAATACGCTTCACCACTTCCTCAGACTCTTCTAGTCCGCGAGTTTTGATACCTTCGTACGTGCGCTCGCGCAGCATCTCCTCGTACGTCTTGCCGGGGTCGGAAGCGATGGCAGGGAAGTTCCAGCTGCCAAGCTCCATAGTCACATTGCAGCGATCAGCAATCTCTCCCGAGCGGTACACGGCGTCGGGAATATCTTTGAACCACGAGAGCATTTGCTCCTCGGTCGTAAAGGAAAAGTCCTCGCCCTCGTTGCGGCCCTTCTCACCCCCGTGTCCAATGCGGCGCATCACCTCGGTTGCTTCGTGGTCGTCGGGGTGCAGATAGTACACGTCGTGCTGAGCGACGAGCGGAACACCCTCCTTGTTGGCAAGTTCGCGCAACTGTTGCATGCGCTTCTCATGTCCCTCTACGCGAGGATGGTGGGTCACTTCAATAAATAGGTTGCCCTCACCAAAGATGCTCTTGTATTCTGCAAGGCTTGCTGCGGCACTCGTCGGGTCTCCTGCGCGAATCGCTTGCACTACTGAGCCTGCAAACGATGGGATGATAGCGATGAGTCCCTCTGAATGCTCTCGCAGTAATTCCATATCAATACGCGGGCGCTCAAAGAACCCTTCGGTAAAGGCGATACTAACTAACTTCATCAGGTTCAGGTAACCGGTGTTGTTTTCAGCCAGGAGCACCAGTCGTGAGCGCCTACTCTCTGCATGCGGGTCGCGCTCGTGGCGAGAGTTCGGCGCAACATAGGCGTCCACACCAATGATGGCTTTCATGTCTTGCTTTGCGCAGTTCTTGTAGAGCTCCACCGCGCCGTGCATGTTCCCCGCATCAGTAAGACCAATCGCGTCCATGCCATGCTTCTTTGCCTCCTTCACAAGTGCTGGCACTTTTGGGAGCGCTTGGAGGAAGCTGTAATGGGAGTGGGTGTGGAGGTGGATAAAACGCTCGGACATGACTTTAGAATACACTGCCCAATTCCACCTTGCGAAGCCCCGAAAAGTGTTGCCATTCTCTACTCAACAAATGATAGAGTGGAAGCATGTTAGAAGAGCGCGTTGTTGCAATACTCACGGGTAATGTTGAAAGAAAGAGCATTATAGATGCGGTTGCGAAGTTGGATGTTCCCGATTGCTGGATCGCTGGCGGGTTTGTAAGGAACCCGGTTTGGGACGCTTTGTTTGAGGTAAAGGAAGACACGCCGATGAATGATGTGGACGTTGTGTACTTCAAGCCACTCAACTCCTACGGAATCCCTCAAGAAAGTATTATTGCTTTGCTTCAGTGCGGGGAGCCAAATTCCATATGGGCGGAGGAAGAACGGCTGCAGAAGGAACTTGAGGCGCAATTTCCCGGGCTTGAGTTTGAGGTTAAGAATCAAGCGCGCATGTACCTCTCCCCAGTCAAGACGGTAAAAGATCCTCCGTACGTATCGCTTTCTGATGCCGTAGCTGCATGGGTGGAGACCGCGACCGCAACGGGCATACGAAGTATTGGGAATGGCAAATATGAAGTTCTGGCTCCGTATGGACTCCAAGATCTATTTGCGGGTGTAATCCGACCTACGCGTGCAATTTTTGAAGAGCGAGCCAGAGAACGTATGGAGCAGAAGCGTTGGCGCACACTCTGGCCTAAGCTTCGTTTTGAGTCAGCGAACGACAGCGCATGAAGTACTTGGTAGGTATAGATGAGGCGGGGCGCGGACCACTGGCTGGCCCTGTGGCTGTGGGGGTAGCGCGCGTGGCGGAAGGGTACGATGTACTCGCAGCCTTCCCTGGTTTAAACGACTCCAAAAAACTCACCGAGAAAAAGCGCGACGCGCTGTACGAAATTTTGATGCAGGAAGTTAAAGCAGGGAATGTTCGCGTACGTGTCTGTCTGTCTGGAGAGAGCACAATAGATGAAAAGGGAATTGCGTATGCTATACGCTCTGCTCTCGCCCGCGGTTTGGAAACGTTGCTACCAGACCCAAAGGAAGGGAAGGTGCTCCTAGACGGCTCGCTCAAGGCTCCGAAAGAATATGAGCAAGAAACAATAATAGGAGGGGACGGAAAAGAACCGGTCATTATGCTGGCCGCACTTGCCGCAAAGGTCACCCGTGATCGGTTGATGATAAAACTTGCGAAAGAGTACCCGCAGTACGGATTTGAGGGTCATAAGGGATACGGGACAAAAGCGCACATGAACGCTATCCGCGAATTTGGTATTTCACCTGTGCACCGAAAAAGTTTTATACATATTGACGAATAGTGAAAATGGGTGGATAATAATCTCTTGTGCTTCAAGGAAAGAAAACGGGGTGTTGAAGTGGCTTATGTTGAGCTAAAAGAAGGGGAGCTACCGTGCACAAAATGCAGCGGCTTCGGACAATGTTCCATTTTGTTCGGACTATTCAAGGTGGTGAAGTGTTTCGCTGCTGACCCCAGGGCACGTACGGGGATAGAAATTCCCTACGAAAAAGCCAAGGATTGCCCGGGTGTCCAGGCTCCGAGCGAAGAGTTCTTTACCTATCACGGCACCATGGTGCCGCCGCCTGATTCCTAACGGGGTCGGGCGGTTGCTTTTTATAGCCCAAATGGTAAGGTAGGCCCTATATGTCAGTACGAATGCGCCACACCAGTTCCCATACTAAAAACCGCCGAAGCCACCACGCTCTCGTGGAGGGGGCTATCGTAAAGGATAAGGAGTCAGGCGCACTACGCCTCCCACACCGTATTGATGAGACCACCGGCATGTACCGTGGCAAGCAAATCGTTCCTAAGAAGGAAGTGAAGGCTGAGACCACAAAGCGCGCAAAGCGTATTGAGGCACACGACCACGAAGACCACACCACTGGTGTAAAGGAGCCAATTCACGTAGAGGAGGTAGCAGACAAGAAGGTTGCAAAGGGTCTTGCAGGACGCATGCAGCTTGGAAAGGCAAAGTCGCGCTCAGGATTTGGCGGCGGAGCTTAAGCGAAACGCAAAATTGTTTCATCTACTTCGTTACGGGGCCCGCACGGCCCCGTTCGTCGTACTACTAGTACGACTCAGAGCCCGTGCTTCCCGCGCCTCGTATCTAAAACCATTTTGCGCTCCGCTGAGAGAGGCAGTCGCCGTTTCCTCCTTGCCTAGCATCTGCTGCAATTTTCCAAAAACCCACCCCCTCCCTTCGAGTGAGGTTTTCCTGTCGGTTTTTGGAGGCTTGCGCCCAGAAACTCTTGAGCGAAGCGATTAGAGTTTGGAAGTACTCTTGGGGTGCGCAGGGTGTCGACCCGAGCAGGAAGAAATTTCTTAGCAAAGAAATATTCTGTACTCCAAAAATCGATGGGTAAACCGAATGAGACTCTTTATACACAGTGAGAAACACTAGCACCTTTGTGCGTGCGTGGCGTATACTTGCAAGTAAGCTCTTTCATATATGGCAAATCGGCATCTCGCACGCTCTGTAGTTCTCCAGACACTCTTTGAGTGGGACACTACCCAAGCAACGGACGACGCAGTAGCAGCAATGCTTGCGCGCAACGTTGAGGAATTTGGTGGCGGCGATACCGACATTCCATTCATGGAACAACTCCTTCAGGGTGTGCTCGCAAAGCGCCCCGACCTAGATTTAGTGATTGAAAAAGCAGCGCCAGACTGGCCACTTTCTCGTATTGCGCCGGTGGACCGAAACATTCTGCGTATTGGTCTCTACGAGCTTCTCTTTGCAGACCGCACGCAAGTGCCGGCAAAGGTTGCCATCAACGAGGCTATTGAACTGGCTAAGGTATTCGGTGGGGATTCCTCCGGACGATTTGTTAACGGCGTACTCGGTGCCGTATACAAGGAGCTCGGTGAGCCAGGGAAGGACGAGGTGGGGAAGAAGGAGCGCGTGCGTCGCGAAGATTTGCCGCTTGAACAACTTGGTGGCGCGATTGTTTATGCTGAGCATCATGGCCAGTATTACTTGGCACTCGTGCACGACGTGTTCGGACACTGGACCCTTTCCAAGGGAAAGATTCCTGAAGGCATGAGCGTTGAGGACGGGACAATAGAGGGTATTAAGGATGAGCTTGGCCTCGAAGTTAAAATTAAGGACAAGATTGGAGAGAACGAATACATCGCGTCGCACCCAGAGAAGGGAAAGACACGAAAGCACGTCACCTACTTCCTTGCAGAGTCTCCGTACGAGGAAATCACGCTTGAGAAAAAGGGAGGGCTGGACGATGCGCGCTGGTTCCGTCTAACTGACATCCTTGATCTCAACTTCTATGACGATATGTTGCCGATTGTGACCGCTGCGGTGCAGAAGCTATTAGACAAATCATCTAGGAAGTAGAAACGCTAATCCATTTCTGGGAAGTATAAAAATTTGGGGCGGGTCGACTCACAGAGTCGACCCGCCCCAAGTGCGCGATACTAGCGCGTGCTGATCACGGGCGTTGCGTTGCCCATGATGAAGGTGCACGCGCCGCCCTTGGTCACGCAGACATCGTGCTGCATCTCGATGCGCTTCAGCTCGACGTACTCCTGGGGAGACAAGCCGAGGCTGAGGCGGTAGGCGTTGTCGGCCGCCGCGCGGGCCGTTTCGGCCGCTTTGCGCGACTCCTCAGCCAGCTGCGTTTGACCCTCGGTGATCTGGCGCTGCTGCTCCTGCGCGGTCTTGATCCGTTGGTCACGAATCGCGTCCGGCGGGTTGGCTTTGCCCACAGTGATCTTGACGAGCTGGATGGGCAGGCCGGAGGCCTTGATGTAGGCCAGCATCTGCTCGGTCACCTCGGCGTCGATGGTGTCGATCGCCGTCGTGCTGATCGCCGTTTCGTTCATGCCATGCTTGCGCACGGCCTGGCGGACACGGTTCCGGAATTCGCTCTGGATGTTGTTGGCGTAAACGTCCACGCCGAACTTGGACACCAGCAGGACGGGGTCGGTGACGCGCCAGCGCATGGTGCTGTCGAAGCTGAGCGGGATGCCGTCCGCCGACATCAGGTCGTCGAACTTCTCCTCGCTCTGAATCGGCAGCATGTTGATCATGACCGACTTGGTTGACAGTGCGGTGTACGCGGTACCGGTGGTGACCGGCTCGGACACGACACCGCCGTGACCGAAGAACCACGGTTGCCTGATCAGGACAGCCTGCTCACCAGCATCCGGGGTGACCCGGTGACAGGCAGCAGACATGGATGCGACGCACAGGGCGCCGACAACGATCACGATTTTCGAGAGACGCACGGTAGTACCTCTTTTGCTGAGTGGAACTTACTGAAATCATTATAATATACGCATTTGCTTACGTCAAGTCGTACACCGCACTTCTAAATGGTAGAGAATCTGGTATAATATATATATGACGTCGGTAGCAGAGCACGCGGCCACACTCGGCCTAACGTTTAACAATGCAGCGCTTCTAGAGGAAGCGCTGACACACCGTTCCTATTTAAACGAGAACAAGACCGCAGGCAATCACAACGAGCGCCTAGAATTCTTGGGAGATGCGGTGCTAGAGCTTGCGACCACCAACTTTCTCTTCCACAAATTCCCAAGTAAGCCCGAGGGAGACCTGACTGCATTCCGTGCTGCACTCGTGAACACCTATTCACTCGCAGATACGGCAGAGCTGCTCGGCATGAACGACATGCTCCTTCTCTCTAAAGGAGAGGCAAAGGACACTGGGCGAGCACGCCAGATTATTCTTGCGAACGCATTTGAGGCACTCTTGGGTGCACTCTATCTAGATCAGGGCTTCGACACAGTTGAGACATTCCTTGCGAAGAATCTCTATCCAAAGATTGACGACATTATTGCAAAGCGCGCGTACCAGGACGCAAAGAGTAATTTCCAGGAACTTGCGCAAGAGAAGCGCAGCGTCACGCCTACCTACAAGACGCTTGCAGAAACAGGTCCCGACCATGACCGTGTGTTTACGGTGGGCGTCTTTTTGAATACCGAAGAAATTGCACGTGGAGACGGCAAGAGCAAACAGGAAGCAGAGCAGGCAGCAGCACAGGCAGCCATAGACAAAACGGGCTGGAAGTAGTATAATTTACATAGGCGTATTGTCCGCACCTGGTTTCCAGGTGCTCTTCTTGGGAGTATGAAGAATGCCGCCACTGGATAGGCAAATGGACGCGTACGAACGAGGGAAGTGGTGCTTGTGGGTCTTGAGCCTGCTCACCCAATCCCTCTTCCTCGTCGCGACGCAGTCTCTCGATGCCAGTTCGCCCATCATCTGGGCAACGGGCGTGCCCGCGCTGGCGTTCGTGCTGGCCCTCATCGTTCTGGCCTGTTACGAACAGCTCGACTCCGTCTCCAGGCAGTTCTGGAACACGGTCCTGGTCGGTGCGGTGCCCGCCATCGGTCTCACCCTCCTGTGCTGGAACGATGTCACCTGGACCGTGCCGTGGGCCGCGTTCGAAGCTCTCTGCGCCGGACTCATGGCCTCCTGGGCCATCTTCGATGTCGCGGTGCTCAAGCCCGCTTCAATCACTGTTCGCTTCGACGACGTCGTTGCGGACGCACACCGCGCCGCGGGCAACTAGCGGAATGGCCGTCTCCTTCGGGAGGCGGCCTTTTGTATGCGGTATACTGATACGTAATGCTGAAGCGGTTAGAAATCGCAGGATTCAAATCATTTGCAAAGAAGACCACGCTGGATTTTTCTAGTGCGGCTACAGCCATTGTGGGCCCCAATGGTTCGGGTAAATCAAACGTCGCAGAGGCGTTCCGCTTCGCGCTCGGTGAGCAGTCCATGAAGAGTATGCGCGGCAAGCGCAGCGAGGACCTTATCTGGAGCGGTTCGCATCAGACCGCACGCTCCAATCGCGCGTCGGTGACCATCGTATTTGATAACACCAAAAAGATTTTCCCAAAAATGGAGTACGACGAAGTCTCCATCGAACGTGCAGTATTCCGTGATGGTTCAAGCGAGTATTCAATCAACGGTTCTCGTGTGCGCCTGCGCGACGTGCAGGAACTTCTCTCTGCTGCGAACATTGGCGAGACGGGCCACCATATTATTTCCCAAGGAGAGGCAGACCGTATTCTCTCCAGCGCGCCGCGTGAGCGCCGTGCAATGCTTGAGGACGCCCTTGGTCTGAAGATTTTTGAATTTAAAAAGCAGGAAGCTGAGCGCAAGCTTGAGAAGACCGAGGACAATATGCGCGAAGTAGAGGCGCTCCGTCGCGAAATTGCGCCGCACATTCGGTTCTTGCAAAAGCAGGTGGAAAAATTGGAGCGAGCAGAGGAGCTTGCAAACGAGCTGCGCACGCTCAGCCAGACGTATCTTGCTATAGAGGACGCATACATCTCGCAGGAGAAAGAAAAGGCAGAAATGCACCTAGTGCAGGTTCGGGAGCAGCTTGCGGTGATGGTTGCTGAGCTTCATTCCTTTGAGGAGCGTGCCACTACCGACATAGAAGGCACGCGTCGTAGTGAAAGTGTCCGGACACACGAGCGCGAGCTTGAGAAGCTCCTCGGAGAGCGTGCGCAACTCTCCCGTGACGTTGGCCGTATCGAAGGAGCACTCGAGTCTGCAAAGCGTCGCAGCATGAGCGTCCTACAAGACCCGTATGCAAAAGTGCCGCGCGAGGACTTGGCAGCGCTTAAAGAAGAGGCAGAGAAGGCGGTGGACGAGAATGATGCACAGGCACTTTCTGCGGTTCTTCGCAGTCTGCGTAACGCTATCACGGCATTCTTTGAGCGCTACGCAATTCCTGCGGACGATTATCTCGCTGAGGAAGAGCAGACGGTTATGCGTCTTGAGGCAGAGCGTGCACAAATTGCACAAAAGGAAGCGGAACTGGCTGATCGCATAGAGCACGCCAAGAGCACGCTCATGAAGGCGCGTGAGGCCACCATGGCGTATCAGGAGACAGGACGCGAACAGAATCGCCACCTGCTCGACCTTGCCGACAAGAAGGCAAAGCTTGAGACCGATGTCGTACGGGTAGAGTCTCGCCTTGGAGAGCTAGAAAGTTTGCGCGAAGAGTACGAGCGCGACCGTCTGGAGATTGTAGCGCTTGCAGGAGCGTCCGCGCTTTCCTTTGAGAAGCTGGAGCGTCTTCCTGACGAGGACCGCAGAGCACAGGAGGATAGGAAGCGTAGTCTTGAGCGCCTAAAGATTCGTGTTGAAGAGGCGGGAGGTTCTGGTGAGGACGTGCGTCATGAATACAAGGAAGCAAAGGAGCGCGAGGAATTCTTGGCACGCGAGATAGAGGACCTTACCAAGTCATCCCTTGGCTTGCGCGAGCTTATCGCAGACCTTGATCAAGAGCTCACCAAAACCTTTGCAGAGGGTCTTGCGAAGGTGAACGAATCGTTCAGCGAGTTCTTTGGACTTATGTTCGGAGGTGGAAGCGCAAAGCTCGTACTGGAAGAATTGCCAGAGCCGGGAAGTGAAGAGGAGGATGAGTACGAGGTGGACGAGCCTGCACGAAAACGAAACACAAAGCCAGGTATTGAAATCTCAGTACACCTGCCAAAGAAGCGTCTGCAATCGCTTATGCAGCTCTCTGGTGGTGAGCGCGCACTCACCTCTATTGCGCTTATCTTTGCGATGAGTCAGGTGAACCCGCCGCCATTCCTTATTTTGGACGAGACAGACGCAGCGCTCGACGAAGCTAATAGTCGCCGCTATGGAGACATGATTGAAAGTCTTTCGAAGAAGTCTCAGCTTATTGTTATTACACACAACCGCGAGACCATGAGCCGTGCGGGTATCCTCTACGGCGTCACCATGGGTGGAGATGGTATTTCCAAGCTCCTCTCGGTGCGATTTGAGGAAGCTGCGCAAGTCGCAAAATAATTCGACTGTGGTATAGATGTGGGCAGGGTCCACATCAGGTGGGCGATTAGTTTGGGGAAATTCAATGAAACGCTCTTTGTTGGCGTATAACGGCTTCGGCACCGTCTTCGCGATTCTGCTCTGGTACGGACTTGCGCAGGTTGGTCTCGATCCGACTGTTCTCTTCACGGGCGTGGTCGCCGGCGTCCTGCTCTGTGCAGGGTTGTCGGAAAGGGGAACGCCCTGGTGGGCAATCATCCTTGTACTGACTGCTATCGCCACGGTGAGTGTACTGATCACTTGGGGAGTTTCGCACGCGAATTTCGGTCAGACTGCGAGCGCCGATGCGAAGCACGTCTTTATCGTCATCAGTACATTCTTTCTCGTCATGCCGATCTGCTCGCGTGTTTTCGGTACCTATCAGGTGGAGATACTCCCTTCTCTCCCAGGTGTGCCGGCCTTCCTGGCGTTCGCCTGGTTCGTGAACCTCGGCGTCTGGTGGGGTCTCGGGTCGGCGTTCGTTATGTTCGCCGCCCAGCTTGGGCTCGCCTACTGGTTCACGCTGAAGAACGTCACGACTCAGCCAGCCTAGTGGCTAAAATATGAGGGAAGTGCGGGCAGCCTGCTCCAGCAGGCTGCCCGTTCTCTTTTATCCCCATCTTTTGATATGAAAGGAGGTAAGCTGTATCAATATCACTAATTATTCACCTATGGCCGCATTTCAATACTTTAAAGAGCATGTAGACAAGGCAGCAGATTTGCTGGGGCTGTCCGCAGAGGACCGTCTAAAGTTGGAAACGCCAGACCGCGTACTGCGTGCTGAGCTGTCCATCACACTGGACTCTGGAGAGACCGCTGTATATCCAGCGTACCGGGTTCAATTCAATAATGCTCGCGGGCCATACAAGGGTGGTATTCGTTTCCACCCAGACGCTGATGAGGACGAAGTGTCTGCGCTTGCGGCCATGATGGCGATTAAGTGTGCGGTGGTTGATATTCCGTTTGGAGGGGCGAAGGGTGGCGTTGCGGTGGACCCAAAGCAACTTTCAGAAGGAGAGATAGAGCGCCTATCTCGCGCGTATGTGCGCGCATTCGGGGAACACTTGGGGCCAGACGTGGATGTGCCAGCACCAGACGTGTACACCACGCCCGCTATCATGGCGATTATGCGGGACGAGTACGAAAAGATGGTGGGGCACGAAGCCTCCGCATTCATTACCGGAAAGCCACTAGAGCATGGGGGAAGTCTGGGGCGCGACACAGCAACCGCTGACGGCGCCATAATGGTGCTCGATGCGCTCCTGGCCGACCAGCACCGTGATATGGGTGAGCTCACCGCTGCCGTGCAGGGGGCAGGGAATGCGGGTGCTCAGGCTGCCCGCCTACTTGAGCGCGGTGGTGCAAAGGTACTCGCCATAAGCGACAGTAAGGGAACACTCGCAAACAAAAACGGACTTCCGGTAGACGAAGTGCTCTCTATAAAAGAAGACAAGGGTTCGGTACACGATGCCGCGGCACTTGGAGACGCACTGCCTGCAGAATTTATTGTGAGCGCTCCCGTTGATGTGCTGGTACCAGCTGCGCTTGAAGAGCAAATTCGTCTGGACAATGCTGAGAGTGTGCAGGCAGGAATTATTCTAGAAATTGCTAACGGCCCCGTGACGCCAGAGGCGGATGCTATTTTGTCGCTACGTGGTGCTGCGATTGTGCCAGACGTGCTCGCAAACGCAGGCGGAGTGACCGTGTCGTACTTTGAGTGGCTGCAGAACAAGGCAGGGGAGTCGTGGAGTAAAGAAGAGGTTCATGAGCGGCTTGAGAAAGTGATGCACGACGCCTATCGCGACGTGGCAGACTTCGCGCTTATGCGTGGCGTCACGTTGCGCGAGGCTGCGTACGCGCTCGCTATTTCTCGTATTCTTGAAGCGCGATAGTATAGATTTATGAAAACGTATACAGGAGGATGTCATTGTAAGCGCGTTCGCTATCAGGCCGAGCTTGATTTGTTTGCACCAGTGCTTGAGTGCAATTGCTCGCACTGCCAGGCAAAGGGCATGCTGCTCTCGTTTGTGGACGCGAGCAGGTTCACGCTCCTTGAAGGAGAAGACTCTCTCACCGAGTACCGATTTAACACCGAGAAGATTGCGCACCTATTTTGCAAAGTCTGTGGTGTGCAGGCATTCGGTCGTGGAGAGAAAAAGGACGGTAGTCCAACCGTTGCAGTGAACGTGCGTTCAGTGGACGAGGTGGACGTACCAACACTGAAACGTCTTCCCATAGACGGTCGCAGTTTCTAAATAAAAAGCCCCGGCACATGCCGGGGCTTTTTATTAGGCGCTTGTTGCAAGTCCGAAATCCAGTTCTTTTTCAGGAATGCGCGCAGCCATAAGCTTTACCTTGATTGGGTCACCAAGCGCGTACTCCTTCTTGCTCTTTTCTCCCACAATGCGGTAGCGCTTCTCGTCGTAGATAAAGTAGTCGTCGCCAATGTCGCGAATGCGAATCATGCCTTCAGCGCGCGTCTCTTTAAGCTCTACATAGAGGCCGCGGTCAGACACGCCAGAAATCACCGCGTCAAACTCCTCGCCAATGCGGCCAGCCAAGAATTCAACCTGCTTCATCTTGATAGAGTCGCGCTCGGCTTCGGTAGCTGCTTGCTCTCGTTCATTCGAACGCAGTGTTAACTGGTCGAGCTCTGTAACCTCCTCCGTACTGAATGGGGTGCCGATTGTGTAGTGCTTTACCATGCGGTGGATAAGGAGGTCGGGGTAGCGACGAATAGGCGAAGTGAAGTGTGTATAGGAATCGAACGCGAGTCCAAAGTGCCCGGCGTTCTTTGTGCTGTAGACCGCCCTTGCCATAGAGCGAAGCGCCGCCACCTTGATGAGGTACTCCTCCGGCTTTCCCGCAACTTCCTCGAGAAGTGCATTAATTGCTGCACCCTTCACCTTTCCTCCAGGTCCCATCTCTAGGTGGTATCCAAGTACCTTTAGGAACTGCCCAAGCGTCTCAATGCGGTCGCCGTCTGGACGGTCGTGCACGCGGTAGATGGTGGAGCCCGTAAGGTGGGCTTTCTTCATCTCTTCAGTCAGGAATTCTGCGACCGCAACGTTTGCGAGTAGCATGAAGTCTTCAATGAGCAGGTTGGTTTCCTTGCGCTCCTTGAGAAGTACGGCAATAGGTTTGCCCGTCTCGTCCAACTTGATTTTCACTTCAGGAGTATCAAAGGCGATTGCGCCATTCTTTACACGACGCTCGCGAATCTTTGCGGCCAAGTCGCGAAGGATGATGAGCTCTGCCAAAAGCGGCCCCTCGCCGGTATCAAGCACCTCCTGGGCTTCCTCGTACGCAAAGCGCTTGTCCGAGTGAATCACGGTTGGGCCAAAGGAACGCGACACGATGCCTGCGTTCTGGTCTATCTCAAAGACCGCTGAAACCGACAGTCGGTCCTCGTTCGGATTAAGGGAGCAGAGGTCGGTGGAGAGTACCTCTGGAAGCATAGGGATGGTGCGGTCCACCAAGTAGACAGACGTTGCGCGATTGCGCGCCTCGGCATCTAGTGCGGTGCCTGGGCGTACAAAGCTTGAAACGTCTGCAATGTGCACACCAATCTCGTAGTTGCCGTTTGGAAGCGTGCGCACTGAGAGTGCGTCGTCAAAGTCCTTGGCATCATACGGGTCAATGGTGAAAGTGGTAGCGTCACGGAAATCACGGCGGGTACCAGCAGCAATCTCTTCCTCTGCAATACGCGAGAGTTCTGCGTGCCCAACTTCCTCCAGGCGCGCCGCCTCGGCGACAACACCAGGCGGGAAGTCACTACGGAATCCAGAACCTAGCGCGAGCGCGCGCATCTCGGTCTCGTGCTCCCCGGCAGGTCCGATGATTTCTTCCAGAATGCCCCATGGGTAGGGCTGCGTGGACGACCAGCCCTGGTAGCGAATGACCACCTTGTGTCCAAGGGGAAGTGACTCACCCTTCACGACAAAGGGCACGTACATTTTCTTAAAGTCAGGTGCGAGCATCACGTGGCCGATGGAATCTTCGCCAAAGTCAGGGCCGCCCGCAACGAGCGTACCCACAAAGGTCTCCCGTGCGCGGTGCACCACCTCTACCACCTTGCCAATCTTCTTGGTCTTTCCTGTGCGCGGGTCAGTGTCCTCGCCAGCAATCTGCACCTTTACGGTGTCGCCAGGGAAGGCGCCGCCTAGGTTTTCTCCTGGAATAAAGAGGTCGTCCTGCTCAGGGTCAATACTAAAAAAGCCCTTGCCGGTCTTAATAATGGTGATGGGACCCTCAAAGGTCTGTGTGTCAGTCATAGTGTTGCCTTAACTCTAGCAGAACAAGGCGCTATCTGGTACTGTGTCGGCTCGGGCCCATCAGCCCGAGCGCACCCAGACTCGGGCGGGCCCCTCCGGAGCCCGCCCACTTTTTATCCATTTGACCTATAGCCAGTATTTTGGTACTGTTCCACTCACTATGTTGATGATCCGATTCCAGCGCATTGGTCGTAAAAACGACGCGGCGTTTCGTATGGCTGTGCTTCCAAAGGCTTCTGGCCCAAAGGCTGGTAAGTATGTTGATCTCGTTGGTACCTATAACCCAAAGACCAAGGCGATTACCGTAGATGCGGAGAAGATTAAGGACTGGGTTTCTAAGGGGGCTCAGATGTCTCCAAGCCTCCACAACCTCCTTGTGAAGAATG
>CAYITJ010000009.1:0-33975 GCA_964366435.1 uncultured Candidatus Saccharibacteria bacterium
CGAGCGACGACTGGGAGCACGGGGACCGCACCGTCGGTTTCTTCAACTTCCACACACTGCTCGATGGAGTGCTCAACGGCTTTGCCAAGGACATCGAGCGGGTCGCGATTGCCTGAGGTTCTTTCTCGCCCTGAATCCCGGAGAGGTTCCGCTCCTCTCGCGGGATTTCTCTATTGTTACGATACAATTTACCTATGACGACTACCCACCCAACCCCCGGCTACTACTACCACTACAAGCACGACCCGAGTGGACCTATCAATAATTACGCATACGAGGTGATGGGGGTCGGCCACCACACGGAGGACGATTGTCGCCCTGAAGACCAGTACGTGGTGGTCTATCGCCCACTGTACGAAGCATTCGTATATAAGAACGGAAAGATGTTTGATATCCGCCCGCTTGCTATGTTTATGGAAACGGTTGAAAAGGACGGGGTCACGTGCCCACGCTTTTCTCCTATTACTGATGCAGACACACTCGCAACACTCCGCGCAACAGCGAAAGAGATGTACGGCGAGTAATTAGGAGCTACGGAATCGTCTGTCGTGTGCGGCGTAGCGGCGACGAAGCGCTGCCTCGTCTCCATACTCAACAAAATCCTTTTCGTGGGGAGCGGGCACATACCCACGCACCTCAAGGTGCTCAATGGGACAAAAATAGCTCTCGGTCTTCCCGGCAATAACTGATGCATAGTGAAACCAGCCGTTTACATATCCGCAGTATGCGCACCACAGCCGCTCAATAAGTGAAAGATACGGCAACTTCTCTCTGTCCATAATGCGGATGTACTGAGAGCGCTTCACATATTTCATGCCATAGAGCGGGAAGCAGACACGGTGATATATTTCCACGCATATATCAGCAAACGCAATCGGGACTATCATTCCTAGAATGAACGGTGTGGAGACTGCGTGACGCAGAAAGCGAAAGTGGAGTTTCTTTTTTGTCATTACTCCAGTGTACCCTTTCGCTCGGCAATATACCCGACAGGCAGCCCCGGGCCTTGGTGCTCAGGAAGTTTCGGAAACACAATGACACCAGTGACGTCGGATACAACTTCTTCCTCACCAAGAAAGCCAACTACATCACCTCTTCTAATTGGCTCAAACGAGCGCAACCCCCTTCCTTCTGCAAAGGAGAATGGCCTCTCGTCTCGACGAATGCAGGTACGAAGTACATATGCTTCCTCTGGAACGGCAGGCTCCCCGTTAGCTGGACCAGACAGAAGCCCCAAGTCGCAAAGTATTGCTTGTACACTTTTTACGGTTTCGGAGAGTGCTGTTGTGTCGCTTGCTTGTCCTGTTTCCACACACATACCCACTTTCCCTTGCGTGTTCATATAGTCGTCTATGGTTGCGGGCTCACCTGCAAGGACGTAGTCAGGGTCACTGAGAATGGTTGAGTACGAAAACCAACGATACACACGCTCGTGTGCAGCATCACTACGAGAACAAATGAAAGGTATGGAGGGCTTGTTGGTAGAGTGGATATCAATAAGCACATCTGCCTGGTCGCATATCTTCACCAGCTCTTGCGCGCGGGCTTCTGTCTCGCTTCCATCAAAGTTGTCTATGAGGTGCGCAGGAGTGAAATATCTATTCAAATCTCGCCCCTCTACTCCACGCACCTTGAGCGCGACCGCCTCTGGATTACCTATCCCAAGAAGGACTGTTCCTGCAGAAAGGGTGCACGTTCCTGCCTCAAATTCTTGTAGCAGTTGCTTTACCAGAGCCACACCTGTCTCTTCGTTCCCGTGCGTGCCACCAAGGATAAGCACCGTCAGACCAGGGGCGCTACTTGTTACTTCCCACAACGATTCCCCGATACTTCGGACCATTGTGCAGATTTTACCATTAGCTGATCCCAAGTGCCTCGCGAGAAAGTGCCCCATCGCGAAGCACAAGCGGCTTGTCGCCCGTATACAACACAATAGTTGACGCGAGCTTTGCGTCACGTGGACCGTCATCAATTACCAAATCAATGAGCTGCGACTCTGCCCCAAGCGACACAATAATATCAGTAGCGGTACTCTGCGTTGGTTGCCCTGCCTTGTTAGCACTCGTGGCCGTGTAGGGAGAGAAAAACTCTTGTCCAAGTGCGCGCACAAAGGGGTCGTTGGGAACACGCATGGCGACCGCTCCGTTATATACCACTGCGTCTGGAAGATGGTCTCGTGCGAGCACGACAAGGGTGAGTGCCCCGGGTAAGTGCGTGTGGGCGAACACCGCTTGCTGCTCGGCAAGCTTGCCATGTTCATAGAGCGCATGTACGTCGGGCACCACAATGGATACTGGTTTCTTTGCATCTCTCTCTTTTATTGCCCACAGACGCTCTAGCGCATCACTGTTTTCAACATCAGCTGCCAGCCCGTAGAGTGTGTCGGTGGGATAGAGCACAATCCCACCATGGGAGAGCGCTCGAGCAGCCTCCCGTGCCGCTTCTTCGTATCCCACGTCGCTCACGCGGACAAATCGCATAGTTGAATCGTAGCGCGGGATGCGCTATTGTGCGAGTGTTCGCGCGGTTAGCTCAGTTGGTAGAGCGTTCCCTTGACGTGGGAAAGGTTCACAGGTTCGACCCCTGTACCGCGCACAAAAGTGCACAACCCGATTTTCTTAGTTCCTTAGTGCTAGCCTTTTATACGGGAGGACACTCACATGAAGCACAGCAGCATTGAGACGCTTGACATCTCGTGGTCTGGTCAGAATGACTGGATGATTATCGTGTTCAGCGGCCTGTGCGTCGCTGGTATTCTCATCGCTGTGTTCCATCCTCTTTTCACGAGGAAGAACTGATGCCACGGCAGACACACCACGCCGCCCCGCGCAAAACGCAACGGGCGGCGTCACCATATCTTATGTCTCGCGAAACAGCCCCAAACGCGCTACACTCGCCCTATATGGACCGCACTGTCATTCTCTATCATGGCTCCTGCCCAGACGGCTTTGGAGCAGCGTATGCCGCTTGGAAGCGCTTTGGAGAGGAAGCAGAATACATTCCCCTTCATCGTGGCGAGCCCTTGCCCGAAGGGCTCGAGGGAGACCATCTCTACTTCCTCGACTTCACCTATGAACAGGAGGACATGGACCATTTCGTCTCCATCGCAAAGACCGTGACGGCACTAGACCACCACAGTGGCGTACAAGACGTGGTTGAATCCATGCCCGCTTACATCTTTGACAACAACAAGTCAGGCGCAGGTATCGCGTGGTCGTACTTTAACGCAGCACTCCCAATGCCCAAACTCCTTGAGTTTATTCAGGACGACGACCTATTCCGCTTTGCACTCCCCGATACCAAGGCCGTACTCTCCTACCTCACCGTGCACTCCTTCTCATTTGAAAGCTGGGACGAGCTCGCACAGATGCTAGACGACGAGGAGCGCGCTGAAGCATTTCTCACCAAGGCTCGCGCATATGCTGAGTACACAACCCTGCTCGCACAGTACGCTGCAAGTAAGGCAGTACGGATTCATTTTGAAGGATACGAGGTCATGTTTGCTAACGCGCACCCCAGCAAAGTGATGAAGTCGCTCGTGGGAAACATCCTCGCAAAAGAGCATCCGCCGTTTGCACTCGTGGCCTCTGCGCACCCGAAGGGCTTTGGCATCTCTATTCGCGGAAACGGAGAAGTGAATGTGGCTGCCCTTGCAGAAAAGTACGGAGGCAATGGACATCACGATTCTGCTGGATTCCTGATTCCTCTAGACAAGCCGATGCCGTGGACTCTTGTTGAAAATGAAGATTCTAGCGATTGAGACCAGCTGCGACGAAACCGCAGTTTCCATACTTGAGTGCACGGGCGACGAGCACGGCGCTGAGTTTCGTATACTCGGCAACGCACTCATTTCGCAGATAGATTTGCACCGAGAATACGGTGGCGTCTACCCAGCCCTCGCAAAGCGTGAACATGCCAAGAACCTCGTGCCACTTCTTGCGAGCGCTCTTGAGGAAGCCGAGCTTCTCCACGAAGATACGCAATCGATTCCGCACGACGTGCACGAATCCCTGGTTACTATTCTTTCTCGCGAGGGTGAACTGTGTGAAGCACTGCTTGCGTTTCTTTCAGAGTCAGAGAGGCCAGACGTAGATGCCATTGCAGTTACCGCAGGCCCCGGCCTAGAACCTGCACTGTGGGTGGGTGTTTCGTTTGCAAAGGCGCTTTCTCTTGCATGGAACCTCCCCATTGTTGCCGCAGATCATATGGAGGGACATATTCTCTCATCCCTCCTTACTACCAACGACGGCATCACCTACGAGTTGCCAAAGCCCAAGCTCCCCCTGCTTGCACTCCTTATTTCTGGCGGACACACCGAGCTTGTCCTCATGAAGAATTGGCTCTCGTACGAGCTTGTGGGACAAACGCGCGACGACGCGGTTGGCGAAGCATTTGATAAGGTGGCCCGCATGCTAGATCTTCCCTACCCAGGTGGGCCCGAGGTATCGCTCCTCGCAGAACAGAACCGAGAAGACGCAACCACGAACCCATTCACCCTGCCGCGCCCTATGCTGCACGACCCGCACTCTGATTTCTCATTCTCAGGACTTAAGACAGCAGTACTCTATCTCACGAAAGGAAAAGAGCTCACCGACATACAGAAGCAGCAACTTGCACACGAGTTTGAGAATGCGGTGGGAGATGTACTCTATGCTAAGACACTGCGCGCGCTCGACGACACACAAGCAAAAACTCTTGCCATCGGAGGCGGCGTGTCCGCAAACACTCATGTGCGCCGCATGTTCACTGAAAAACTCTCCCGCGACTTACCCGATACGCTTCTCCGTATTCCGTCTAGAGCCCTCACCGGCGACAATGCCATCATGATAGGTGTTGCTGGCTACTTTCACGCTCTCCGTCAAGAATTTACTGCTCCAGAGCAACTCGTTGCCAACGGAAACCAGTCGCTTTCGAGCGCAGTCTAAGAACAAGCAAAAAAGCGTGCTTTTTGCTATATTTCCTATATATGATGGACGACAAGTTCAGACGCCCCTACGACCCTACCGAAACAGAACCCCGTACCTATGCGACATGGGAGGAGAGTGGATATTTCAGCCCAGAGAACTTGCCAGAAGCTCTTACCAAAGACAACGGCAAGCCCTTTACCATGGTGCTCCCTCCACCTAACGCAAACGGCAGTCTCCATGTAGGTCATGCGCTTGGAAAGGCTCTCGCAGACGCCATGACCCGCGCCAAGCGTATGCAGGGGTACAAAGCACTCTGGATTCCTGGCGCCGACCACGCCGGGTTTGAGACACAGGTGGTGTACGAGAAGAAGCTTGAGAAAGAAGGTCGCTCTCGTTTCCAAATGGACCCCAAGGACCTCTACAACGAGATTCTTGCGTTCACTCTTCTAAATAAGAGCATGATGGAGAACCAGGTGCGCGCACTTGGCGCCTCCTGTGATTGGACACGTGAAAAGTTTACGCTCGACCCTGCCATTGTGCGGGAAGTACAGCGGACGTTTATCAAAATGTACGAGGACGGCCTCGTGTACCGCGGTAAGCGCACGGTAAACTGGTGCCCGAAGCATCAGACGTCCCTCTCTGATGTAGAGACCGAAAGTGTGCCTGAGCAGACACCGTTTTATACGTTTAAGTACGGACCGTTTGAAATTGGTACCGTACGTCCCGAGACAAAGTTTGGCGACAAATACGTAGTGATGCATCCAGACGATGCCCGCTACGCAAAGTATACACACGGCGACACGCTCGAGCTTGAGTGGATCAACGGCCCTATCACCGCGACCATCATTAAGGATGAGGCGGTAGATATGGAGTTTGGCACTGGCGCCATGACCATCACCCCATGGCATTCACAGGTGGACTTTGAAATTGCAAAACGTCACAACCTCGACATGGAGCAGATTATTGATTGGCGCGGAAAGCTCCTCCCGATTGCCGGCGAGTTTGCAGGTATGAAGATCAGCGAGGCGCGCGAGAAGATTGCACAGAAACTTGCCGATAAGGGCCTCTTGGTTTCAACGGATGCTGAGTACAAGAACGTGGTGAAGCGCTGCTATAAGTGCAACACGATGATTGAGCCACAAATTAAGGATCAGTGGTTTGTAAAAATGGCGCCACTCGCCAAAATGGCGCTTGATGCTGTTGACCGCAAAGAAGTCCGCTTCGTCCCTGAGCATGAGGAAAAAGTGTTCCGCTACTGGATGGAGAACGCGATGGACTGGAACATCTCTCGCCAAATTGTATGGGGTATTCCGATTCCTGCGTGGACTAGGGATGGAGAGATACAAGTGGGCATAGAATCCCCGGGCGAAGGATGGACGGAAGACACCGATACCTTTGATACCTGGTTCTCTTCAGGACAGTGGCCACTGCTTACTACCGGCTACCCAGACGGTAAAGACTTTGCAGAATATTACCCAACCGACGTGATGGAAACGGGACGCGATCTCGTATTTAAGTGGATTCCTCGCATGGTCATCTTTGGGCTTTACCTCGGCAAGAAGGTTCCCTTCCATACGGTGTACCTGCACGGCATGGTGAACGATGCTAACGGCAAAAAGATGAGTAAGTCCAAGGGCAACGTAATTAACCCGCTTGACCTCACCAGCAAGTACGGTACCGACGCGCTTCGTATGGCGCTTGTCGTTGGTAACACACCTGGCATGGACCTGGCCCTTCGCGAGGACAAAGTAAAAGGCTACAAGCACTTTGCGAACAAACTTTGGAACATTACCCGCTTCATTCTTGAGAACACAGACGGTGCTGACCTAACAGTCTCCTACACGGAAACCGACCAGCTTCTGCGCACTCGCCTAGACGATGTACTACAGGACATCACGCGCGACATACGTGAGCACCGTCTCTACATGGCCGCAGAGAAGCTCTACCACTATGCATGGCACGAACTCGCTGACGTCATCATTGAAGAGTCAAAGCCTCTGCTTGCAGGAAGTGACGGAGCGGCGGCAGCCTCGCGCAAGCGCCTACTTATCGAGCTTCTTACTGACACAGTCACCGCACTGCACCCATTCATGCCGTTTGTGACCGAAGAAATCTATCAGTCGCTCCCTACTAAAACAACCGACTTACTTATGGTCGCTCCATGGCCAGTACAAGAAGCATAAGCACACCATAGAGGCTGTGTGTCTGTGGCATAATAGAGACAAATGATCTCGTACAGTCTCATCGGCTACGCCTTTATGGGGGGACTCCTCCCTGCCTGTGTGTGGCTGTACTTCCTTTTGAAGGAAGACGAGCGTTGCCCTGAGCCGCGACCGCTTATCATTATCGCCTTTCTATCCGGCGCCCTTGCGGTTGCCTTCGCACTACCGTTTGAACACCTGTCCAAAGTACTCTTGCAGACTGATTTGGCAGTGCTTATCACGTGGGCGACTATTGAAGAGGTGCTTAAGTACGCACTTGTATCGCTTACCGTACTGTGGCGCCGTGCGGTCGATGAGTCTGTTGACCTCGTCATTTATATGATTACCGCTGCACTCGGGTTTGCGGCACTTGAGAATATTCTCTTCTTCTTCCAGGCACTCACGACTGTTGGCCTGTGGGGTGCTGAGGGAGCGATTGCAACCGGCAACCTGCGCTTCGTTGGTTCCACACTCCTACACATCATTGCGTCCGCTGCGATTGGATTTGCACTCGCCTATGGGTTCCGTGCACACCGCGCGGTTCGCGCACTCTATGCAGTCGTAGGACTTATCCTTGCGATTGCATTGCACGCTGCCTTTAATTTTCTTATCATTAGCGGAGACGGATCACATACACTCTTCGCATTCTTTGTAGTATGGATTGGTGCCGTCATCTTCTTCGCTGCATTTGAAGTGCTGAAATATTTCCGTTATAGAAACTTACCAAGAAATACCTGCTGATTATGAAAAAACGCTCCTTTTTTGAACGCCTCTCGGCATCGTCTCCGCACGATGATTTCGATGCGTTCGACGACGACTTCCCAATCCAGCACCCAGGCATGCCTGCTCCTCAGGCACCGACCCGCTCCCTTCCTATTTCGAACACAGGGGCACCTGTTCAGCAGCAGGTAGCGCACGTAGAAGAAGAGGCGCCCGAGGGTCAACTACCTGTGGACGTGTACCAGACACCAAACGACATCATCATTCGCACCTTTATTGCAGGCGTTCGCCCTGACGAGATGAATGTATCTATTAGTCGCGACATGGTCGTCATTGAGGGCTCACGTGAGGAGCGAGATGCCATCTCAGAGGGCGACTACTTTGCCCGCGAGCTCTTCTGGGGTCGTTTCTCAAAGACCATTCTCCTCCCACAGGAAGTAGACGTTGATGCGTGTACCGCCGCAGCTAAGGACGGACTTCTCACACTTACGCTTCCTAAGCTTGATAAGGCTAGGCAGACTAAACTTAAAGTTAAGGCCGGGTAACGGGCACTACCCAAAATAGCGCAACTGCTGCGTTATGGGCCCCAGTCCGAGAATTCATCGTACGCACAGGTACGCCTCATTCTCGAACTCTCCCATGCCTTGCATTAGCACTATTTTGGGTAGTGCCTGTGCAATATTCAAGACAGTCTCCTTTCTCGTGTGAAGTACTGCTTTCTGTCCGCTAGTGAGTCACTTCGTGGAATTCTGGAATGGTGTCCGTTATCACGAGCGTGAAGGGCACTCGTCCAATTACTTGCCCATTCCTTGTTTCTACTGATACTCGCCACTCGCCTGCCTCTGTTGGGGCATAGACGGAATAGCCCCGGTACCCACCCGGACGCCCTCCTGAAATCGGGAATTCAATACGGGACTTGGTAACCCATGACCCTATATTCTTGTCGTACCATTCCCACCGATGTGTCACCGTAGTGCCGAACTTAATCGGAGCGGCCACTGACGTGAATGCGTAAAGAGACGTGCCACCTGCCGTATGGAGCAAGCGCGGCTCCCAGACCTTGTACCAAGCCCGCGCAGGCTCGCTCATGGCCACGTAGCGCCCCTCGACGCGCGCGAGAGAGTGATAGATGCCAGACTCTGGCATCGTGAGTGGAATGGGAGGAAGCGCACCCGTAAAGTACGCCACGTTCACCAAAAGAAGGGTTGCGACTGCTCCCGGCAGGAGGTAGCGCAAACTGCGCATAAGCTCCAACCTATTGATGCGGCGAAGTACGTACAGAAATACAGCGAACACTGCGAGACTCGCGCCAGTACTCATGAGAAAGACATCAGGCCCCAGCCGCCCCAAGAAAAGGGGAAGAGCAAAAATCAAATAACCGTAGAGGGCAAAGTACAAAAGACCCAACTGGAAGGCCAAGTATTTATACTGCAGACGGAAGAACTCATTTCCCACAAACACCGCTGCCAGCAGAAGCAGGAATGGCCACGACGCCGAAAGCTCTGCGCTCTTCGTATAGAAGATCATGAATCCCGAAAGCATGCCTCCGATTGCGTACTGGGCGGCCAGTGGTGCAATAATGGAAAGTCCACGCATCCACTGATTCAGGTACTCGCGTGAGCGAGGCACGAGACTGCTCAGCAGTACCGCCACCGTAGCGAGCGTTAAGTATCCTGCAAATACGAGGTTCGCGTATGCAACAGAAAGCACCGTAAAGGTTACCAGGTCGGTAGCAAATCCAAAGACAAAGGCAGCCGCACCTAAGTGTCGTTCGTTCCGTGCAGCCCAGGCGAACATCCTAGTTATTGCTGCATTCATGGTGCTTGGGGGCGGGTTCGAACCGCCGACCCTTCCCTCTTCAGGGGAATGCTCTACCAACTGAGCTACCCAAGCGCTTGTGTGGGCATCATACCACAAGCCCGTATGGTTTTCACGCCCTGCCAGGACCCCTACTGGACCGGGTGTTTGGTAGAAAATTCGTCTATGGCTTTGTAGAAATCCTCGGAAGTAGGCAGGCCAATGAGCCCTGGATTCTCCGCCACTTTCTCCTTCACGTAGGTGATAAGCGGCTGGAAGAAAATGACCGGAAGACCTAGCACAAGCGACCAAAACAGAATCTTGAGCCAAAACATGATTCTGTCCATGGTCTGCATGCTTTTAAGCATGCGATTGTTCTCTTCTTCAAGCGCAAGGGTCTGCTCTACCATTTTGGTGAGACTGCCTGTTGCTGACATGGCAGAGCCTCCGGGCACACTGCCAAGGGGAGCAGGCGGCATAGCGTCCGCAGCCATATCAGCCACGATAAGAGGCTCTTTCTTCTTGAAGAGTTCCATGCGAAAAGTATACCACCGCCCATTTCTGTTGTGTCCCTCCCAGGAACCTAACCTGTACAGGTTCTGGTAGCTTTCAACGAAACTACACTTGGATTCTTATAGTCGCTACGCTCCTTAAGAATCTCGGCGTTCACCTTGTGGCTGAGCCAGGGCTCAGACTCACAAAGTCTTCGATTCCTGTATACATGCTCCCCGAGCATGCTGAGAGCCACAATTTCACGTTATTCAATTGTGTCCCTCCCAGGAATCGAACCTGGATTGTCTCGTTAGGAGTGAGAAGTTCTATCCATTGAACTAGAGGGACCGGGCGCACCTAAGGAGACTAGCACAAAACCCGCCAGTCGTTGACTGGCGGGTTTTGTGTACCGGTGTCTTATGCGGCAGCCGCTTCCCCAAGCCCAAGCAGGCTCTCAAAGCGCTTCTTATCGAATCCGATAATCATTTCGTCTCCGATAAACACTACTGGCACGCCCATCTGTCCGCTCTTCTCAATCATTTCCTGGCGCTTTTCAAGGTCAGACGCGACATCGTATTCAGTGTATTGAATATTATTCTGCGCAAAGAACTCCTTGCTCATCTGGCAAAAGTGGCACGTTGGGGTGCTGTAAATTGTGACTGTTTTATCCATATGCGCGCAGTATACCACGCACTATTTTTGCCAATAGGGGACAGGGCTATACTTACCAGATATGCCAGAGGACCCCAGATACGACGTGGATACAAGAGAGCTGCCGCAAGCACTGAGAGAAGTATTTACTCAGTTTGAGCAAGACGAAGCACTCACCGCCTTCCTTGCAGACTGCAACGCCCACCCACACACCTGGCTTGATATGGCCCTTTTGTTCGGCCTGTCGCAAATTACCGAAACCTATAATGCACACGGGATACTCGGTCTCTATCCGATGCACCTGCTCAGCACACCGCAGTGGGAGGCTCTTGTACCCATCGAGCTCTACGGAGGGCGACTCCTTGATATTGGAGCAGGGCAAGGATTTGTGACTGAGTATGCTCGCCCACTCTTTTCTGAAATTACTGCGATAGAAACTGCATCATCCATGGTGCGTCGTCTCCATGCGCGTGGATTCAGAGCACACCAAGCAGACATCACGACAGAGCCCAATCTATTTCCTCACGAATCCTTTGATGTTGTTTCTATACTGAATGTTCTTGATAGGTGCGAGCACCCGCTCACCTTACTTACGCACGCGCTTCAATTTCTGAAGCCTGGAGGTGTACTTATTCTCTCGGACCCCCTTCCTCTAGAACAGCGTGTACGTGGGAACATACACGCGCCAAAGGAGCAGCTTGGCGCAAGTGCGGGCACTTGGGAGAAGTGCCTCTCTGAGCTGTATACAAATGTTGTAGTGCCACACAACCTTACCCCTCTTTGTGTGTCGCGACTCCCCTACGTATATAAATCGGTTGACGGCGTGGGCTTTGAAGTACTGGACGACTGTGTCATCGCGTGCAGGAAAGGGTAGCGACTACCAAAAACCAGCCCAATTAAAGGCGCGCTTCCACCAAGGCATCTGTGGCGTTGTCGTGGCTTCTTTGGGTGGCACGACAATAATTACCTCTTCCCCTGGCTTTGCCACGCCGTAGGTTTGGCGAAGCGTTGCCTCTTTTCCTCGCTCAGTTGCAAGCTCCGCAATATTGCCTTCAAGTACTGCTTTGCGTTCTTCAAGGAGAGCCAGCTCGGCACGCGTATCATGTACTGCCCTGCGCGCCCGCTCCTCCTTGCGAGCAATCCCCCAAATAAGCCACAGCAACCACAAAATGGCCAGAACCAGCAGAGCGGTAATGACATATTCTCCCACGCGTTTTTTGCTTGGACGTCGAGGCATTCCCCTATTCTACCGCACCTCCTCCTACCCCTCTCCCAACGAGGAGCGATATGTGCGAATAGGGGCGCTGAAACGTACGGAGGCGGGTAGCCGAGTAAGAGCAAATTTTCAGCAGAAAATTATGCGGTTTCAGCGCCCCTATTCGCAATGACTATCGCTCCGAGTCCTGTACCATCTTCATGAATACCTCCTGCGGAATATCCATCTTGGCGTGCGCCCCGCGCTTCTTCTTTCCCTTCTTCTGCTTCTCCAAGAGCTTCATCTTTCGAGTGATGTCTCCTCCATACAGGTAGCCTGTCACGTCCTTGCGAAGTGCGGAGAGGCTGCGAGAGGCGAGGATACGACCAAGCGCGTGCGCCTGAATTTTAAGCACGAACATCTGACGAGGAAGTATGTCATGCAACTTCTCCACCATGCGCTCGCCCTCCTCCTCAACACGACGACGAGACACCACGCGCGCAAACGCTGGCACCGGCTCCTCGGCAACATAGATCTCTAGCTTCACCACATCCGCTGGTCGCATATCCAAAAACTCGTAGGAGAGTGATGCATATCCCGAAGACACGTTCTTCACACGGTCAAAGAATCCGCGCATAAGCTCACGCAGTGGCATTTCAGCAGCCAGTTCAATGCGGCCGTCCAGGTGCGTCTGCGTGTCCATCACCGCACCTTCGTGGTCGTGAAAAATCTGAAGCAATCCAGAGAGACTTTCAGGTGGCGTGATGAGCACCACCTTCACCCACGGCTCTGAAATCTCTGCGATGTCGCCAAAGGCAGGGAACTTGGACGCGGTGTAGATAGTTTCTGTCATTCCCTTTTTATCCGTCACCACGTACGCAATCGTTGGAATGGTGACAATAAGCTCTAGATCGAATTCACGCTTCAGACGCTCGGTCACAATCTCAAGGTGAAGCATGCCGAGGAAGCCACAGCGGAACCCGCGCCCAAGCACACCGGACGACTCTTCCTCAAACGAAAGTGAAGAATCAGAAAGACGGAGGCGTTCAAGAGCCTGGCGCAGCTCGGTGAGCGTGTCCTGGTTCTCTGGATACACTGACGCCCATACCACCGGACGCGGCAGCTCAAATCCTGAAAGGGGCTCTGCACCTTTTCGGTCAGTGAGCACCGTGTCTCCCACTGCCACCACTCCCGCCTCTTTCACCCCCGTCACAATGTAGCCAATTTCACCCGCCGAAAGGCTGTCGGTGATGACTTCGTCTGGCATAAAGATACCTGTCTCAAGCACGGTGAACTTCTGGTCCGCGGCCGCAAAACGTAGCACATCTCCCTTCTTAAAAGAGCCGTCAAAGATACGTGCGAACACTGTGATGCCACGATGGGTTGAGTATGAGAAATCAAAAATAAGTGCGCGCGCGTCCTGCCCACTGCTGTCACGCGGCGCAGGCACACGCTCTACAATTGCCTGCAGCAGCGCTTCGACTCCCTCTCCCGTCTTACCAGAGACCGCAAGGATGGTCTCGGGCTCAATGGTGAGAAGCTCGGCAAGCTCAAGAGAAACTTCCTCTACACGAGAAGCAGGGGAGTCAATCTTAGATAGGACGGGAATAATCACACAGCCTGCCTTTCGGGCCATACCAAGCGTGGTCAGAGTCTGCGCCTGAATTCCCTGTGTAGAGTCAACAAGCAAAATAACGCCCTCAACGGCCGAGAGCGCGCGCGATACTTCGTAGGCAAAATCGATGTGCCCTGGCGTATCAATCAAGTTTAGAATGTAGGGCTTCCCATCTGCTGCCGTAAACTTCATGCGCGCTGGCTGCATCTTAATGGTGATACCTCGTTCGCGCTCCAGGTCCATTTTGTCCAAAACCTGGTCGCGCATCTTTCGGGCTTCTATCGTGCCCGTGCGCTCCAAAAGACGGTCAGCCAGCGTGGACTTACCATGGTCAATATGTGCGATGATGCTGAAATTTCTAATATCCATGTTGGGGTATGCTACGAAACGCGCACGAACTAGGAGCCAGCGCCGTCTTCAAGAGTCGAACCTGCAGGCGGAAGTGCGCGGGTAGTAAGTCGCTTCAGCGATTCTCGCAAGTCTCGGAACTCCTGATTCCGCAAACTCACCAGTACGCCAATAGCAACCAATAGACCCACCATACCAGCTAGGACGCCCTGCGTGAATACCGCAAGGGTTGTGGTGAGCGGCTCTAGGTTTCCCATAAATGAGAGCACCCCGTAGGCAGCCGTTCCGCCAAGGATTCCAGCCCCAAGGGCCTCGAACAGTGGTCGGATGAGCGACCGAGCAATTCCTGGTGCAACCGCTCGCAACGTGATGAGCGCTGTGGCAGCAACCAGGAGCTGCCCCACAGTCGCCCCCACCGCAATAAAGAGAATTGTCGTTCCGTGTACTCCGTCCACGCGGAAGAGTGATTCAACAAAGTACTGAAGTGGTGGATAGTTTGAAGCGAGCGTGAGAAGCCCAAGCGCGACAGCAACAGATACACCGGCGTCAGCCAGCTGCATCAAGAGCGGGTTCCAGGAGCGCTGTGCCGCATAGAACGCTCGCGCACACAAAAGGATAATCCCCTGCGCAGCGAGAGCAACAATGAGAATTGCAAGTATTGCTGCCGTAAGTCGTGTGTCATCCCATCCAAACGCTCCCGTACCGAGCACGATGCGAACGATATGCGCGCGCAGCACAATAGTGAGCACCATAATGATGACCGACCAGAAAATAATGTGGCGCGCAGCTGCGCTGATAGTGTCGCGATACGCCGCACTCTGCTTTTTTTGATGATGCTCTGCAAGCACTGGGAACGCAGCAGTGGCGTACGCCGCACCAATGAGTGAGAGCGGCACCGCCTCAAGATTCCCCGCAAACGTAAACACTGATACACCACCCTCGCCTGTACGAGCCGCAAGAATAGTGAGCGCAAGCGTCACAAAGGAGCCCATGGCAAGCGCAAGCGAGCGAGGCAGCGAATCCTTCATCACTCCCCAGATAATTTTTGGCCGCGGAATACTTGGCAGTGGCAATAGCTTCTCTCGAACAAGCACCGGAATGTGAATGGCCAAGTGCATGAGTGCACCGAGCACCACTCCGGCACCTACACCCACAAGTCCATATGTAGGATAGAGAAGGAGCGTTCCAACGATAATGCCGAGATTGTAAAGCACCGGTGAGAGCGCAAAGATGAAGAATTTGCGCTTCACCTGCGTCACACTCGTAGCAATACCCGAGAGACCGAGGATTATCGGCTGCAACAATAGGAGACGTGTCAGAAACACGAACTCGTCTGCGTGCGCTCCCTGCATGAGCGTCGGGTACATAAGCGACAGCAATGTTGGCGCCGCTATAGCAAGCGCGGTGCAGATGAGTGCTCCAGCAACAAACAGAAACGATGCCGTTTGCGATATGAGCGTTCGCATCTCGTCCTTGTTCCCGCCGGCAAGGCGCGGAATGAGCACGTACGCAGACACCAGCGACGCCACGAGCGCAAACACTAAGTCCGGAACCCGAAATGCCGCGTAGTAGAGGTCGAGCATCTCACCGGCGCCAAACTGGTGCGCAAATATTCGGTCACGGACTAGGGCAAGTAGCTGCGACGCGAGCGTGAGAGACGCAAGCAAGTACGCGGCCTGGTGCAGACCGCGTACTGGCTGGGTGATGGTCTTTAATAGCTGGCTGACCATCGTAGATTACTCACCTATAACTCCTACTGCCCCGTAGTGGTTGCAGGTTGAGGAGCTTCCGTTACCTTCTGAGGGATGCCGAGCGCTCCAAGACGTGACTGCGGGAATGGGTTCTTGCCTGCACGAAGCGCCGCTAAATCACTTGCTACTGCCTCAGCATTCTCAGGTGATATTGCCGCTACCGCTTCAAGCTCCTTGATGGCCTTTGCATAGTCACCCGAGATAGCGTACATGACACCAAGGAAGAAGCGCGCGTTTGCGTACTGCGGATTGAGCTCTACGGAGCGACTAAGTGCAGCGACGGCGCCAGCGTTGTCTCCGTTAGCAGAGCGAAGGATACCAACCTGGAAGATGATGGTTGGATCGTTTGGTGCAAAGTACGCTGCAGCTTCAGCGGCCTGGAGTGCCTCCTTTGCCTTACCAAGCTGTACCTCAAGCTGAGAGAGCAGGAAGATCGCCTGGGTGTAGTCGCGCTTTAGCGTAATGGTCTGGATGAGTGTTTCCTCAGCGGCTATACCGTTACCCTGCGCAATCTCAAGCTGTGCAAGCACGTAGAGAAGGCTTGGGTTGGTAGGGTTAAGCACGATGGCGCGGTCGTACGCGGTCTTAGCGTTGTCATACGCGCCCTCAATCTTAAGTGGCACCACGATGCCGTACACGTTTCCAAGCATTACCCAGTTCTGGTAGTTGTTCGGGTTTATCTTCGTGGCAGCAAGTGCGTCCTGAATTGCCTTTGAGAGTGCGGTCTGGAAGCGCTGCTGCGCCTCAGAAGCACCAAGGGTGCTATCTGCAGCAACTTCACGCATACGAGCGATGCCAATAGCAGCTGCTACTTGATACGCACGGTCGCTAGGGGCAAACAGGATGGAGCGGTTAATAGCTGCGTCAGCGGTCTCATATTTTCCTGCTGCAAGTGCAATGCTTGCCTCGTTGTAGGCAACGCTTGCAAGGTAGCGTTCAATCACCACGTAGGTTGCAAGGATTGAAGCGAGCAAGAGGAGAGTGAGTCCAAAGACAATCACAAAGCCAACGCGAGGATTTCTGGTGAAGATAATGCCCCATTCGCGTGCGTGCGCGCTGTAGCGCATAGTGGAAATGAACAGACCTGCAAAGACAAATCCGAGCACAAGAACCACTGGTCCTGGGATTGCAAGAACCGACAGTGCCATCACATAGACAAATCCAGTGAACGAGGCCGTGCTGGCAAACTGCACAAACGGGTCAGTTGGTGCGCGAAGGAGAAGCATACGTAGACCCATGAAGAGGAAGAGTCCGAGGAATACAATCCATGCGAGCGCTCCTACAACACCCGTTGAGACAAACGAGGTAGGGATATAGCCAACACCCGTCCCAAAGTCTATGTTCCAGAACACCGTGTCGTTAAGCGCGCGGTCGCGGAACTTAAGCCACTGCGATCCAAAGGTTCCGGGGCCCGAGCCAAATACCGGTGAGGATGCGTAGGTGTGACTGCCCACGTCAAACGTTGATGTCCATGACGGACGAACGTCAATAACATTTGCCCCAAATGCGCCTACCATAGCGTTTCCGATGGTAGACCCACCAATGAGGAAGAAGAGACCGATAGCAAGCGTCACGAGCGGTGCCACCAGTGAGCGCGTCTGGTGATCTCCCACCTCGTGCTCGTTCTCGGCGAGCATAAGTGCGACACCATCAAGGTCAGAATCATCGCCAGGAGCACGATTCTTCATGATTGCCTCAATAAAGAGACCAAAGGCAACAAGCACCACCAGTCCCCACACAATCGTGGAATTGACCACTGCAAGAGCGAGTAGACCAAGACCTCCTCCGATAAAGAGCGCGAGGCGCACGCGAGAAGAGAGCTTGAGTGAGCGCAGAGCCAAAAGCGCGATAGTGATACCAAGTCCAATCACCATGCCAAGGTCGGAGAAGGAACCTACGATGTTGGTAGTCGCTGAAATCTTGGTTGGCGCTATGCGGCTAACAAGCAGGAAGAGTGCCTGCGACACCACCACAACACCAAGCAATATTGCCCCAACCTTAAAGGCAAGCTTGATGCTCGGCACACGGCGGAATGAGAGCGCGGTAAGTGTTGCAAGTGCAGCGAGGACCAGCACGAATGCAAGCGTGTCAGTCTCTATGTCCGTTCCAAAGAATCCGGCGCGCAGACCAACACCAGAGAAGAGAGCCGAGAGAAGGTAGGCAAGTGGTATGAGCCAGAGCGCTCCAAGAAGTGGGAGCGGTGGCACAATTGCATTCCCGCGAGTAAGACGAGCGAGAATGTAGAGCACGAGCGTCACCAGCGTACCAATCGCAAGAATGGAAACCTTGGTGAACATAAATGGAATACTTGCCGCAGGCACAAATGCCACTGCGGTAAGCACGGTCGTGCCAAGCACGGCTATGGTTGTTGCTATATCAAACGAGAAACGACGTGAACGGGGTACGCTCACCTGCCTACTTTCTGCTGGTTGGATGTCTTGCATATAATCTCTTTACAATGGCCCTAATAATCCTAGTAAGTATATCCCACCCGTCCTGTAAACATGCAAATCTGTGGGGAAAAGCGAAATCCGCCCGATAAGAGGCGGATTTCGCATGTCTTTGGACTGGCTCGATAAGCCGAATTCTGTCCCAGCTCCACTTTTGCATAATACAGAAGTGGGGCTGGGGACGATCATTTATCTGGGACTGCTGTTACCAGCAGCCTCGAGCGGCACCCAAGAACCCGGAGGTTCAAGTACGGCCTTGCACAGGGGTAAGGATTTAGCCGTTTCATTCTCTGTGTCGCCACAAAGATTCATCTCAAAGAGATGTCCATTGCTTTCGCTCCGGACGTCACTGTTCGCACCTCGCGCATCACTGCGGACGGGCGTTACCCGCTACCTTGCTGATCAGTGCTTTCGCACTGCCTGAGTTCGGACTTTCCTCTATGCCACTCCCGAAGAAGGGCACAGCGATCGTCTGAGCCAGTCCGTACGGATTATACCACGCTCTGCTATTTTTGCCAGTTGTCCGGGAGGGTAATTCGGTCACCCACCTGGTAGCCGCGCGCACGAGACTCCCCTGCACGCATTTCAAGAACGAGGTGCACTGGCTTGGGTGCTGTGTACGAAGTGTCCGGGTAGGTCTCTGGCAGCACGGACTCTTCAATGCCTACAATCGTTCCATTGTCAGACAGCCACACGATATCGATAGGTACCAGCATATCCTTCATCCAAAACGAGTACCGGTCCGCTTTTGGAAACACAAACAACATGCCGTACCCCTTAGGTATGCTCGTGCGCCCACCAAGTCCAAGCGACCACTGCTCGGGTGTCCGCACCACTTCAAACTGAAGTGGTGCGGCCGCATCAATAGGCACTACTGGCGCGTGCACATTAGAGGTAGTGAGTACAAACGAAATAGCGAGTGCAAGGAACGCAACCAGCGACACGACTGCGAAACTTCGATAGTCCTTCATATGCACTCTAGTGTAGCGCACCAAAAAACAAGAAACCCCGCACGAGTGCGGGGTGTTCTTCTCTTTCTTCAATACTTGAACTGAATTATTTACGGCCTAGTTGTAAAAAGTGTCGGTCCGAGGACCGAAATAAGCCGTAAACAGCTCACTTCAAATATAGATATATATTATCACCTGCCAGTATTTTTGTCAAGCCGCTATCACATTGAACTCCGACACATCTATTGGCCCCTTATGGAATATGTGCGGCACTCCTACAAATAGCACGGGCGCTTCTCTTTGTTTACCCTGCTCTCGGTAGTACTCTTTTGTGATTTCTGGGACTGGTGCGTGCTCAACAATTTTTGCTGGGTCATAAGGAGCAAAGTTTTCAGGGTCCTCGTCCTCTTTATCTTCCCGATATAGAAAGACCGTTGTCTTCTTTGGATCAAGTGAGTCTGGGTCTATTTCATAGAATTTCATTTCCTCTGGATGCCATCCGGCTTCAACTAATGCCTTTTTCAACTCTACTGGGTGAATAGCGGTGAGTTGTAATACATCACCCCACGCAGCTTCTTCGAGAGTAGGTATGAGCATCTCTGGAATACTTTTTCGATACTCCGAGCTTTCGTATTTTTTCTTAGCCACTTCGTATAGTTCAGGAAACTTATCCTTGAGCATATTGAGTGGGTACAGCACTTTCTTACCATCCTCACTAGGTTGCATCCTTTCTGGAACCATATGATAGAGATACTGTTTTGTTGTGCCTTCCATATGTAAGTATGTTAACCCAAAAAGTGAGCGGAGGCGGAGAGATTCGAACTCTCGGTACCTTTCGGCACGCCACCTTTCCAAGATGGTGCACTAGACCGCTATGCGACGCCTCCGTGTAGGAGATTTATAGCATAAAAATCTAACGGGCGGCGCTATTCTCGCGCCGCCCCGTTAGGCTATTCTGGTTGGTGATTACTTCACCTGAACACCGCCGTAGCTCGGCCGGTGCTTGAGCATCCGCGGCGAAACGCCGCCGCGGCTGTCGGAGCCTTGCACGCCGGAATCGCTGACCTGAATTCCGCGACGCTCGCGATAGTTCTGGTGAGCCTTGCGAACCGTTTCAGGATCGTCCCCCGCAAATGCGGAGGCATCAAACGGTTTGCCATTAACCATGAACGTCATGTTCTTCTTTCTCCCCAATAGAACAGAGCTGGCAATATAGCACAGATGTATGGAAACGCAAGTCTATGTGCCCGTACCAAGAAGCGCTTTCACGCGCGCCTCAACAGGTGGGTGCGTTGCAAACAGACCATTCACAAAATTCATAGCACTCTTGCCGTACGGGTTTGCAATGAAGAGGTGTGCGGTTGCGTGGCTTGTGCGCTGCATAGGCGCGTCATACCCATTAATTTTCTGAAGCGCGCGAGCAAGCCCCTCTGGATAGCGAGTAAGGAGCGCGCCTGAAGCGTCCGCCAAGAATTCACGGCGCCGACTAATAGCCAGCTGGATGAGCTGTGCTGCAATAGGCGCAAGAATAATTCCCACGATGGCCAGAATCATAAAGAGTCCACCGCGGTTGCTGTCGCGGTCTCCGCCAGAGAATGACATGCGCAGGAATATGTCCGCGAGAATTGCGAGGAAACCAGCGAGAACCACCGCAACGGTCATCACCAGCATGTCGCGATTCTGAATGTGCGAGAGCTCGTGCGCAATGACTCCTTCAAGCTCCTGTCTATCAAGCATAGCAAGTAGGCCCGTGGTAGCAGCCACCACAGCGTGCTTCTCGTCGCGTCCGGTAGCAAAGGCGTTTGGCGCCGGGTCCTCTATTACATAGAGCTTTGGCATCGGCAGTCCCGCTGCAATCGCCATGTTCTCGGTGACCGTGTAGAGGTCAAAGTGCTCTTCGCGCGTTGCTGGCTTTGCGCCAGTCATAGACAGCACCTGCTTGTCGCTGAACCAGAACGCCCACACGTTCATAATCACTGCGATACCCATCGCAACATACAGCAGACTTGGCGACTGGTAATACCAGGATACGCCGTACCCAATAGCAAGCACGATAGCTAGGAACATCGCCATGAGAAAGGCGGTGCGCCATGCGTTTTTTGATCGCTGTTGATAGAGAGTTGTTGCCATATATAGGTGAGGACGCTAAAGAAAGCGACCTATTACAAATGTCCTAGAAGGAAACTGCTACTGGCTCCTTTGCAGCCTGGTCAGCCTCAGACAGCTCAAAGAGGTCCATCTGCACGAACTTGAACATGCCAGCGATGATATTCCCTGGGAACGACTCAATAGCGGTGTTAAGTGCCATGACGGTCTGGTTGTAGAAGCGACGAGATGCCTGAATCTTGTCCTCGGTATCTGCGAGCTCCTTCTGAAGCTGAAGGAAGTTCTGGTTTGCCTTTAGGTCTGGGTACGCCTCTGCAATAGCAAAGATAGACTTAAGCGCTCCCGTGAGCATGTTCTCTGCTTCTGCATGCTGCGCCGGTGTTGCCGTCGCTCCCACACCCATAGCAGCGGCGCGGGCGTTTGATACGTTCTCAAACGCTGCTGCCTCGTGCGCTGCGTATCCCTTCACCGTATTAATCAGGTTTGGGATAAGGTCATAGCGACGCTTCAGCTGTACATCAATGTCAGACCAAGCCTCTTTTGCCTGGTTACGCTTTGCAATAAAGCCGTTGTAAGCAAGAGCCACCAGGACCCCAAGCACGGCGAGTACGCCAAGAACAATGTATAGAGTAGTCATATGTATATATTGTATAAACTGCTGACCCATTGTCAAAAGACACCACTATACGAAAACGCCGCGGAACCTTTTGGTTCCGCGGCCTTTTCGTTTTCTTTTCTAGAACAGGGAAGTCGGACTAGAAATCCATTCCACCCATGCCCCCACTCATATCACCCGCTCCAGACTTTGGCTCTGGAATATCAGCGACTGCCGCTTCTGTAGTGATAAAGATAGCCGCTGCAGACACCGCGTTCTCAAGGGCGCTACGCGTTACCTTCACTGGGTCAATGATGCCAGCCGTGGCCATGTCTGGCACCTCTACACCAATTGCAGCGTCATATCCCGCAAATCCCTTTGCATTTTGTACGCGCTCGACAATAGCAGAGCCATCATCCTTTCCAGCGTTTGCAAGAATCTGGCGAAGTGGCGCTTCTAGTGCGCGACCAACAATGGCAAAGCCAGTCTCCTCGTCCTTGGAGTCAAACTCCCAGTCCTCAACGCGAAGAAGGCGAGACACCTTTGCAAGCGCCGTACCGCCGCCTGGCACAATACCTTCCTCAATAGAGGCCTTAGTTGCCTTCACCGCGTCATCAATCTTGTCCTTCAAATACTTCATCTCGGTCTCGGTAGCAGCACCCACGCGAATGACCGCAACACCTCCAGAGAGCTTCGCAATGCGCTCTTCAAACTTCTCAGTGTCAAACTTGCTCGTGCTCTGCTCCTTCAGCGTCTGTAGCTGCCCTACGCGCGCCTCTATGTCAGCCTTGCTTCCCTTGCCGCCCACAAACACGGTTGAGTCCTTTCCAGCAACCACACGCGATGCCTTTCCAAGCACGGACAGCTCCGCACTCTCAAAGGTCATACCAAGGTCGCTCGATACAACGGTTGCACCTACAACGGCAGCGATGTCTGCGAGCATTTCCTTCTTGCGATCGCCAAAGCCTGGTGCCTTTACGGCAAGCACGTTAAAGGTGCCACGTAGCTTGTTCAGAATGAATGTTGCAAGTGCGTCCCCTTCAATGTCGTCAGCAATGATGACGAGCTCTTTCTTGCCAGACTGTGCAATCTTTTCAAGAAAGGGAAGTATGTCCTGCACGGTTGAGATCTTGCGGTCAGTCACGAGAATCTGTGCATCGCGCATCTCTGCCTCCATGCGCTCAGGATTGGTGACAAGGTATGGCGAGGCGTATCCCTTATCAATCTGGAGCCCCTCTACCACTTCGTAGGAGAGTTCGGTTCCCTGCGACTCCTCCACCGTCACCACGCCATTCTTTCCCACCTTCTCAACGGTCTCGGCGATAATGCGACCAAGCTCTGGGCTCTCGGCAGAGATGGTAGCCACTTGCTCGATGTCCTTGCGGCCGTCCACCGGGCGAGCCATCTTCTTAAGCTCCTTCACCGCAGCATCGCGCGCCTGTTCCATGCCGCTTCGTATCATCATGGCGTTGGCACCGCGTGAAAGGGATGTGAGACCTTCGTTTACCATCGCTTCAAGCAACGTAACGGCGGTAGTGGTACCGTCTCCGGCCATGTCGTTTGCCTTGTTCGCAACCTCCTTCACAATCTCAGCGCCCATATTCTCAAACTTGTCCTTAAAGGAGATTTCCTTCGCAATAGACACACCATCGTTAGTGATGCGCGGGCCTCCGTAGCTCTTCTCAAGCACAACGTTGCGACCGCGCGGACCAAGCGTCACCTTTACCGCACGAGCAGACTTCGTAAGTCCTTCGTGCATTGCCTTGCGTGCCTCTTCACCAAATAGAATTTGTTTTGCCACAGTAGTAGATGTTAGGGGAGTAAAAGGGAAGTAAACTATTGAATTTTTGCGAGCACCTGTGACTCGGGGAGTATGAAGTACTCTTTGCCATCAAGCTTTATTTCGTCGTAGCCGTACTTAGAAAAGAGCACGACATCACCGACAACAAGCGACATGGGGAGGAGGTCGCCATCGTCGTAGCGACCAGGACCAACCGCTACTACGGTCCCCCGCTCTGGCTTATCTCGCGTCAACGAGTCGGGAATCAAAATCCCAGAGGCAGTAGCCTCGTCCTTGGGGAATGGGGCGACCACAACGCGGTCTGCAAGTGGTGTAAGTGCAATAGATTCGGTTTTTGCCATAAAGAAAAGTGCTCTTAATTAGTAGTAGTAGTAAGAACGCTCATGATACAGCGTTTAGCCAATGTACGCCCGTGACTTCCCTCCCAGTGGGAGAAAAAGTTATCCACAGGTCGCACCATGCCGATATATTACAAAACACCCCCATTTTGCGTCAACACCTTTATCTTCCCCTTAGAGCAACTGGCGCGATTTTGGAGGCTCGGCGCAGGCTGACGAGCCGAGCCGGAAGAAATTTTCTAGCAAGAAAATATTCTGTACTCCAGAATCGCGCCAGTTGCTCGGTCCCCCCTCTCGTGCTACCCTACGGGCACAGATGGAAACGCTTGCGGCAGCCCTGCCATACATTGAGATAACGCTTTCCCTACTCCTTATTGTCGGTATCGTGCTTCAGCAGCGCGGCGCCAACCTAGGAGGGGCTTTTGGAGGTGACAACTTCGCCTCTACCTTCTACAAGCGCCGTGGCGCCGAGAAGTTCCTATTTATCGCAACCATTGTGATTGCGATTCTCTTTGTGCTTGCGGCTGTCGCTGGATTCCTTCTCTAAGGTTCGGCCACTGGCCGTTCCCCTTTCCATCCATGAACGTATCGCGTATCGCGCGTATTCTTACCCCACTTACCGCTCGGCTTACGCAGCCGTTTAGGCAGCTTGCTACCTACATCCGCTCCCTTCCACCAGGGGACCGTTTCATTGCGATTACCCTTGGAGCTCTTGTCGTTGTTGTAAGCATCGTTGCGCTCTTTTCCGTACTGCGCGCACAGCTAGTGGAAGTGCCCGCACACGGCGGCACCCTCACCGAGGGCGTGCTTGGCTCTCCTCGCTTTGTGAATCCCCTTCTCGCATTAAGTGATGCTGATCGTGATTTGACCGCGCTCACATTTGCGGGACTCATGGGTATTGGTACCGACGGTACGCTCGTGCCAGTCATTGCTAGTAGCTACACCGTGTCAGAGGACGGCAAGACGTACACCTTTACGCTTCGCGACAATGCAAAGTTCTCGGACGGTACCCCCGTGACCGCAGAGGACGTCGTATTCACCGTAGAGAAAGCAAAGGACCCGACACTTAAGAGTCCTGAGTATTCCAACTGGGTGAGCATCCAGGCGCAGGCCATAGACGCACGCACCGTGCAGTTCACTCTGCCAAAACCGTACGCGCCGTTTCTTGCCGACACTACGCTTGGCATTCTGCCCTCTCGTCTCTGGCGCAATGTACCAAACGATCAGTTCCCTTTCTCACCACTTATGCAGCGTCCTGTGGGCGCAGGCCCGTTCAAAGTAGTAAACGTGGTTGAAAACGGCGACGGCCTAGCAATTGAGTACGGCCTGAAAGCAAACAAGGGGTATGCACTTGGCAGACCCTATCTAAGCGAAATTCGCCTACGCTTCTACGAGACCCCTACCCTTCTCCAAGGAGCGTATAGAAGTGGCCGCGTTGAGAGCGCGTACGGTATAGACACCCCAGAGGCGCTCCGCGCTCCGTACTCACGTGTATTTGGTGTGTTCTTCAACAAGAAGGAAGAGCCAGCGTTCGCTCGTCTTGAGGTTCGCAAAGCACTCTCTATCGCCATCAATCGCGAGCACATTGTGCAGGACTTGCTCGGCGGATACGCAACAGCACTCGCAGGTCCTGTGTCCGCAGGTAACGGTGTGGTTCCACCGACACTCCCTACAGTTGAGACGCGTATAGAGGACGCCAAGACACTGCTCACTAATAACGGCTGGAAGTTTGATGCCGAAGCAGGTGCGTGGGAGAACGAAAAGGAAAAGCTAACGCTCGACGGCATCACTATCCGCACGTCTAACGTGCCAGAACTCAAGGTCGTCGCAGAAGCGGTGCAGAGTGACTGGGAGACGCTCGGTATACCTACCACGCTTGAGTTGTACGAACCAGGAGACCTCACCAAAGACGTGATTCGTCCGCGTGCGTACGCTGCCCTACTCTTTGGTATGGTGGTTGGTCGCGAGCAAGACCTCTACGCATTTTGGGACTCTGGCGAGCAGGCTGACCCAGGGCTAAACATTGCTTCCTACGCAAACGCTACAGTGGATTCTCTCCTTGAGCGTGCTCGTTCTACCAGCGACCAAGCAAAGAGTCTTGAGTATTTGCAGAGTGCAAGCGACAGAATTGCTGCCGATTATCCAGCTGCCTTTACGCATGCCCCCGACTTCCTGTATGCTGTCCCTAAGACCCTATACGGCGTCGAGCTTCCGCAGATTGCCGCTCCTGCAGACCGATTCGCCTCTGTAGCAACCTGGTACAAGGAACGTGCGTACGTCTGGCCGTTTCTCGTGCAAAGTCATTAGCCTTTGGCTCATGTGTCCCCTGCCAACGTGCAGCGAGGATTCCGGGGCTAGCGTCTAGTGACTCATGCAGAGCCATTAATGAACATATTTAGCAATTAACACTAAGACACTATGTCATCAGCACCAGCGCCAGCTCCTGCGCCAGGATTCCGAAAAGAGGAATCCACGCCCGGAGCGGCACCAGCCGCACAAGGAGTAGGTCCACGCCCTCGCGGTACCCGTGGTGGACGCGGACGCGGCGGCCAAGGTCGTTCAAACGACCGTGGACCACGCAGCGGAGGACGTCCTATGCGACGAGGCGGCGACCGCCCACAAGGCGGATCGGGCGCACCAAAATCCGACAAGAACAAGCCGGAGTATCTTCCAGCACCGTGTGACGAGAAGACCGTACGTATCGTGCCACTTGGTGGCGTCGAGGAAGTTGGTCGCAACATGTTTGCGATTGAGACCAAGGACGACATCTTTGTATGCGATGCTGGATTCCAGTTCGTACCAGGAGGAACTAATCCTGGCGTGGACTACATTCTTCCAAACACTCGCTACCTAGAAGCAAATCAGGACCGCGTTCGCGCTGTCTTTATTACGCACGGCCACTTGGACCACATCGGCGGCATTCCGTTCCTTATGGGACGGTTTGGCAATCCCCCTATCTACACGCAGAACCTTACGTCCGTAATGATTCTGAAACGCCAGGAGGAGTACCCAGACATGCCAGCGCTTGATGTGCGCGTTGTAGAGCCAGGCTCTACCGTCACCGTGGGCAGCTCGCGCGTTAAGTTCTTCCCTGTTACCCACTCTATTCCAGACTCTATGGGTCTCTCAGTAGAGACTCCTTGGGGCAACGTGGTAGTGACCGGAGACCTAAAGCTCGATCACGAAGGCGGTATCCCTGCCGAGCACGAGCAGAAGAAGTGGGCGTCGCTTGGAAAGGACAACAACCTCTTTTTCATTGCCGACTCAACCAACGCCGAGCGCGATGGATTCTCTATTCCAGAGCGCCGTGTAAACGAAACACTTGAGAATATCGTACGCACTGTACAGGGCCGTCTCATTATCGGTACCTTCGCTTCACAGTTTGAGCGCATGATTCGCATCATTCAGATTGCCGAGTCTATGGGCAAGAAGATTGTGATGGAGGGCCGCTCTATGAAGACCAACCTGGAAATTGCGCAGATTACCGGACTCCTCACCGTTAAGAAGGAGACCATCATCAGCGCACAGGAAATCCAGGATTACCCACCAGATAAAATTGTGGTGCTTGCAACCGGCGCACAGGGAGAAGAGTTCGCTGCGCTTATGCGTATTGCTACCAAGCAGCACAAGAACATCATCCTCACCTCTCGCGATACGGTAGTGCTTTCGTCCTCGGTTATTCCAGGAAACGAAATCTCCGTACAGAACTTGAAGGACATGTTGTACCGCAATGGCGCAACGCTCATTCACTACAAGTCCTCTGATGTGCACTCAACTGGACACGGAAACTCAGGCGAGCTCGTATGGATTAACCAGCAGGTTGGTGCGAAGTTCTTCATGCCTGCCTACGGCTACTACTCTATGACCAGCTGCCACGCAAAGGCGGTTGAGCAAGCAGGACGCCCACGCGACCAAATTGTCCTTGCGGACAATGGCTCTGTTATCGACCTTGTTGAGGGCAAGACTATGGTCGTGCACAAGGACAAGGTCCCAAGCGCACCACTCGTGGTAGACGGCTTCTCTATTGGCGACATCCAGGAGGTGGTTATCCGCGACCGCCAGGCACTCGCTAAGGACGGTATGTTCGTCATCATTGCGACGGTGAACCTAAAGACTGGAAAGCTTCGCAAGAGTCCAGACATTATTAGTCGCGGATTCATCTACCTGCGCGAAAATCAGGAGATGCTAAACCAAGCGCGTCTTCTTATTAAGAAGACCGTAGAGGACACCACCGAGGGCATGAACCCGGTAGACCTGGACTACGTAAAGAACGCACTGTCAGACACTATGGCTGGCTATCTCTTCACACGTACGAATAAGGCACCGATGGTCATCCCCGTATTGATTGGGGTATAGAAATCCGTCAGAACACTCCAACTGGTTCGTTGCGGGTCCCAGGCTCGTCGCTACGCCGTACTCTCTAGTACGTCTCCGCTCCTCGCCTTCCCGCGCCTTCCGTTTGAAACGTTCTGACTAGGATTCTACTTGCCTTCGTCGCACTGCTCAGATATTTGAAACAATCAGCCGCACGTGAGTGCGGCTGATTGCTTTACTGGTCTTAATAGAGTATGTTCCAGGCAGGTGTTCACACAGGGGTTTGAAAGATGCGCGTCCGTCGTCCAAATACAACGCACATGCAAGGAGTACTCCTTGCGCCGGGAAAACCTGGTGCGGTTCGCATCATCCGGCACGAAAGGCAGAATGTCCTTGAAATCGGGTGTTTTCGTCCAACGACGCACAAGGACTTCGCTCGAGGCAAGCTGCATCTCACAGGAGAAATGGGCGCCGTGTCACAACTGGTGTCAGGGCATCGCAGGACTGCGAGAACAGCGGTCTCCATCATCAGTGTGGAAATGGCCGTCGCCATGTATCGCGCGCTCGGCGCATGCCTTACGAAGGAGGAGATCGAGAATACAATCACTCGAGGAATGTGAGAACTGACAAAGCACGGCGGGTGGAAACACCCGCCGTTGTCTATTTCCGAGCAGACTGAAGCGAGCGGTCCAACACCATGTACTAAACCGGAAGCAGTCAGTGGTGCACGGAGCGCGTAAGAGAAAGTGATTTAGCAAAGTGCTCGTCACTTTCTCTTCACGAGAGCGACAATGCGCCACGACGCCCTGACGGACGGGCTGTGCATGGATTTGAACTGCGAGTGGAATGCTACAATTTCCATAAATGCACCCGAAGCGTGTTCTCTACATCGGCAACTTCTTTGCTGCCATGCACTTCTTTTTGATTGTGTATGTGATTGGTCCATATCTTTCAACCTTTCTTCCCGATAATCAGACGGGACTTGTAGTTGCAGCTGGTGCGGTGGGCACCCTCATCACCTTCCCTTTTATGCCGCGCATTGCAGCGAGCTTTGGTGTGCGCAAAACTGCCATTGTTGTAGCGGGAATTATTGCCGTAGCACTCATGATGCTCGCTGGTCAACCACCCTTCTGGGTTGCAGCGTTCTGCTTGGCACTTGTGTGTGCTACCACACCCTTTATTCAGTACCTCCTAGACCTTCTCCTTGAGGCCGTAAGCACCGATAGTACTCAGACAGGTCGCATCCGCTCCCTCTTCATTACGTCTGGGAATGTGGCGCTCATTGCTGCTCCCCTCATCATCGCCTTCCTGCTTGGCGACACCAGCGAGTACTGGCGCGTGTTCTTAGTGGCGTCTCTCTCGCTCACGCCATTTATCACACTCTTCCTGTTTGAACAGCTCCCAGAGCACCCACCCACTCACCATGCAAAGCTACTTGATAGCTGCCGGTGCTTGCTTGAGCGGGCCGACGTGCGCGCTTCCATCTTTGCAAACGGTGTGTTGCAGTTTTTCTATCACCTGGCACCACTCTATATTCCACTCTACCTGCATGGCGTACTCGGTATCCCATGGTCAGAACTAGGGTGGATGTTTGCCGTAATGCTTCTCCCCTTTGTTCTTGTGGAGTACCCGGCAGGATACATTGCAGATCGTTGGCTTGGAGAAAAAGAAATTCTTATCGCAGGATTTGCTATTACTAGTGTATCGTTTGCAGCGCTTGCATTTGTGACCGCCACAACGCCCCTTGCAGTACTTCTCACTATCCTTGTTGCAACACGTATCGGAAGTGCGCTTGTGGAGGCAATGGTAGACGGGCACTTCTTCAGGCGCGTCACAACGGAGGACGCAAACACGACCACACTCTACCGCATGACACGGCCCGTGTCCGCGCTCGTAGCTCCCGTTTCTGCTAGCTTGCTACTGGCACTCACCGGTAGCTATGTCGTCTTCTTTATCACCATGGGCGTACTACTCCTTATACTCGGACTTGGGAGCAGCTACTTCATCAAAGACGATCGCTAGTGCAACAACATTCCGTTACACCGAAATTCAAAACAATACCATATATGGTAGTGTTTTGAATTAGTTTGGTAGTTCAAATTTTCTTCCCTTCAGAACGATAATGTGTTCATTGACGAGCTTTTCTATCTGTTCTTCTGTTTGCGCCCTCCGCTCTTCACCAAACAATGAAAGTAGTTTTGCGCGAGTGGTCGGGGCAACTGTAAGTGCGCGCACGATAGCTCCGCGCACCTCTCTTCCAGAACCCTTAAATGCAGATTGCTTCGTATACCCCTTTGCGCGCGCGTTTATACGCACTCCAGAGCGCTTCAGGTGCGCGCCATAGTCCATGAGTGCTGCGTACCATTCTCTCGCATTCCCCTTCGGATGCACTCTCTCTAGCACTTCCCGTACTTGCGCATCACTCACCTGCTCTTCACCTGGAAACACATGATGAGTAACAACAGTGCGAATGTTTGTCTCTATGAAAATCTCATCGTGATTGTAGGCAAACGCCGCCACTGCGCCCGCAGTGTACGAACCAACACCTGGAAGCTTTTCAAGCTCGGCAGCACTTCCCGGAAATACAAGGTTCAACCTTGTATTTTCTGAAGCTGTATATACAGGCTGGTGTGACAGTATGTATTTGGCAGCCTCATGCAGCATCTTGGCCCTCCGATTGTATCCGAGTCCTTGCCAGAGCTTGAGCACTTCAGAAAGAGGCGCCTGTGCAAGCGCGTTCACATTCGGAAATTGTTTCAGAAAGTTTTTGTAGTACGGAATCACGCGCTCTACTTGCGTCTGTTGTAGCATCACCTCAGACACCAGTATCTTGTACGGGTCGGTAGTCTTCCTCCACGGCAACTCATGTCTGCCGTGCTCTTTCCAGTATTTCCAAACGGTTGCACTAACCTTCTGTGCTTTCATCAACCACCTTTGACGGCGTGATGTGGGGAGCCATTGGAATAATGAGAATCGCAAAGAAGTAGCAGATAATTCCAGGCACAAGTCCCGTAAAGATTGTCAGTGCGAGATAGAAAAGACGGATAAGGACTGGGTCTACGTCAAAATACTCTCCAATACCGCCACACACACCAGCGAGCACCTTATTATCCTTGCTTCGGTAGAGTCGTTTTGTCATACACAAAGTATACCAAACCACGCACGACAGCTCATAAATCACGTCCTTGTGCTCGACAACAAGCTCCCAGAGCTTTTGCTTGGCATGACGATACAGCACGCGGTTTGGATTAAACGCAATGGAAGACTCGGTCAGATCCATCACGGAGATGTCACTCTCGGTAGAGCCCACCCCATAGGAGCCGTTTAAGGTAAGGTTGTTTTTCTTAATGGCGCGCGTCAAAATTGCACCCTTATTCATAATCAAGTGCTCGTCCGCAATCTCTCCCGAGAAACGTCCCGATGCTCCCGTCTCATAAAATACGCCGTACGATTTATCAAACCCCAGCTCGTACGCAAACCCGTCCACGATAAATTTTGGTGAGTATGAAATAGCGAGCAAATAGTGCCCCTTCTTCTTGAGCTCCTTCACCAAGTCGCGCGTGTAGTGGAAGGTGCGGTCGCGATTCGCCTCAATGATTTCCCCCGCGATGTCTGCAATTTCCCCGTACGGCAACCCCTTTGCATGCACCGCAAAAGCATCAATCATTTTGCGCATGTAAGGACCGTACTCACCGCGTTTGTTCTGCAACTCCCCTTCGTTTCCTTCGTAGAGTTTTGCGACACTCTTTGGGAACATGTCCCGCGCAACTAACTCCCGCAGAAGCTCTGCCAAAAGCGAGGAACGAAACAGCGTCCCGTCTATGTCAAACACTGCCACTGGCCGCTTCTTATCCATGCCCCTATGGTACTCCTGAATCCTACCTATAAAAAGCTTCCCCTCCCGCGCTTGCGCCCGGGAGGGGGGTTCAACATTCTATGGCCCAGGAACGGGCGTGTGTGTGGCGTGTAGCCGGCGACGATACCGCCCGGACCACAAAGAGCGAACCGATTTGATAGTACGCCACCGTTGATAGTTTGCAACCCCGCTACCTTGGCAGGACTGTGCATTCCCTGGATAAAGCAAAAGCGCCTATGGCGCCTTTATGTGCGGGACGGTCGGCCCTGGCAAACGATAGACGCCGAAACGCCTCTCATAGATCCAGCTGCTCCGCCAGACCCGTCTCGCTGCCAGGACCTATCCCGCTGCCAATTCCGCTCTATTCGCGGGACTGAAACAAACCTACCAAATTACTTTGCCTTTGGCCAGCGATGAGCGGCTTCCGGCCAAATCTTGGTGAGCGGGTGCTCGCTACAGTCATGAGGAATCGCATTACACACATATCGGCCATAGAGCACTAGTCCATTATTTACGTACTTCCAGTCCTGCTTCGGTACGAGCTGCTCTAGGTCCTTAGAAATCTTGGTGAGCTCGGTTCGGTCAGTTAGGTCAAACCGGAGCGCAAAGCGCCTCACGTGCGTGTCTGTAGGAATACCCTCCCAGATGTCGTAAAGCTCACCCAGCACCACGTGTGCGGTCTTGTACGCTACTCCAGGCAGTCTGGTGAGCTCTTTCTCCGTGCGTGGCACCACACCATCAAACTCCTCGAGCAACACCTTTGCGGAACCAATTAGATAGCGCGTCTTTGATTGGAAATAGGTTATGGAAGAAATTAGCTCCATCAATTCTGATGGTTCAGCATTAGCATAGTCCACCAGTGTCGGGTACTTCGCAAAAAGTGCTGGCGTCACTGCGTTCACCTTTTTGTCAGTACACTGCGCAGAAAGAATCACCGATGCCACAAGTTCAAACGGCGTCGTGTAGACGAGCTCCGTCTTTGGCGCAGGATAGGTGCTCTTCAGATACGCGACGATCTTTGCCGCGCGTGCCCTGCGGTCCTCCTGCTTCGCGTCTGCGAATAGCTCAGGCGAGTTCTGTGACATCACGAAGTACCTGTGCCGCATGCTCACTCGGCTTCACCTCTTCATATATCTTTGCGATGGTGCCGTCCGGAGCAACAAGGAATGAGGTGCGGAAAATGCCATCGTACTCACGACCCATCATCTTCTTCTTTCCCCACACACCATAGGCACTCACCATGTTCTTCTCTTCGTCTGCAAGCAGTGTGAACGGGAGCCCCTGCTTGTCCGCGAACTTCTTGTGACTTGCCACCGAGTCTGCAGAAATACCAAACACCACGATGTTGCTGCCCGTAAAATCAGGCCACGCGTCCCGAATAGTCTGCGCCTCCACCGTACAACCCGGAGTGGCATCCTTTGGGTAGAAATAGAGCAGGGTCCACTTCCCCGCCACCTCAGCAAGCGTGTGCACTACACCATCCTGGTCAGGGAGTGAAAATGCAGGGGCGGTGTCTCCAATTTGTGGCATGGTCATAGTTCCGTATTAGTTAGCAGTATCCTCACCGAGTAAAAACGCCTCATCTTCCTCGGCACTTCCAAAACTCTTACGGTACACAATAGCCATAAGTGCCCCAAGCGCAGCTGATGTTATGACGCAGGTGACTATCATGCCAAGAACTGGCACCAGACCGACAACATACAACACGAGGGTACCAAGTACTGCGGTGCGCCAGGTGCAGTGCTCTTTCTTGAATAGGGCTTGCGAGAGTGCAGCTCCACAGATAAGCCCGGCATACAGATACGCCAACAAGAGCATGAGGACATAGAGCGCGACCAGCAGCACCGCAAGCGCGATACCAACGAATGACACAAGCAAAAAGAGGATG
>CAYITJ010000010.1:0-32826 GCA_964366435.1 uncultured Candidatus Saccharibacteria bacterium
GCAGTCAGTTACAACCGTTGTATGAACGTCTTATTTGTCGGCTCGGATCCAACACTTATAGAAGAGGGCGCAAGCCGGGGCCGTATGCGTGAGTACGCGGCCGCCATAGGAGATTTGCACATTCTGACCACTGCGCCAAAGAATTTTACCTACGAAGAAGCAGGGCTACGCATCTATGGAGTGTCCGTGCCTAAATATCTGCGAGTAGCAACGCTTGCAAAGCGCGCGAAGCAGATTATCGAAAAGTATCAGATAGAAGTAGTGTCTGCGCAGGACCCCTTTGAGCACGGATTAGCGGCGCTTCGTGCAACCCGCGGCACGACTGCAAAATTGCATGTGCAGATTCATACCGATTTTCTATCACCCTGGTTTGTTCGAGGCGGAAACATACGCTCTCCGCACGTGCCGGTACCCGTGTTAAATCGTATTCGTCGCCGAATTGCTGATAGGGTACTGCCGCAAGCACACGGGATTCGAGTTGTGTCCAAGCGTATTAGCGATAGCGTAGTAAAGAAATATGGTTCACGTGTTGTAGAGCCGAGTATCGTTCCTATCAGCGTTACTCAGGAACGGCCCGAAAAGGTACCGCTCCCTGCACACCCGTTTACCTTTGCGCTCCTTACGGTCGGTCGTCTTGAACCAGAGAAGCGTATTGAAGATAGTATTGCTGCGCTCGCGCGCATTAAAGACGCGTACCCTGCAGTGGGACTGATTGTTGTCGGCGAAGGGAGTGAGAAGCCAAAGCTTAAAAAGCTTGCTCACGCGCTAGGACTCGGGTCCCGTGTAGTGTTTACCGATGGATGGAGAACTGATGCGTGGGGACTGATGCGCAGCAGTCAGGCATATATTCAAACAAGTGCCTACGAAGGCTATGGACGCACACTCGTTGAAGCTGCCCTTGTTGAGGTTCCTATTATCACAACCGACGTCGGAATTGTCGGCGAAGTATTTCAGGGCTATAAGGATGTGCTGGCAGTTCCCGTTGCTGACCCAGCGGCACTCGCCGTGCATATCCGGGAACTGGTTGAAAACGTAGCACTTCGCACCGAACTTGCTATGCACGCAAGGGATACCGTTATTAAGCACCTGCAGAGTGCTGACTCGAGCAGCAAAGCGATAGCGGCAGACTTAGCAAAACTTGTATGAAGCGCATTGTGACTATTGGGGGAGGAACGGGAACGTTCGTAGTGCTCTCAGGACTACGTGCTGCCGCTGACGTGTCGTTGACGGCAATAGTGACGGCAGCGGACGATGGCGGGTCTACTGGACGACTTCGCGATGCATACGGATTTCTTCCTCCAGGAGACGCGCGCCAGGCCTTGGTAGCGCTCGCTGAAGATGGGAATGTGCTGCGTGAGTTGTTTGCCTATCGATTTGAAAAGGGCGACATTGCTGGCCACAACTTGGGCAATCTTTTTATCACGGCGCTTACTGACCTGCTTGGGTCAAACGAAGCAGGGCTCTCCGAGGCATCTAAAATCTTGCGCGTATCGGGAACTGTCATTCCTGCCACAGAGCGGCCGGCGACGCTTACGGCGCACTTCTCAGACGGTACGGTGGTCACGGGGCAGAATGCCATCAGTGAAACGGGGACCGCATCAGTGCACGTCACTGACATTCAATTGACTGAATCACTGCCTATCACTGATGCGGCACGCGATGCAATCCTTGCCGCTGACCTAATCGTGCTTGGGCCTGGCAACCTGTATTCTTCTACCGTTGCAGCGCTTCTTGGGGAGGGAACAAAAGAAGCTATTGCGGCGTCTTCCGCCTCGGTTGTATACGTTGCCAACTTATTTACAAAGGCAGGGGAGACCGATGGGTATCCGCTCTCGCTCTTCGTGAGCGAAATTGAACGATACGCAGGTCGAGCAATGGATCAGGTGTTTGTGCACGAAGGGGCGTTTTCTCCCGAAGTGCTTGCCTGGTATGCGAAAGAAGAAGAACACCCAATTCTTTTTGATATGGAACACGATAGTCGCATCCGTCGACTCCCGCTTGCCTCGGTAAACGTTGTGCCGCCAATTGCAAACGATCCTATTCGCCGTTCACTTATGCGACACGATCCGCACTTAGTTGCTGGTGCACTTATAGAAAGCCTTGCATGATGTACTTTCTTGATTTTGATAGAACCGCGTTTGATACCGATAGATTTGCTGAGTATTTGCGTGAGCGATTTTCCGGTACGGACATTGCGGAGCTGATTGGTGTAGAATTCTCCGCGCACATGGATAGGTTGGTCGGTACTGGCGAGCTCACGTTCGCACCAGGAGAGCTGACCCAATTTCTCTACGAGGACGCGGGCCGCTTCCTTCGAGATAAGGAAAATGGGGTTATGCTTTTGACCTTCGGCAACCCGGCCTTCCAAAAGGAAAAAATTGAAAGCGCACTCTATGGTATTCCGCGCATCACCACTATCTATACCGGTGAGAAGAGGAAGGGAGAGTTCATGGCTCCGCACATGAGCATGTACGGAGCAAATCCTGTATTTGTGGACGACACCCCGCTCGAGCTAGAACTGTTAGCAACGTATGCTCCCGACGCGGTGTTATATGAAATGCGTAGAAACAAAGCGACAGGAGACGGCAGGTGGCATACTATTACCACCCTTTCAGAACTTCCATGAACCAAACACAGAAACCCAGCCAGCAGCAATGCACCGACACAACCGAGAGGCCGTGGGGAAGCTTTACCGTACATGGCAGTTTCGGAACAGGACATCTAAAGACGCTCAGTGTTTCTGCTGGCGGAGTGCTGTCGCTGCAGCGACACGGCGGGCGCTCTGAGATATGGACCCTGCTCCAGGGAGATGCTCAGGCAGTGCGGGGGCAGACGCTAGAGACTGTAGAGAGCTTTGAGCTTGAGCTTGGTGTTCCGTTTCATATACCCGTCACCCATATTCACCGATTACGTAGTCGTGATGGGGGAGTCGTTGCGGAAGTTTCTATCGGGTCATTTGATGAAGATGATATTGAACGGTTTGAAGATATATACGGAAGGGATGTAACAGCGTAGCCTTATAGTGCATGAATACAGAGATACTCATTGGTGTGATTGGGCAGGGATATGTCGGAAAAAACTACGCGGACGACTTCCAAGACAGAGGCTTTACCGTAGTACGCTACGCCCTTGAAGAACCCTATGTGGAGAACAGGGAGCGCATTGCCGATTGCGATGTTGTCTTTGTTGGTGTCCCAACGCCAACAACACCAAGTGGATTTGATTCCTCAATCGTAGACGATGCGCTTTCGTTAGTGGGGGAGGGCAAGGTGGCCGTGATTAAATCCACCATTCTTCCTGGTACCACGAAGAAACTGCAGGAAGCTCACCCTGATATCACGGTGCTGTATTCTCCTGAATTTCTCTCGGAGGCAACCGCGAGAGAAGACGTATCAGCACCGTTCGCTTCAGTAGTTGGAACAACGGCGCCAGGGCAAGAGGCACAAGCGACACTTGTTCTCTCCCTGCTTCCTGACGCACCGTTCAAGCAGGTGATGACGAGTACTGAGGCAGAGCTATTTAAGTACGCGCACAACACGAGCGGCTACATACAGGTAGTGTTCTTTAATATGCTCTACGACCTGGCACAAGCGCTTGGCGAAGACTGGGAGCGCATTGGGAAAGCAGTAGCGGCAGACCCCTACATCAGTAATAGGTACTCAAACCCTCTTCACAAAACAGGGCGTGGGGCAGGGGGGCACTGTTTTATAAAGGATTTTGCCGCTCTTAGACAGCTGTACGAAACGGTGCGACCCGAGGACACTACCGCGGCGTCCGTATTTGAAGCGGTTGAAGCAAAGAACGTAGAGCTGCTGCGCGGAACGGGCAAGGACCTTGAGCTTTTAGCAGGAGTATATGGAGCGTCAGTAAAAAACGTATGAAGCATAAGACTATTTGCGTAACAGGAGCTGCAGGATTCATTGGTTTCCATCTAAGCCGTCTCTTACTCACTACGGGGTACTCCGTAGTCGGTATTGATTCTATGAGTCCGTACTACGACGTGCGTATGAAGCATGCGCGTTTGCGCGAGTTGAAGAAGCACGAGCGCTTTACCTTTCATAAACTAAACATCGCACAGTACGAAACACTGGAAACCGTGCTTCGTGAGTCAAAGGTAACAGACATCGTGCATCTAGCTGCGCAGGCAGGGGTGCGATACTCTCTCACCAATCCCTGGGTGTACGCAGAGGCAAATTACCTGGGCACGCTAAACGTGTTTGAAGCGGCCCATCGCCTCAACCTGCCGAGGGTTATCTACGCATCATCAAGCTCGGTATATGGCACGAACAAGAAACAACCATTTTCTGAACGGGACCAGGTAGACACACCCATCTCTATCTACGCCGCGTCAAAGAAGGCGAACGAATCACTCGCGTACTCATACCATCACCTCTATGGCATGGAAATGGTGGGACTCCGTTTCTTTACGGTATACGGCACATGGGGAAGGCCCGATATGGCACTGTTTAAGTTTGCGCGCCGCATACTCGCTGGAGAGCCTATTGATCTCTACAATAATGGTCGCATGAAGCGCAGCTTCACGCACGTTTCAGATATTGTTGCGGCCATTCAATCCCAGATAGAGAAGAAGCCTGAGAAGAAATACCGTCTCTATAATCTTGGCGGTAGCGAAGCAGTGCCTATCTCCCGCTTTGTAAAGTTAATTGAGAAGAACGCAGGTAAAAAAGCTCGGGTACGCATGCTTCCGCTTCAAGCGGGGGATGTGCCGGCAACCGTTGCTGATTGCAGTAGTGCACGACGTGATCTTGGGTTTGTGCCCACGGTTGGCATTGAAGAAGGTATCGAAAACTTTATGGAGTGGTTCAAAGAACACGAAGCGTTTTTGACCTCACTCAGCGAGCCACAACAGTAGTATTCTTTATGAGAATTCTCGTCGTAACTCAAGAAATCGACAAAGAAAGCCCGACACTTGGTTTCTTTCATGAGTGGGTGCGGATACTTGCGCCTCACTACGAGCGTGTTGAAGTAATCTGTCTTAAGGAAGGTGTACACGACCTTCCACAGAATGTGCGCATACATTCGCTCGGTAAGGAGAAGGGGAGAGTGTCTCCTCTTTTGTACGCTATTCGTTTTAAACTTCTTGCATGGAAACTGCGGCATGAATATGACGCAGTCTTCGTTCACATGAATCAGGAGTATATCTTGGTTGCTGGTCCATTGTGGAAGTTGCTTGGGAAGCGCGTGTACCTTTGGCGTAATCATTATGCCGGGAGCATACTCACCGATATTGCCGCAGCGTTTTGTGCTAACGTTTTTTGCACGTCTACTCATTCGTACACCGCCAAATACAAAAAAACGAAGCTCATGCCGGTTGGTGTAGAACTTGCTCGTTTTCACGAAGCGGCAGCACTATCCAAAAAGGCGAACTCACTATTGTTTCTGGCGCGTATAGCTCCGTCCAAACGCCCGGAGATGTTTATTGAAGCGCTTGGAATATTACGCGTGCACGGTGTTCCGTTTAGTGCGCGCATAGTCGGAACCGCCCTGCCGCACGATGCAGCATATTACGAATCACTTACACAGCAGGCGGCCAGGCTCGGCATTAGTGATTCTGTGGAGTTTGTTTCAGGCGTCCCTCACGCACAAACTGCAGAGTTCTTTGGAACGAGCCTCATTACTGTAAATTGTTCACGAAGTGGCATGTTCGACAAGACACTGTTCGAAGCTGCAGCAGCGGGGAGTCTTGTGCTTGCCATAAGTGATGACTTTGCTCGAAGTGTAAATACGGACTCGAGCTTTACTGATAGTGCCTCGCTTGCCACACGCATAGAGTCTCTGTTTTCTATGACACCCGAACAGATGCACGAACAACGGGAACTGTTAGAAAAAGCCGCTCACTCCAATAGCTTGGAGTCGCTTGCAGGAGCTCTTTCTGCTGCCATACTGTAGATATGACCATGCTGCGTAGCGATGAGCATCGCATACTTGCAACAATGAAGCTTTCTGGGGAAGTGCTGGACCTGGGGGGTGATTCCCGCTCGACATATGCAGTGACTCTTGGAGAAGGAGCTCATGTGACCACGGTAAACATCTCACAAGAAACAGGCGCCGATGTTATCGCGGACTTGGAGAAACCACTACCACTCAAGGATTCATCCTATGACGGAGTCATGTTAATGAATGTGCTTGAACACGTATTTGAATACCGTGCACTCCTTAGTGAGTGTGCACGCGTATTAAGGAGTGGGGGGAGGGCGGTGATTGTAGTGCCGTACATGTTCCCCTATCACGCGTCACCATCTGATTTCCACCGATACAGTAAAGAAGCACTTACGCGTGCACTCGAGGCAGCTGGATTTACGGTAGATGCGGTGACACCCCTTGGGTCGGGAGTGTTCGCCGCCCGTTGGTTATTTATCGAGCGATTGCTTCCAGGTAAGCTTCAGAATCTTCTTGCGCCGATCACCCATACATGGATGCGCATGGCTGATGGACTTTTTACTAAGCTCGCACGCGCACTCAAGAAGCAGTATGACCCAAGTGACTATGCGCTCGGTTTCTGCGTAACGGCGCACACATAACCATGAAGCTTCCCGTTCGGTTATACGTGGGTGAGCACTACCGAGAGCCAAGTCTCTACACGCACGTCGACATACTTTTTCCATTTTGGGGAGTAGCTGCAAAAGACTCAATGCCCTATGTGAAGGCAGCAGTAGAGCAGTTTCAGTATTCAAAAGACGATTTTGAACTTGTGTCGCGTATCGAGGACGCTGACTACGTACTTGTGCCATACCACTACGATCGCTTGAAAGCTGCCAATCCTGAACGTCTCGCGATGATAATCCGTGAAGCACAAGAGGCACATAAACCGCTCCTCATTGATGGGGCAGGAGATCTTGAACCGCATATTGATATACCAAACAGCGTCGTCATGCGCGTAAGCAGGTATCAATATTCAGTGAGTCCTAACGAAGTAACGTTGCCGTTTCCGACAGAAGATTTGCTCATGCGATATCGTGAAGGAAAACTAGTACTTAGAAAGAAAACTCAAGTTCCGTCAGTAGGGTTTACTGGGTGGGCAGCACAGTCTGGTGTGGCAAAACTCAAAACCTGGATTAAGGAGCTTCCGGTTACAACACGTGCATTACTAGATGCTAAACGCGGAGCAGAACACAAGGGCATTCTGTTTCGTGCTCAAGCGCTCGCAGCACTCAAGAATTCATCGCGCGTCATTGCCAACGTTACGGCACGTAGTACGTATTCGGGGCACACCAAGACCATGAGTGGAGAGGCACACGATATTCGTAAAGAATTTGTCGACGCGCTTGATGGATCTGATTACGCACTTTGCGTACGAGGGGATGCAAATGCATCGGTACGCTTCTACGAGGCGCTTTCACTTGGACGAATTCCGCTCTTTCTAGACACGGCTTGCGTGCTTCCATGTGAAAACAAGATCGATTACCGTTCCTTCTGTGTATTTGTAGACTGGAAAGACACGGACCGTATTGCTGACAAACTTGCAGATTTTCACGCTAGCATCTCCGAAGAACAGTTTGAGACTATGCAACGAGCAGCACGCACGGCGTACGAAAAGCACCTACGTATCGATGCCTTTTCTCATGAATTGGCAGACATGCTGTCGAAAACAGACGGGTTTTTACAAGCAGAAGGGAGCATAGTAGAGTCAGTATCATGGAAACAAAGCCAAAAATCGTAATTACTGGAGGTCTGGGTTTTATCTTTTCTCACGCGACGCAGTATTTCGTGGCAAAGGGATGGAATGTCGTAGTTATCGATAATTGCTCAGATGGACACTGCCCAGAGATTCTCGACGGCTCGTTCAAGCACTACAACGTGCATATGGCAGATCCAATCGTGGTGAATATCATTCTCGACGAGAATCCAGATTATCTGATTCATGCGGCGGCAATTTCAGATGTTGACTATTCGGTTCGTGAGCCATACCGCACTTTGAAAAAGAACACACTCGGCAATCTCCATGCATTTGAGGCGGCGCGAAGTCTTCCGAATCTGAAAAAATTCATATACGTATCTACAGATGAGGTATATGGTGAATGTGATCATCTCATGAAGGAAGGAGAGATTCTTGCTCCACGAAATCCATATTCTGCATCAAAGGCCATGGGGTCAATTATGCGTCTCGCATACGACAATACGTATCCGGCGCTCGCAGCCAAGACCGCGGAGACACGCTTTTGCAACGTTTTTGGGCCTCGTCAGGATACGCGCAAAATCATGCCTATCATTAAGCGTTCTATCGAGACAGGTACTCCAGTAACGGTATTTGATACTGGCGAAAGTTATCGTGAATACATCTACGTAAAAAATATTGCACCAGCGCTCGATCTCATTCTCGAGAAGGGTACAGGGATCTACAACCTCACTCTCAATGATGGGTACACAGTCAAACAGCTCCTTAAGAAAGCTGAAGAAGTTACGGGAAAGACGATTCCGACAACTCCTGCACATCGCCCAGGTATCGATATGCAGTATCAAATGGATGCTGCTCGCATCACTGAGCTCGGGTGGAAGCCCCTCTATTCGTTCGAAGAGGGGCTCAAGGAGTACTTCGCAGTCTAATAGGTCACAGGGGATGACTTTGCGTATATTTAGTGCAAAGTCAATAGATTGCGTGCCAGGGTAACTTGTTTGTCGCTTGTTTTGTTATACTAAGCATCACACCTATGAAAGGCATACTTTTGGCTGGCGGAAATGGAACCCGTCTCGCACCCCTTACAAACGTCGTAAACAAGCATTTACTCCCTGTATACGACAAGCCAATGATCCTCTATCCATTAGAGACCCTAAAGCGTTCTGGACTTACGGATATTCTTCTCATTACTGGAGGTGAGCATATTGGGAGATTTATCGAATTTCTGGGAGACGGATCTCGTTTTGGCGTAAGTCTGACATATCGTGTTCAAGAGAAGGCAGGCGGTATTGCTGAAGCGCTTAGTCTTTGCGAACAGTTTGCAGCTGGCGACGAAGTAAGTGTCATGTTGGGAGACAATGTGTTCTCTCCGACATTTAAGCCACAGAAGTCCAAGTACGGTTGTACCGTATTCCTTGTGAACGTAGACGAAGAATCTGCAAAGCGTTTCGGATGTGCCGTTATTGAAGGAGATAAGGTAGTCGAAGTAGAAGAAAAGCCACAACAGCCAAGGAGTACTCTCGCTATGACGGGGTACTACATGTTTTCATCCAGAGCTTTCGAAGTTATTCGCGAGCTCGCACCGTCTGCACGTGGAGAGCTCGAGGTGACTGACTTGATCAATTACTACGTTCAGAATGGTGACTGCGGATACGCCATGGTGGAAGGACATTGGGCAGATGTGGGCACTACCGACTCGCTTTTAAGTGCGAGCCTTGCTATCCGCGAAGAAACTAACATATGAATATAGAGCCAACAAAACTTGCAGGAGTATTTGTGTGTACTCCCAAGGTGCACGAGGACGAACGCGGTTTTTTGATGGAATCGTATCGAAAAGATGTATTTGCAGCAGCGGGCATCATTGATGATTTCGTGCAGGATAATCATGCTATGTCGCATGTGCGTAACACGGTACGCGGACTTCACTTTCAGTGGGAAGAACCGGCCGCAAAACTTATGCGTGTTACACAAGGTGTCGCATTTCTTGTAGCTGTTGATATTCGTAAGAATTCACCAACTCTCGGACAGTGGGTGGGTATTGAAGCAAGTGTGGAGAATAAGAAACAGCTGTATGCGCCTGCAGGATGTGCGCGTGGTTATCAAACACTTACCGATTTGTGTGAGGTTCAGTACAAAATATCAGCACTCTATAACCCAGAAGGTCTAGGTGAAATTGCCTGGAACGATCCAGACATTGTCGTTGATTGGCCCATCAAGGACGAGCCGTTTCTGTCTCCGCGGAGCAAGAACACGGGCTCATTTAAAGACTGGCTTGCGAATCCAAACTCAGGATCTCTTTTATAGTAAAATCAGGTACATGAAAAAAATAAATCACGACGTAGCGGCAGGTGTTCTGGATCATTGCCAAATCACTGGTTCCAAAAACCTATTTGAGGCAATTGACCTAGGATTCCAGCCTTCTGCTGGAGCGCTGCTTACCAAGGAAGGTCTTCGTCAACCGGAGACGTCCTACCCGCTACGCTTGATGATTTGCCCGACGTCAGGCCTTGGACAGCTCGACTATGTCGTTGATGGAAAGGTGCTCTTTTCTGATACAAACTACGTATACCGAACGGGTATCTCAGAGCCTCTTCGTGATCACCTGAAACTCCTCTCAGAGGAGATTGTGTCGACCTGGAATATTCCTAAGAAATCACTCTGTGTCGACGTTGGTTCCAACGACGGAACCTTGCTGACCTTCTTTAGAGATCAGGGTATGAAGGTCGCTGGTGTCGAGCCGACAAATATGGCAAAGATTGCCAATAAGGAAAATAAGATTCCAACGCTCCAAAGCTTCTTTGATACTAAGGCTGCCAAAAGTGTCGTTGAGAAGCATGGCAAGGCAAAGGTTATTACATTCACCAATGTGTTTGCGCACATGGCGACTCTTGGAAAAGTGATGAATGGCATCACTAAACTTCTCGATAAGGATGGTATGGTAGTGACCGAGAGTCAATATTTGCTCGACATATTTGAACGCAATCAGTTTGATCAAATTTATCATGAGCATGTACGCATATACAGCCTTAAGTCGCTCGTGACTCTTTTCCCGTACTACGGCATGGAGGTCTTTGATGCTAAGCGCGTCACTACCCGCGAGGGAAGTATTCGTGTATATGCTGGTTGGAAGGGTGCACACCTAATCAATCCGAATGTTGCTCGTCTCGTACAGGCCGAAGAAGATGCTGGACTCTTTAGTCCGGACGGGTGGGAGAAGTTTAGGACAGGTGTTGAGAAGAGTAAGCTTATGCTCGGTGAGCTTGCATATAAGGCAAAGAAGAAGGGAGAACTTCTCGTTGCGGACTCATGCCCAACGCGCGGCGTAGTAGTAATGAATTATTACGGTCTCGACACGACACTTATGCCGTACATTTCACAGCTTCCCGGTACTGAAAAAGTGGGGAAGTATATGGCTGGTACCCACAACCCAATCGTAAGCAACGAGATTCTTCTCAAGGATCAGCCTGAGTACGTAGTAATTCTTGCTTGGCACTTTGCGGACTACATCATTAAGAATTGGCGCGCGAAGGGTCTCAAATCCAAGTTCATCATCCCACTGCCTACGTTCAAGATCGTTGAGTAGTTCTGGGCGAAATCTTCACCACAATGAGAACCATCAGTCTCTTCAAGTCATACATGGCGCCAAGCGCTGTTTGGAGGGTGACCTCACTTCTCATTCGCTCCAACTACGGCGCGTACATCGGTGAGGGTCCAGAGGTAAAGGCCTTCGAAAGAGAGTTTGGTGAAAAATTTGGATTCGAATACGTTGCAGCGGTAAATTCAGGAAGTACCGCACTCGAATTGGCATATGATCTAGCTCATATTGGCGAGGGAGACGAAGTAATTATTCCTGTACTTACACACCCTGCATCCGGACTTCCCGCGGTTCACCGCAAAGCACGGGTCGTGTTTGCGGACATTGAGACTGATCTCAATGTCTCTGTCGAGGACGTGAAGCGCAAAATATCACCAAAGACAAAAGCAATAGTTTTTGTGCACTTTGGAGGGAATAATAGGGGGCTTAAAGAATTACTTGAGCTTTCTGAAAAGACCGGTATTCCACTTATTGAAGATGCGGCACAAGCTGTCGGATCTCCATTTTGGGGTAAGGCAGACTTTACCTGCGTATCTTTACAGGCAATCAAGACTCTCACGTCTGGGGATGGTGGCTTCTTAATCTGCAAAGACAAAGAGCATTATGCTATCGCAAAACGTCTTCGTTGGTTTGGGTACGACAGAGAGCTAAAGCAAAAAATGGGCGATACAGACATAGTCGAGGCTGGGTACAAGTGCCACATGAACGACATCACAGCCGCAATTGGGCGCGGAAACATGCGCGTAATTGATAAACTCATTGCACACCGTATCACTCTTGGAAAAGAGTACGCTCGATACGGTGTAACTGCGCACGTCTGGCTTGCGCACGTCCTTACCCCAAGGCGAGATGAACTCATGGCATTCATGAAATCAAACGGAGTAAGTACAGGGGATCACCACTACAGAAACGACAAGTACAGTATTTTTGGTGGGAAGCAGACGTTCCCAGTCATGGATGCGCTTGAACACCAGTATCTATTACTACCACTTCATCATGGAGTAACTGTTAGGGACGTCCGCAAAATTTGTGCTTTGTTGCAAGAATTCAAATCAGCATACGCTCATGGTACCGAGGCGAAATAGTAAACCGTTTAGTCCAGAGGAATTCAAGGAAATATACTCAAAGGTTCCTCGAGTTACCGTAGATTTAATTGTTAAAACCCCGAAGGGTATTATTCTGGCGCTACGAAAGCACTATGCGTGGAAGGGGCACTGGCACTTCCCAGGTGGAACAATTTTGTACCAGGAATCAGTACTCGAAGCGGTCGCTAGAGTGGCAGAGGAGGAAATTGGAGAATCAGTCGAGGTCGTTAAGCTGCTCGGGTATACAGAATCGCGCGACGAGGAAAAGCACAGAGGATTTGGTTCGACAGTAACACTCACGTTCCTATGCGTCTCAAGCAAGACTGAGTTCAAAGTCAATGAAGACGCAAGCGTTATCGAGCTATTTACTGAAATTCCTGATAATCTAATACCTGAGCAGGCTGATTTTCTTAGGGAACATTGGAACAATATTCAAATAATGTAACGGAGTATGCACATAGTACAGAAGCTTAAGGAATTTAATGCGATGCCGTTTCCTCTCACTATTCCGTATTACGTATCTTACGGACTCACGAAGGATGCGTTTAAGAATGGTGAAATGCGAGATGGAGATAGCTGGATGATTTTGCGTGACCAACACGAGCACTATCGTATTCCAGAGACTCGCGAAGAGTGGTTACACGACCTGACGCTAGACCATAAGGATGGTCAGGATGAGGATCTAAAAGGTCGTGTCGCATCCTTTGCGGCGCTCTTGAAGCGAGAGGGTATTACTACCGTGTACTCAATTGGTTCTGGTGGAGGTATCTTTGAGTATTACCTCAAGAAACATGCACCTGAGCTTCGTGTTGTTGGGACAGAGTGCACGCAGGAAGGAGCAGATCGTCTTCGTAGAGTGTGCACAGAACTCGACGAAGTGCGTTTGTTCGATGCGCTTGATGCTGATAGTTGGGGTGTATTTGGAAACGATCCTCATAGCATCGTATTCATCTATCGTAACGAGCGTGAATTTTCAGACGAGCAATGGCAACTTATTTGGGACAGTATGTACGCAGCTCATGTGGAGCGAGTATTTCTTGGACTTATGTGGACGCTCACGATACGTGCGCTTGTGAATCTGAAAATGCGCAATCTTAAAAAGCGTTTCCGAGGTGAGGTGCTTACACTTACTGGCTATTTACGAAGTCTCGAGAGAATTCGTCGTTTTTGGAAGGGGAAGTACGATGAGCAGGAGACTATTCCGTTTCCAACGTGCACCGGAATCTACCTAATTCGTTCAAACACAAGTGTATGAAGCGGCTCGCGGTCGTAGCTGGCGGATGGCACTTCCCATACCTCTTCTATAAGCAGATGATTGATCAGAAAATCCCGGAAGGATGGGAGGTCGACTTTTTCTGCGTATCACACCGAGACCCTTCCTATTCAAAGTCCGAGAAGGAGGAGGCGCTTTCTAAGCTTGGTTATACACGCAGAGAATTATTTGATCGGCTCATGTACAGTCGTGTCCCGACGGTAGAGGAACTCGAATCTATGGGATGGGTGTACATGCTAGAGCCAAATACTATGGGTGATTGGGGCATGACCAATCAGTGGCTCGAAAAGCATAACTACAAAAAGTACGACAAGTTCCTTTTTACGCATGACGATAACTACATCCTGACCGATAAGTTGTTTGCAGATCTTCTTCCTCAAGAGGACTGGTTGATACTCACAAACTCAACAGGGCACTCACAACGCCGCCTGCGTCAGTGGCTAGGTCTTCCAAAGCCTTTCTTTGCTCGTGGCTCATTCGAATTTTTCACGCGTGAGGCTATGGATGCAATCGGCGGTACCTTTGATTTATCTCGCACGGTACTTACCCGTGAAGGTGAATTCAATTCACCTAAAGACTTCAGGGAACTCTCTAATTGGAATGAGAGCGATAGACAAGTACGTGAGCTGATTGAAGCTAAACGTCTTTTGCCAAAAGTGAAGTCACTTTCTCCGTTTTATCGTATGAGTAAGTATTGTCTAGAAGGAGAACGAGGATTCATCCACAAAACTGAACCAATGAACACAAAAGAAGAAGAGCGAGGTCTTGATGCTGTGGAGCAGGAGTACGCAGCGTAATACATATTGTGAAAATAACGTATCTGTCATCGGCTCGAATACCAGACGAATGGGGGCATTTCATTCAAATAATGAAAATGTGTGAAGCGTTTGCGAATGCGGGTAACGAGGTTACATTGTTGGTGCCAAGTCGTGCGAAGACTCCCGCTACCGACCCGTTCCTGTATGTAGGGGCTGAGCCTGTTTTTAAGGTCGTTAAAGTCCCGTGTATAGATGTTGCCGCGGGCAGTAGTTCAACACTTACTTATTGGCTTCGAACTATATCGTTCTTGATTACCTCAAGAATATATCTGTTGCTACACAGTCACGACCTCGTGTATACGCGTGAACTGCCGGGCACATTCCTCCTCAAGAATTTTGTGTACGAAGTCCACGATATTACGCCGCGCATGCGTGCGCGTGGTGCAGAACTGCTCAAGCGCGCACGAGCATTGGTCGTACTTACTTCATACATACGAGAGGAACTTACAGCGGCAGGCTTTCCAGACAATAAGATACTAGTTTCTCCGGATGCGGTCGATTTACGCGACTTTGCACATCCAGAATCAAAAGATGCTGCACGTGGGCGTCTCGGTCTTCCAAAAGATAAAGTCCTTGCGCTCTATATTGGTAGAACAGATGCCTGGAAGGGGATGGAGGCTCTGTATGGGGCAGCAGCGGTGCTCCCATCTCATGTACAGATCGTAGTTATTGGTGCAGAAGCAGGAGAGATTGAGGGCCTTCGTAGGGAGAACCCAAACGTGATTTTCGTGAGTTACCGCCCATACAAAGAACTTGCAGATAATCAGGCTGCAGCAGACATGCTCTTGCTTCCAAATACCGCCAAAAACGCCCTATCTGCAAAGTACACATCTCCGCTTAAACTTTTTACATATCTTGCTTCAGGCAAGCCAATTGTCGCTTCAGACATACCTTCAATACGAGAAATTCTCGATGAGCGCACCGCAGTGCTCGTAGAGCCTGATAATGCACAAGCACTTGCGGAAGGTATTCTAAGGGTTGCGGAGGATAACTCAATGCAGCGAGCACTCGGAGTATGCGCTCGTGAACGCGCGCAAACATTTACCTGGGAGAATCGTGCACGCACCATTCTCAAGTACGTTGCAAGCCGATCTGCATAGTTATGAATAAAATTACCCGACCACGTATTCGTGCCTTCCTCGCAAAATATGCCACCTCAGAGATGGTGCTGGATGTGGGTTCAGGAGGTGCTGATCAAGACACAATTTTTCCAAATCGAACCACAATTGATATTGATCCGGCCCGAAAGCCTCAGATAGTAGGGGATGCTCAATCTATGCCATTTAAGGACGAGAGCTACGACACCATTCTCTGTACTGAAGTATTGGAGCATATTCCGAATCCACAAAAGGCGATCGACGAAATGTATCGTGTGCTCCGTCCCGGGGGAACGCTCATTCTCACTACGCGCTTTTTGTTTCCAGTGCATGATGCGCCAGGAGATTATTGGCGCTTTACCCCATATGGATTACGATCTTTATTTACCCGTTGGGAAATCTTAGAGGAAGAGGTTGAAACAGACGCATTCCTCACCATAGCAGTGCTACTACAACGCATCATGTTTCAGACAGATTTGCGCGGAGGGAAGATAACCAAAGGAATATTGCTACTTGTTACGTATGCGTTCACAAAGCTTGATTGGCTTCTTGTGCGACGATATGGCGATATTGGGCGCACAGACACTGTCCCGGTACTTATGAGTTCGGGGGTATATATTGCCTGCAGAAAACAGGGGTGATTTACTGTTTGCGAACTACCGCCAAGACGCGTATAGCGTTAGTGGGGGTGCCAAATAGACTGGTACGGGTGTACCAACGATACAAGAAGTCTTTTGCTGGTTGCCAATTGAGGATAAAGAAACGGTTCGCAAGCAATCGCTGAACAATTTTTGCCACTAGCGTTTGTCCGTTGAGGTGCACAACACGTTCAACGATGAAGTGCTTCTCGAGCGCTTCTCTGAATGTGTTCTCAGTAAAGTGTCTGTAGTGCTTGGGATTGAGTGGGATATTTGTAGTCGGTACAGAAATAATACCAACACCGTTAGTACTGAGCGTTTCCGCACAAGAAGCAAGAAACGCATCCGCATCGTTTGGATGTATGTGCTCGAATACCTCAATTGCTGTAAATACGTCAAATTTCTCATCAGGAGGGTTTTCAGAGAAGGTGACTCTCTTGGGAGAAAATGCGCGCGCAAAAGCCAATGCCTTTTCCGAGAAGTCAGTACCGTGGAGTTTGGCAGACGTGGTACCAGAAAGATCAGCTAAGAGACGACCGTCTCCGCAGCCAATATCAATGAGTGATTGGAATGAGCGAGAGGAAAGTTCAGAAAGGATATATTCAATATACGCTGCGTATTCGTACCCCCACCACAGCGAACGTGTTTGCGAGAACGGGCTGATAGTAGGTAAGTGGTGGTAGGGGAATGAATATTCCTCCTCCTGAATTAATTGTGTTCCGTCCATATATGGCAGAATAGCACTCAAGTCTGATATTCGTTACGGTGTGGCACTAGATGCTGCTCTGAGTGCGTAGAAGTGTACCAAAATCATGCTAACTATGAGCGTAAGTACTCGCGTAATGACGCGGGCGCCAATCGCGCCAATAAGTCCAAAAAATAGAATGCCTACATACAACGAGCCAATCTGAAATATCGGTATAATTGTGTTGTAGATGTATAGTTCGCGTTTCGCTGCATGTGCTTGAAGCAGGCTGTAGGGGACGACACTTGCGGATGGAATAAGCGACAACGCGTAGAGTTGTGAAATAAACACGGAGTCCATGTATGCAGGAAAGAGAACCGAAAACAGAAATGGAGCCGCGGCAACGTAGGCAACTACTACAATTGTAATAAGTCCGGTAAGTCCCCACACACGCGCTCCTAGAGTTGGAAGGATCTCGTGTACGGCGCGCTTGGCAAATTTCGGAAATGAAAGCGTCTCCAAGTTTCCAAGCAGTGCTTTAAGTTGGTCTGGTATGGAAACAGCGAATGTGTAGATGGCAAGATTCACTGGGCCAAGTGCATGGAAGATAAGAAGCTTGTCCGCTTGTTGTGAAAGAGTGAACAATACGTTCATTGCGCTCAAATGGAATCCGAGAATGCGGAATTCTTCGCTGCGCACTGAGCTATGTGATACTGAAAAATGTCGTACTACATATACAGATATGAGAGCTCCAGTAAGTACGCTCGCGCCAAGAAATGTGGCAAGAAATACGACAGGGTCGTGCAGGATAAACATGAGTGCCACCAGCCCGAGCGTTGGTACAAGATTGAGTAAAATACCTCCAATTGCATTAATACGGAATGCCTTCTTTCCTTCGAGAACCGCTCCGTATAGGTATGCTGCTTGCATAAGAGGACCGAAGAGAGCAATCACGAGACATCCGTATGTGAGAAGTGTATTACCGTTTAGGAAGTAGTAGGCGGTTAGGCCAAGTGATATTAGTGCCATTGGAATACTTCCAATAAGTGAAAGACGGAGTGCGTGCCAGTACGAGCCATCGTCGCCACGTGCTATGGCACGTGAGAGTGCTGTAGGAATGCCTGAGAGCCCGAATGCAGTAAGGCTCCAGAATACCGAAAGAAGGAATCGGTATGTGCCGTAGTCGTCCTTTGATACGAAATGGGCAAAAGCAACCGAAGCTAGAAAAGCCAGGCCCGAAATAGATATCTGTCCGAGCACGAGCCACGCACCTCCCTTAAAGAGGTAGGAGAGATCAGTCTTCGTGAAGCGCTCTGCGGTCGCTTTAAACCGCAAAAAAGCTGATTTCAGGGTGTGTGCCATGGTCTATCTACCTTATCACTTATGTATGACCCATAAGGTGGCGCCCTGGACTAAGTGGTATATTCTTAGGCATATGACCATCAGAACCATTGCGCGCTGGGTAGTCCTTATTCCGCTGTTTGCTATACCTTTTATCCCGCTCTACGTAGCAAACGAGCTATTTTTCCCCTTTATAACGGGTAAGGGCTTCCTTTTTAGAATACTGGTTGAAGTTGCGTTGGTGGGGCTTGTCGTGCTGGCATTCCTCGACAAAAAGTATCGCCCAACGTTTTCATGGACACTCGCCCTCTACGCTGCGCTTGCTGGATGGATGGTAATTGCAAACGCGCTTGCGGTGAATCCGCACAAGGCGTTCTGGAGCAATTTTGAGCGCATGGATGGATTTGTGACGCTCGTGCACATATTCGCATTCTTTATTGTGCTTGGCACCATGCTTACGGTAGAAAAGCTTTGGAAGAAGTGGTGGCTATTCTTTATTGCTGGTGCAACCATGCTCTGTGGCTACGCGCTGTTGCAACTTGCAGGTATGGCAGAGATTCATCAAGGAAGTTCTCGTGTTGACGCAAGTATTGGAAACGCTGCGTATCTTGCCGTGTACCTGTTGTTTGCAACGGCCGTTGCTCTCTGGCAGGGACTAGAGTCAAAGGGCTGGGTACGCTACACCCTGCTTTCTATCTCAGCACTCTGCGCGATTATTATCTTTGCTACAGCAACACGCGGTGCCGTCATTGGTCTTGCTGGTGCCATTGGTCTTGGTTCCATTCTCTGGATTCTGGAAGCGGGCAAGAAGAAGACGCGCCTTGCTGCAGGGGGTGTGTTGCTCGGGCTGTTGGTACTCGTGGGGGCGTTCTTCGCGTTGAAAGAAACACCCTTTATTAAGCAGGACCCAACGCTCTCGCGCATTGCTTCCATTAGCGCAGCAGACGGAGCTACACGCTTCACGCTGTGGAGCATGGCGGCCGAAGGGGTGGCTGAGCGCCCGGTGTTTGGTTGGGGGCAGGAAGGCTTCATTTACGTGTTCCAAAAACACTACCGTCCAAGCCTGTTTGCGCAGGAGCCATGGTTTGATAGGGCACACAATACCTATATAGATTGGCTGATTGCGGGGGGTATTCCCGCACTCCTCTTATTCGTCGCACTACTTCTAAGCGCAGTGGTAGCACTCTTTAGAAAAACGGTATCGCGCCCAGAGCGAATCATCCTGATTGCTGCTCTTGCTGCGTATGCCTTCCAGGCACTCTTCGTGTTCGATAACTTGATGAGCTACATCGGGCTCGCAGCACTTTTGGCTGCGGCGCACGCAGCCAGCGGAAAGCCTATCAAGCGACTTACTGACATTCCTGAAATGAAGGGACATACGGCCGCAGCCACACTCGCTCCCGTTGCGCTTACGGTTGGTGTTGCACTTGTCTGGATGGTGAATGTGCCAAGCATTGCTCAGGCCTCAAAGCTCGTGACTGCGCTTCAGTACTCGCAGCAAGAGCCAGCAGAAGCGCTCGCCCTCTTTAAAGAGGCTGCACAAGAGACAGGCTTGGGAGACCAGGAGGTGAGTGAGCAGTTTCTTACCTTTGCCTCAAGCATGCGCTCAAGAGCAGATGTGACGGAACAGGTTCGCTCAGACATTATTGTGGCCGCGCTTACCCGCATGCAGGAGCAGGTGGTGAAGACACCAACAGACGCGCGTCTGCGTGTGCAATACGCAACGGGACTTCGTGCGCTCGGTCAACAGCAAAAGGCACTAGAAGAGAGCGGTAGCGCACTCGTGCTCTCACCAAAGAAACAGACCATTATGATGGAGCGTGGCTTTGAGCTGTGGGAAGCAGGAAAGAAGCCAGAGGCGCGCGACTTGTTCCGTGCCATGTACGAGCTTGACCCTTCGTTTAAGGATTTGGCAGCGTACGCTGCTGCGGGAGAAATCGCAGCCGGAAACCTGAACGAGGGATACTCAATCCTTACTGAAGCGTTTAACACCAGGCACGTAGATAGCGAGGTGCTTGTCGTTGCCTACTACGAAGCGAAACAGTACGACGACCTTATTGAGGTACTCAAGCTGCGATTGCTTAATCGCCCCGGCCCAGAATCGTACCTACGTCTTGCCTCAGGATATGCAGTAGCGTTTCGGTTTGCAGAGGCTCGCAGCACTGCGCAGGAAGCACTGCAAAAGCACCCCGAGGCCGCCAAAGAGATTAACGCCTTCATTCAGAGGCTTCCGTAGCAACAATGCTTGTTGAAGAGAACGTACCGCTTGCAACGCTCACCACACTCAAAGTTGGTGGGCGTGCTCGATATGTGCTGACGGTAGCTTCTGTGGAAGAGGTGCAAGAGGCGGTAGCGTTTGCACAGGAACGATCGTTGCCGCTGCGAGTACTTGGAGGAGGAAGTAACGTACTTGCAAGCGACGCTGGGTTCGCTGGGGTAATTGTGCGTATGCAGATACAAGGAATCGCATATGAAGAGCAGGGTAGCGATACGTTGGTCCGCGTTGGTGCTGGTGTTGAATGGGATGTACTTGTTGAGAGTGTGGCACAGAGAGGTCTGTGGGGGTTAGAGAATCTTGCCGGGATACCTGGGTCGGTAGGCGCGTCCCCGGTCCAAAATATTGGTGCCTACGGCGCAGACATCAGCGCGATATTTGAGTCAGCGCTCGTATTCAACAGTCTGAGTACAGAGACCTCGGTATACGCAAAGGATGATTGCTTGTTTGGATACCGTGACAGTGTGTTTAAACACAACAGAGACCTGATTATTTGTGAAGTGACGTTCAGACTTTTAAAGCAAGGCACGCCACAGTTAGGCTACAGCGACGTAGCTCAGCTAGTACGCGATGGCGTTGATATGAGCACGCCAGAGCGTATTGGTGCCGCAGTGAGAGAGGTTCGTGCCAAGAAGTTTCCTGACCTGCGCACACACGGTACTGCAGGTTCATTCTTTAAGAATCCAATTGTAAGTAGGGAAGTGTTTGCAAAGCTTTCAAGTTCCTATGGGGCCGTACCTAGTTTTCCAGCAGTGAATGGCATTAAGATTCCGCTCGCGTTCATTCTTGATCGTGCACTTAACTTGAAAGGATTCCGTTCTGGCACGGTCTCTCTTTTTGGAAATCAGCCACTGGTGATTGTTGCAGACGTTGGTTCAACAGCGCGTGATGTTGATACATTCGCACGTGAAGTTGAGAAAAAAGTTTTTGATGCAACAGGAATTGTTATCGAGCGCGAAGTGCAATCGTTATAAAAATATTTTTATAAAAAAAGTTATCCACAAAAAAATAATTTATACAAAAATAATTTGCGAATGCACGCAATAATAATGAATAGCACATCAACGAGAAAGTTTTTCTTAAAATATTCTTGCTGATGGGTCGACACTATTAGTCATAGTCAATCGCGATACCTATGGCAGCAAAGAAAAAGGCCGCAAAGAAGACTGTAAAGAAGGTTGCAAAGAAGGCAGTCAAGAAGACTGTTAAGAAGGCAGCAAAGAAGACAGTAAAGAAGGCAGCCAAGAAAACTGTAAAGAAGGCCGCAAAGAAGACCACCAAGCGCAAGGCAACGAAGCGCAAGTAGTCCTCTCCGGATTTCTTATGTAAAACAACCTCCATATAGGAGGTTGTTTTACATAAGGCAGGGCGTCTACCGCTCCTACGCCGCACGCGGTATAGTGGGGTACACATATATATGGCATCATTTTTAAACGGTATTTTCACTAAGAATCAGTCGGCCAGCTTCCTTAAGGCGGCGGGGCCTGTGGTAGATGCGGCCAATGCGCTGTCAGCCGAACTTGAGGCTCTATCAAAGGAAGAGCTTCGCGAACGCCTAGCATTGGTGCGCGAGAAGACTGGTGGTGTGCCCACAAAAGATGAGGATGTTGCGCTCGTATTTGCGCTTGTGCGCGAAGCCTCGCGCCGCACACTAAATGAGCGACACTATGATGTACAGCTCATTGGAGGGTTGGTACTGGCTCGAAAGCGTATTGCGGAGATGCGCACCGGAGAGGGAAAGACGCTCGTGGCAACACTGCCAGTGACGCTCCATGCGCTTTCAGGAAAGGGGGTGCATGTAGTCACGGTTAATGATTACTTGGCCAGAAGAGACGCTGCATGGATGGGGCAGATTTATGATTATCTCGGTCTCTCAGTAGGTGTGGTTATTTCTGGCGGTTCCTATATATATGATGCGTCGCATGTTACGCAGGAGGAAGATGGCGAACGAGATGCGCAAGGCTCATACAAAGTCTTCTACGAGTTCCTGCGTCCTGCGACCAAGAAAGAGGCATACGCGGCAGACATTACGTATGCAACTAATAATGAACTCGGATTTGATTACTTGCGAGACAATACCGCCTATGACGCGGCTCAGATAGTTCAGCGCGGACATCACTTTGCGATTGTGGACGAGATCGACTCCATTTTGATTGATGAGGCGCGTACGCCACTCATTATTTCGGGTCCTGCAGCAGAATCAGAGAGTCTCTACGAGCGCTTTGCGAGTATCGTCGCGGCATTTACTGCCGATGCTGACTACGCCGTAGACGAGAAGCAGAAGGCGGTGCAAATCACCGAGGCAGGTATGCAGAAGGCTGAGCAAGCGCTTGGTATTGAAAACCTGTATACGGAAGGAGGTATGCGTTACGTGCACTTTCTCGATACGGCAGTACGTGCAAAGGCACTGTTTCATAAGGACAAGGAGTACGTAGTAAAAGACGGTGAGATTGTTATTGTGGACGAGTTTACGGGAAGGCTTCAGCCAGGACGTCGCTGGTCCGAAGGACTCCACCAAGCAATAGAGGCCAAGGAAGGAATGCCGGTACAAAAGGAAACGCGCACCTACGCGAGTGTCACGTTCCAGAACTTCTTCCGTATGTATGAAGCGCTCGCAGGAATGACGGGAACGGGTCTCTCTTCGGAGGAGGAGTTTTACACCGTGTATGGGCTCGACGTCGTTGTGGTTCCGACACATCGTGCGATTGCGCGTATTGATTACGACGACCTTATTTTCCAAAGCGTTACGGGCAAGCTAACCGCGCTTGCGCGCAACGTACGCACCATCCATGAAAAGGGACAGCCAATACTTATCGGAACCGTATCTATTGAAGACAACGAACTCGTGAGCGACTTCCTTACTAAGGAGGGAATCCCGCACGAGGTATTGAACGCAAAGAATCACGAACGAGAGGGTGAGATTATTGCAGAGGCAGGAAAGCGAGGAAGGGTCACCGTTGCAACAAACCTAGCAGGTCGCGGTGTCGATATTAAGCTTGGGGGGCCACTAGCAACCCCAGAAGAGCGAGAGGAGATTCGCGCGCTCGGAGGCCTTGCCGTTATTGGAACCGAGCGGCACGAAGCGCGGCGCATTGACAATCAGCTCCGTGGACGCTCTGGTCGCCAGGGAGACCCAGGAGAGACGCGTTTCTATGTGTCGCTTGAGGACAAGCTGATGCGTATCTTTGCATCAGAAATGATTAAAAAGGTTATGGGTTCATTTAAGATCCCCGAGGATGAGCCGATTGAGAGCGGAATGATTACCAAGTCGCTCGAAACAGCTCAGAAGCGTATTGAAGGTTTTAACTTTGACGCACGAAAGCAAGTATTGGCCTACGATGATGTGCTCAATTCACAGCGCCTTGCCATATATGCAGAGCGACGAATTGCACTTACCGGTAGCGACGAGGAGGTGCGCGCCCGTCTCGAAACGTTGGTTGGGGGAGATACAGAGGCGCAGGAAGTCCTTGCTCGGCGCGAAAGCGAGCTACAAGAGGCATTCTTGCCACTTATGCGCCGACTCATGCTTCAGGTGACAGATACCTTTTGGCTTGAGCACCTCGATACCATGGAGCACTTGCGTCGTACGGTGTCACTCCGTGCATACGGGCAGCGTGATCCACTTATTGAGTATCGTCGTGAGGGCTTAGGGCTCTTAACTGCCATGCAGCGCGCGGTGGATGCGCAAGTTATTGATGCCCTTCCAAGTGTGCGCATGACGGACGATGCTCGCATCCGTGCCGAAGAAGAAAAGGCTCGAAGGATTATTCTTGCAAACAGCACTGCGGGAAGCGAAGCAGTTCCTGCAACAGTAGTCGTTGATCACACATACGGACGAAACGACGAGGTCACTATTAAACGAGGAGACGAGATTCAGACGCTAAAGTACAAGAAGGCCGAGCCGCTGCTTATAGAGGGTTGGGAAATCATTTCCAAGTAGTCTCATAAAAATGTATAGAAGGCGCCCGCGTAACAGACGGCGCCCTAGTATACATTTACGCCATGTGTGGTAGGGTGAGTGAACTATGGGATTTGTTGATGAGCTACACATACACGCAACAGCCGGGCACGGAGGTGCCGGGGTTGTTCGATGGCTCCACCTGAAGGGTCTTGAGCGCGCTGGACCAGCCGGAGGGGATGGAGGACGAGGAGGAGACATCATTCTTGAGGGAGTCCGAGACCTCGCGGCTTTGGCGCACTATCGGTACGCAAAGAAGTTCCGTGCCGAGAATGGTGAATCTGGGGGAAACAAGAACTGTCACGGGAAGGACGGCGAGCCAGTCGTACTTAAGGTCCCGGTGGGTTCCGTAGCGACCATTACGACAACAGGGGAGGTATTTGAGCTCCTTGAGCATGGACAGCGTATAACCGTCATGCGCGGGGGAGTGGGTGGGTACGGAAACGCTCACTTTAGGGGTGCCGAGAATCGTAACCCGATACAGTCCACGCCGGGGAAGGCGGGGGAGTCTGGGGATATTCGCATTAGCCTTAAACTCATTGCTGACGCAGGGTTCATTGGGTTCCCTAATGCCGGTAAGTCCTCTCTGCTTAATTCGTTGACACGTGCACGCTCAAAGGTTGGTGCATACCCGTTTACCACTCTGGACCCCCACCTGGGAGAGTTTTATGGATACGTCCTTGCGGACATCCCTGGCCTTATTGAGGGCGCTTCGTCTGGACGAGGTCTTGGATCTCGGTTCCTCAAGCACATAGAAAGGACTGGATTGCTTGTACATCTTGTCTCGGCTGAACAAGAAGACCCCATTGCAGCCTATAGGGCCATACGCTCCGAGCTCCAAGCCTTCGGACGAGGTCTTCCGGAGAAGCACGAGCTGGTGGTGCTCTCCAAGGTAGACACGCTTCCCGAAGACGAGGTGGAAGCCCTTCGAAAGAAGCTCACGGACGCGATTGGGGTGCCTGTAGTAGCGCTTTCCATTATTGATGACAATCTGCTCAAACAGTTCTCCGACACGCTCTCCACTAAGTTGTCAGAGACAACACGCACCTCCGAGTAGCCCTGGCTCCGTAGCGTAAGCAGTGCTAGCATTCGTATATGAGTTTGTACCGACCGACCATAGGACTTGAGGTCCACGCTGAGCTAGCGACCGCCACAAAGATGTTTTGTGGGTGTAAGAATGCACCGCACGAGGCGCTACCAAACACTCATGTGTGTCCGGTATGTATGGCATACCCAGGCACGCTGCCGGTGCCAAACAAAGAGGCAGTGCGACAGGTACTGCGCGTCGGAGTGGCCATCGGGGGAACACTCGCAAAGTTCAGTGAGTTTGATCGCAAGAGTTACTTCTACCCGGACATTCCAAAGGGGTATCAGATTAGTCAGTACAAGCACCCGTTTGTTACTGGCGGAACTCTTGCTGGTGTTGCGATTACTCGCGTGCATCTAGAGGAAGACACCGCGCGCTCCTCGCACGACACTGCTTCCGGAACGAGTCTTGTTGACTTCAACAGAGCTGGCGTTCCTCTCATGGAGCTCGTCACTGAACCGGTTATACATGACGCAGAAACTGCGGGACTTTTTGCTAAGGAACTGCAGCTCCTCCTCCGCACGCTCGGTGCGTCTGACGCGAATCTTGAAAAAGGGGAGATGCGTATTGAGGCAAATATCTCTGTATCAGCGACTGAGACTCCGTCAGTCGCATACGTAGAGGTTAAGAACATTAACTCGTTTAGATCGGTAGAGCGGGCCATTGCATATGAAATTTCAAGGCAAACTGCTCTCCTTGAGAGCGGGGGTGTATTGGTAAAGGAAACACGTGGATGGGATGAGGGTAAGCAGCAGACGTTCTCTCAAAGAATCAAAGAAGGAGCCTCTGATTACCGGTACTTTCCTGAGCCAGACATTCCAAAGCTTATGCTCTCTGACATGCCGGAGTTCGCGCTCGCGACGCTACAGGAGAGCTTGCCCGAGCTGCCTGCACAGCGCAGAGAACGATACACCGGTCTTGGTCTGTCGAGCGCAGCCGCTCAGTTTCTCTCGAGTAGTAATGAACGAGGAGTCTTCTTTGATGAGGTGCTCCAGTATCTAGAAAAGCAACCAGAGAGTGTGTTGCTCGCTGCAAATTATCTTATCTCTGACGTTGCTGGTTGGTACACGAAGCAGGGCACAGAGGAGTACGAGGGTCTGAGCTCAAACGAATTCAGTGGGCTCGTACAGCTCATTAGCCAAGGACTTCTTTCCTCGAGAGGTGCAAAGGATGTGCTGCTACTCATGCTTGAAGGAGACGGGCGCTCTGCAGAGACCATTGCACGAGAGCGGGGTCTCATACAGGTGAGCGACCCTGAAGCGCTTCGAGCAGTCGTTCAAGAAGTGCTGGCAGCGAACGAGGCGGCAGTACAGGAATATCACGGAGGCAAAGAGTCCTCTCTTCAGTTCCTGGTGGGGCAATCCATGAAGGCGACCAAGGGGTCAGGGAATCCTGCAACACTGAAGGACCTTCTCGTGGCTGAGCTGCAGAAGTAGCACTTGCGTGAGGGGAGTTGGGTATGCAGAAAGGTCCGTCTACTCGGGCCTTTCTGCATTTCCGCTTGGGTTGCCGGTTCTCCACTTTGCAATAATTCATCTATTTGATACGAGGCGAGATACCCTTATACTACAAGCATGGATGAGCTAACCATTGGAGACAAGATATACATCTCGTCAAAGCGCGCGGCCAAAATTACTGGATATGCTAAGGATTATGTTGGTCAGCTTTGTAGAGAGGGGCGTGTAGAGGCTCGGCTGGTGGGCAGAAACTGGTATGTGCTGGAGTCTTCTATAACCGAGCACCGCTTTGGTACGGTTGAAGACAAGAAGGCCGTCGAGGAGCAAAAGGAGCCAGAAAACAAGCCGTATTCGTGGACTTCGCCTACGTACGTGGCTGAGACACCCGTTCCGGTCCCATCTCTCATCAAAAAGGACCCGGAAGTGCTCGCATCAAGAAAAGTTGTCTCAGAAATGCAGGCTGCTTGGCAGGAATGGTTCGCGCAGCAACCAGAACCTAGCAGAGCCTCTGAGATAGAGACTCCTCATGACGTTGTAGACGATGCGTCACAGGGCGCAGAAGAGGAGGTGGTTGAGTTTACTGCAGTTCATGAGGAGCAACGTTCGACTCCTGAACCAGTACCAGCTACTTATGAGGCTCCAGAGGAGCGCGAATATGCTTACAGCGCAATGACGGAGGTGATGGATCTCTCTCGTACCCATGAGCCAGTAGTAGAGAGAGAGGTGCCAGAGCAGGAAGAGCAAGCTCACGAGACATACGAGGACGACTACCGTTCAGGTGGAATGGCTCCCGTGCTACGTGCTCTTCTTATAGGGGGTGCTTTTGTGGCAAGCGCGGCAGCGCTTGTTGGAACTGGGGTAGTTGGTGACCTTCTACTTAAGAGTTACGGTGCCAATAGTCAGCTTGGTAAAGCAATACAGTATCTCGGTGGCGAGAGTGAGTACGTGAATAGCAGTAAATAAGCCATATCTCGTCTCGGCAAGACGAGTGAACGGGATGGTGTGTAAGTTCTCAGGGTTTCGGTTAAATTTCTCCTGATAGTAGTGTCGGGTATGAGGAAGCTGCATGGAGAGCTCAAAGGTTAAATAAAAAGAGGCCCGTAGTGTGAACTGCTGGCCTCTTTTGCTTTGTGCTGGGGTTTTGGAGTGTTGGTAGGCTAATTTTCCATACATATATATACGTACATGCATGCACACTGCGTGTTTGGAGAATGGCGAGGAGTAACTAGTGCTGTAGTGAAGTGCCAGATCTGTCTTATGGAGTGCGTGCACCCACTCCGCGCACTCTTCAGTATGTAGTGATGCGACACTGAATCAGCTCTCAATTTTTTGATAGAGAGTGCGCAAGTCGCGGGCGATTTCACTACCGCGACTATCCCCATGCGATTACACGCGATTGCCGATTTGAGTAGTAATATATAGGTAATTCGGTTATCCGACATGGATCCTTTCAACGACAAAAACTTTATCTCTACTAAGGAGGCCTCAGAATTGTCTGGGTATCATTCGGATTACCTTTCTCGTTTGTGTCGCGAAGGAAAGGTGGAGTCAACACAGGTTGGACGCATGTGGTTTGTGTCTCGCGACTCACTCACTGCCTTCGTTAAGGATCAGGCTGAGAAGAAGCGCGAGTTCGCAGAGTCGCTTGCGCGCGAGCGTGAACGCGAATACAGGGCTGCTCTACAGGTAGTGGCTCCAAAAGCACCGAGAGTGGCAACACTATCTGTTGGTTTTTTGTCAATTGAGTCAGCGCGCGCCTTCCTACTACGTCCCTCAGCCGCTCTTGTGGCAACAGCCCTCATTATGGTTGGTGGCTATAGTCTGGCTCAAGCAAACGTTGTGTCAGGCGTTGCTTCTATTGTTAGCAATACTCTCGCACAGGTGCATGAGCAGGCAGGAGTGTACGTCGCTACTATGGGTACCTCGCATGCTCCGTCTGTGGTGGCTCTCCAAGAGATCGTTCCATCGGAAGAAGAATCGCTCATCGTTCGTACTGGACTCCTTGCGCTCTCGATGGTGCCACCGTCTACTACCCGAGACTTTACGAACGTAGAGACAATTGCAACAGAAATCTCTACCTCTTCCTATGTCGCTCGTGTGTTGCCAAAGTCTGCACAAAGCATTTCGTTTGTAGGAGTCGGTGTATTGGTGCGTGACTTTTTGAATGGCACACCGACTGACGCAGTCCGCTCACTCATTGCAATGGGTGACACTATTGCTTCAAGCGTCGCAACTCTTGTTGTTGGAACCCCCGTCGCGTACGACACAATGATCGAGACATATGTTGGTGTCGCCCCTAGAGTTGCATCCGCTACTGTTGATTCGCAAATTGCTGTTGGTGATGTGGTAGTGCTTGGTGCGCTATCTCTTACGAAAGAAAGTGGCAGCTTGCTTGCTGCCGCAGTGAGAACTGCCGACACGTTTGTGTCCAGAGCACACACTCCTTCGTTTTCTGGGGTTCGTCTTGTCGCGTCGCCACTTGCAGCTCTAAATCTTGACGCTCGTGTATCTGGCATCGCACAGGCAATTACCGAGTTCTTTAACCCAACAAAGAAGGTGCTCGTCGTTGTTCCAGGGGTAGAAGAGCCAGCGCAAACGCCGATCGTTCCAAGTGTTGCTGAAGTCGTACCGGTGCCAGTTGTTGCCGGTTCTCAACCTGCGCCTACTACCGTACATTCCTACCCGACTACCAACATCACGTACACAGGAGTATCTCGTGAGTATGTAGACGCTGAATTTGCTCGTCTTGCGTACATCTTTGGCCGTAGCCTCGATCGCTCATTTAGAAACGGCGGACTCGGCTCTTCAGGTGGCTCGTCTGATACGGCGGAAACGGCCACAAACCTTTCAGGTGGCTCGGTGGCTGCGACAAGCATCACCGGTACGTCGCTTTCAATCACGGGTAACACAACGCTTGATGGGACACTTGCCGTAACTGGAAACGTAACGCTTGACGGCTCAGTCACACTCTCTGGCATTACGGGCTCCACACAGTGTCTTCGCGTAGACTCCGCAGGAGTTATTTCTGGTTCTGGGGCAGATTGTGGTGTTGGTGGGTCTGGACTTACGCTTTTGAATGGCTTAACTTCAAGCACGCAAACATTTGCAACTTCCACGGATACCAACATCACCCTCAGCGTCACTTCAAGTGGAAGCGTGCACACCTTTACACCTGGATGGACAGGCACACTCGCTATGGCTCGTGGAGGTACGGGACTTTCTTCTGTCACCGCAAACCAACTCCTCATTGCGAACGCGGCAGGAACGGGCTTTACACAGGTCGCAACCTCGTCGCTCGGACTCACTACAACAAACGTTGCCGAAGGAACGAACCAGTACTACACCCTCGCTCGCGTGGCTGCAGCAATTGCAGGAACCACCACAGACGCGCTTGCGGAGGGTGGAACGAACCAGTACTACACCAACGCGCGCGCTCGTGCGGCATACTCCTCAACCGTCACCGGCCTCACCTACACGAGCGGCACGGGCGTTCTTTCACTTACAAGTGGCTACAACATTCCGCTCACCGCATCAACAACCGAGTGGAACGCGTTCTACACCACTCCGTCTTCTCGTATTACTGCCGGGACTAATCTTTCATGGTCTGGCAATACCCTAAACGGGCCGTCAGATGCCTATGTCCGCGGGCTTGTGTCAGCTGAAGGACCGCTTGCGTACAACAGTTCAACCGGAGCATTTTCACTCCCGATGGCGTCCTCTACTGCGGCGGGCTACCTTGCAGCAAGCGACTTTGCAATCTTTGATGCAAAACAAGACGCGCTTTCGTTTACCTACCCAATCCAAAATAGCGGCAATACCATCTCACTTGCGTTTGGCACCACGACAGCAAACACCTGGAGCCAGACGCAGCAGTTTGCAGGTGGCGCGTCTACCACGCAGATGTCTGTCGTAGGTACCGCATACTTTGGTGGCTCAGCAACAAGTACCTTTAACTCAGCAGGTCAACTATCTCTTGCGGGGCTCAGCAACACGCTCCTATACGCAAATTCCCTCGGCGTAGTTTCTTCTGCGTCAGTTGCTTCTCCACTGACTTTTGCAGCAGGCTCAATTTCTGTTGGGGACGCAGCAGCTGACGGCAGTACGAAGGGAATTGCAGCATTCACCGCAAACGACTTTGATGCTGCAAGTGGTGTCGTTTCTCTTGATTATGCAAATGGACAGAAGGCAACTACGGCGCAGGCTGGCTTCCTCACGGCCGCTGACTGGAATACCTTCAATGACAAGTTCGCGACTACCTCTACTAACTATTGGCTCACGACACAGTCAACATCTAATCTTGCAGAAGGCTCTAATCTGTACTACACACTTGCACGTTTCGCGAACGCATTGGCTGGAACTACGACCGATGCGCTCGCAGAGGGAAGTACTAATCAGTATTTCACTGCTGCACGCGTTGCCTCCTACATCAGCGGTTCATCTACCATTCCTCACGTTGGTGGAAGTGCGTATGGAGATTTGCTCAGCTGGAATGGTTCTGCCTGGGAGACACGCGCAACATCATCGCTGGGTATTTCTGGTGGTGGGGCAGTTGATTCGGTTTTTGGGAGAACAGGCGCGGTCACGGCTCAGTCTGGAGACTACTCAACATCACTTGTTACCGAAGGCACCAACCTCTACTACACCGACGCTCGCGCTCGTGCAGCACTCAGCTCTTCCGCAACTGGCCTCACATACACTTCAGGCACCGGCGCTTTCTCACTCACTGCTGGATACTCAATCCCTCTCACCGCTTCAACCACGGAGTGGGCAAGTGCATACGCAAACAGAATCACGTCTGCAACTTCACCACTTTCAATCACGAACAACGTTCTCTCAATCGCACAAGCATCAGGTTCACTCGCAGGATTCCTTTCTTCAACCGACTGGAACACCTTCAACAACAAAGAGAACATCCTCTCATTCTCATACCCACTTACTCGCTCTCTAAACGCAATCTCCCTTGCTTTTGGTACCACCACCTCAAACACCTGGGGAGGCACACAGACCTTCGGCAACACCACCGCAACCAACGCCACCACCACAACCTTCGGCCTAAACAGCGAGACCTTCACCGACCTCACCGGTTCAGGCCTCGTGAACACTGCAGGTGCTCTCACCCTTGACCGCACTGGTGCTTGGACAGGAACGTTTGATGGTATTGAAGGAGCTGCATACCTTGATCGTGCAAACCACACGGGAACACAGCTTGCTTCAACCATCTCTGACTTCAGTTCAACGGTTGCGGGTATTCTTGCAGGCACCACCACCGACGCACTCGCAGAAGGTTCAACAAATCAGTACTTCACCAACGGACGCGTACAGACCTACCTAGATACCATCGCTAAGGGATACTTCTTCGCAACCACGTCAGCAGACTACTGGAAGACTCAGAACAACTTCTACTCAACTACCTCTGCAAACGCATGGCTCGCTACCAAGTCCACTACCGATCTATCTGAAGGCTCAAACCTTTACTACACCCCAGCCCGTGTTGCTTCTGTGATCGCAGGTACCACCACCACCGCTCTTGCAGAAGGCTCAAACCTCTACTACACCGACGCTCGCGCTCGTGCAGCACTCAGCTCTTCCGCAACTGGCCTCACATACACTTCAGGCACCGGCGCTTTCTCACTCACTGCTGGATACTCAATCCCTCTCACCGCTTCAACCACGGAGTGGGCAAGTGCATACGCAAACAGAATCACGTCTGCAACTTCACCACTTTCAATCACGAACAACGTTCTCTCAATCGCACAAGCATCAGGTTCACTCGCAGGATTCCTTTCTTCAACCGACTGGAACACCTTCAACAACAAAGAGAACATCCTCTCATTCTCATACCCACTTACTCGCTCTCTAAACGCAATCTCCCTTGCTTTTG
>CAYITJ010000011.1:0-18331 GCA_964366435.1 uncultured Candidatus Saccharibacteria bacterium
GAACCAACTTTCGTATTTGGGCCACCAAGACGCTTCGAGAGCACATCACGAGGGGCTATACCATAAACCGCAAACAGATTGCGAAGAACCGTGAAGCTTTTCTCAAGGATGTTGAAGCGGTGCAGGCTCTGCTACCTGATCACGTAGCGCTCGATCCAAAAGCGATACTGGAACTCGTAAAAATCTTCTCAAATACGTGGATGTCGCTCGATGCGTACGACAAGGGAACTCTCGTTCCTGTCGGAACTTCCAGGAAGGCAATTAAGCTCACTGGCGACGAGCTCACGGAAGCAATAGCGAGTCTGCGTACTGAGCTGCTCAAGAAGGGTGAGGCGACGGATATCTTTGCTCAGGAGCGAGCGACCGGAAATATTGAAGGAATAGTTGGAAACGTCATGCAGTCGCTTGGCGGAGCCTCGGTGTACCCAACCATAGAAGAGAAGGCTGCGCACCTCCTCTACTTTATGGTAAAGAATCACCCGTTTGTAGACGGCAACAAGCGCTCGGGTGCGTTCGCATTTATTTGGTTTCTACGAAAGGTGGGAAGCAAGTCTGTGAAGAATATCAATCCAGCTGCACTCACTGCGCTCACGCTACTCATAGCTGAGAGCAAGCCAGAGAAAAAAGAGCAAATGACTGCGCTTGTTACGCAGATTCTGAAATAGCAGGAATCTAAGGTGTCGCCTTAGATTCCTGCTATTTTTGCAAAATGCTCTGGCGACACGGGAGTTATAGAAAGGCGGGAACCGGGCTGGAGAATTGTCATACTCTTTAGTTTGGGGTTCGTGCGGATGTCGGTGAGGGTGACGGGCTCTTTCAGTTTAGAAACGAATGCAATTTCTACGAGATACCAGACAGGCTTCTCTTTAGTCGCGCGAGGTTCGTAGTAGTCGGACGCAGTATCAAACTGTGTTGGGTCTGGGTAGGGAGCAGAGGCAACTTTTGCAATGCCGTATACACCAGGCACTTTGCAGCTTGAATGATAAAAAAGGACTCCGTCCCCAATCTGCATCTCGTCGCGCATATAGTTGCGGGCGAGGAAATTGCGCACACCTGTCCAGGCAGTTTTTTTGTCTGCCTGCAGGTGGTCTATCCCATACGTCTCGGGCTCCGACTTCATGAGCCAGTATTTCTTCTCTGCCATGCTCACTATTTTTTGCTACCAAATTGTTTCCAGCCAATTACCCCGAGACTGATTATGGTGAATAGAGAGCCCATAACAATCGCTACCCCACCTTGGCTATATGAATAAAGAGGCATCATTCCTCTGCCACCAGAAGAAAGGATATAGATAACTATTACTGACAGTGGCAACCACCAGAACGCGAAGTGTAGCCACGTCTTGAATACTTTTTGCTTCGCGAAAAGTAAAGCGACACCTATTGGGAGCGAAAAAAGACTGAATATCCAGAGAGGCTTAAATAAACTGAAGGCAAAATCAGAAAGTAATGCAGCAACTGGGCAGCTTGAGTTAATGCCGCACCGCATACCCAAGTAGCCAAATAGCAGCCCAGCAAGAATAATCAGAAGGGGCGCTGTTCTCAGTATTGAATTCATAGGAAATTTAGAATATTTAAGAATACGCTCCAAATATTGTACAACAGAGTTTTGAGCCATTCTGTAAGCGGAGAGAGTGCATTGTAGACAGACGCTGTTTGGTTTAGTGGCAGAACTTGGTCAGAGACAGAAGCTTCTGCGTGAGGAACTTCAGTTTCCGTAATCTCCGCACCCAGTACTCGAGGATTAGGGACGTTCGGCACTGCAGCCACAATAGAGGGTGCAGAAATTACTGAGAGAGGACTGGTAACGGCGACAGTAGCTTGAGTGCTGCGCTTCATGCTTCCAGAGCTACCGCTCTGTTCTTCTTCCTCTTCGATTGCAGATGATGGTGGGACATACTGAACAGTCTCGCCAGCGACTGGCACAATTTCTATATCAGCCTTGCTATCACCGTCAGTGTCTACTGAAAGGGAAGACGCGTCTGCAACCCCGTTTGTAATAGTAAGTCGAACTGTTGTACTGGCTGTGGTAGGAACGTCAGCAAATGTAGTGGTGGTGCTGAAGTTTCCTTGCTGCTCTTGTATATCTAAGGAGAACACTCCATCGCTCTGCCCATTCAGTACCAGTTCGTACTCGGTACCTGTGGGTGCTATCAGGTACTTCACGTCGCCAAATTCTCCATACGTGGTTCCGGGGACTTCTTCACTCACGGACCCGTCTTCGTTTAACCCAGTGTAGTTTCCATCATCATCGTATATACCGAGAGTGAGAGGTGAGTGGAGATAGAAGATGAGTTTCTTTCTAGGGGAAAGATTCTCAGGTTGATAAGTCAGCAACGCTTCACTCGTTGACGTTCCGTTTTGTATTACCTCTCCTATCGCACTTCTTAAGGCACTAAACTCGAAGATATTTCCGTGGTCGTACTCAGAAAAGATAGAACTTGCTTCTTTTAGATTTACCCAGTAATTATGAACATTTGGTGCCGCGGCTGTCATTAGCGAGCTTGGTATCGGAACGACACCATCGCCATCTTCCACAAAAACTGGTCGGTACTGTTGTTTGTGGCCAAGAGTCGCTCCGAGCACTTTCTGTTCGTCATAGAAATCAATACCCGATACGGTATCCACGCCCCAGCCAGCGACCTGATATAGGGTGACGCTGCTTGGAGGAACCCAGGCGTCCAGTGAAGAGTGGGTCTCGTTTGCATACGAGATAAGATTCTCGTTCAAGATGTTTGCGACTGTTAAATCAGCATACGCGGGCTTCGCGCGACCACCCTCACGAGCGAGAAGGAAATCATCGCGCTCTGTTGTTGTGTCTAGGGTAGGGCCGTACGCTGTTCGCTCAGTCTCGTAAAGGCGCGTTCCAGAGAAACTAATCACAGAGTGATTAGGATCCTGCACATCCTCAAAATAGGAACTAGAGGGCATGAGGTGGTATGCCATGGGAGAATTCTCAGCCAGCTTGCGAGAGAGTTGCTTTGATATGAGCACGTCAGGAAGGTAGGGCTTCCCAGGGAGCGCTTCTTTGTCTCCGAAAAGGAGGGCGCCAAGTGCTTGCGGAGCGCCGCTCTGCGGAACGCCAACGAAGATAATCTTGTCTACTAAGCTAGCAGTCTCTGCATCTCCCAGCCTTTGAAGGAGTGCTTTGGTGACAAGTCCGCCGTTACTGTGGGCTATTATGGTGACTTTCCCTGTAGGTGAACCGCTCGCTAGCTCGCGAAGTGTCTGTTCTATATAGGGTGTACTTGTTGCTTGGTCGTAGTAAATTCTGTCTCCATACTTCGCGCCGTTGTTTACAATGTCCGGCAACGATAGGCGCCAATCGTAGGCGGCTGTCCGCCATTGCCAGCTGGCCCCATACTCGTCCGTCTCGTCTTTCACCCTTAGGTCTTCGATGAAAGAAGCATAAAACTTCTGACCGCCGACTTCATCAATGATGTCTCCTTCTCGTACAAACACGTCTTCGGTGCTGTTCCCATCACTATCTAGAAGGAGTCTCTGAGCCAATCCGTCGCCGTATGGCTCCCACAACGTGAGTTCGCACGGTCCTAGGCCTTCGCCACAGACATTCTCACTCTTATACAACCGACTGCCTTTGATACCGGGGAGGAAGAGAACGTTTGAGACTTGCGGGGTAGTCGTTGCGACTTCGGGCGTTGTGGTCGCCGGACTTGTGGTGCTGAATCCGCGCGAGCACCCGTCTACTCCACAAAGCTGGAACGCGAAGCCGCCAGGAAGCGGATTCTCGTACGTGCCCGTGAGCGAGGTGCCAGGATTTCTGCTTGACCCTGCAACACTCATATAATTTGCACCGAGGAACACTGCACCGAGTGCGGTACCTGGCGGGATGCCGTCACCGTAGAAAACAAAATCGCAGAAGTCGCCAACACTTCGTGTTGCGTACGGGTTCGTATCAAAACTCGAAGAGAAATCTGGCAAAAAGATTCCGAGACCGTACGTTCCGCCCCAACTCAGACTGCTACACGTCGTATCAGTCCCTGCCTTCATGACTCGCGCGATGGTGGTCGTGCCTGTGGTTGTCCAGAATCCTTCTGGAGACACGGTGGGCGGGTTGCCAAGCGCCGTGTATCCACCTGGAAAGTACGCGTAGTTTCCAGGTGGATAATAGACGCCGATACTCCACGTCTCGTCAGCTAGGGAATTATCAAAGAGCACGCCCGTTGGCAGGGGTGCGGGTTCGTCTGAAACTGGACGCGGTACGGGCTCGTCTGGAGTAGTGGAGGCACGTTCTTCAGTGGTAGTTGCGACTATCTCCTCGATAACGACAATCTCTGGCGAGGTACTCGTTACCGGTTCTTCTATTGGAACTAGTGCCTCGGCCGGCGGCGCTTCTTCGTTTAGACCTTCAGGCGTAGTGGTCGCTACTGACTCAGTGGGTACCTCTGCTTCAGGAGCAACAGCTACCTCTGTAATTGTGGCCGGAGTTGTGGAGGCAAGCTCGTCCGCGTACGAGACGGAGAGGGGCGCATAGAAGACGCCCGCGATAAGGAGGGTGGAGGTAAGTGCCCGTAGCACCTTCGTCCCCATATATAAAAATCATAGCACTAGTTCAGTTGACGTATAGGGAAATAGTCAAAAAGAAAACCGCCCCTTCGTACGAAACGAAGGTTTGGTTTTCGTTTCGCCGAAGTGGCGGCTATTGCTGCGAAAGCAGCTGTTGCAGGCTGACACCTTCGGGCAGCCTGGTGCCGCTGAACTTGGTGTCTTTGTTGAAGATGGCCTTGTCGATGTTGCTGACCTTGCTCAGGTCCGCGTCAGTCAGGTCGCAGCCGGTGAGGTCCCAGCCACTGATGTCCGCGTCATCGAGTTCAACGCCGATGAGGCGGGCGTACCGGAAGTCCTTGGCTCCGTCGAGGCCGGCGATTTCCATCAGCTTGACGAAGTTGTCGTCGGGGCTGGTGAGGATTTCGCCCAGCACCTGCCCGAAGGTCTTATCCGTTCCCGGAACCTGTTTGTCGGTGATGTCGATTTCAGCCATTTCGGCCTCCTGATTTGTCCTGATATACTTATACACATAAATGGCATGAATGTCAAGCTAGAGTATGGCGACGGTATAGAGCAACGGGCGTCGTATAATTTACGTATGGAAGAACACATCGGGGAGACTATTGAGCGAATGCTGGACCGGAATGCACGAGTGGAGGCAGAGAAAGCTTGGGAGCAAAGCTACGCCCGCATTGGTTCTATCGCACTTATTACGTACGCCTGTGTTGCGGTGGTGCTCTACATCATCGGGGTAGAGCAATACTTGGTCTCGGCCATTGTGCCGGTGATTGGCTATCTCTTGTCTACGCTCTCACTCCCATTTCTAAAGAGTTGGTGGATTGCACGATACCGCGCGAAAGGGAACTAAGCTTCTGCAGTTTTGTTGTTGCTATAGACGGTGAACACCGCAAAGAGGAAGCTGATAGTAAGAGGACCGAGGAATATTCCCACTGGTCCGTAGAGCACCACGCCACCGAGTACGGATAGAAGAATCACGAGTGGGTGCAACTGCGCGCCCTTGCCCATGAGGCGGGGCGCTAGGAAGTTATCAATGAGTCCAACTAGGAATACGGCCCAGAGGAGAAGACCGATTGCCTGCCACAGACTGCCTGCAATAAAGAGGTACACAATCGCAGGACCAAGAACGAGCGACGTGCCCACGCCTGGGATAAGGGCGGCGACCGCGGTGCTTACTCCCCAGAGGGCTGCGTTTGGTACGCCAAAGACGAGGAATCCAACACCGGCGAGTGCTCCCTGGATACAGGCAATGGCGAGCGAACCTTTTACCACTGAAGAGATCGTGCGCGAGAGCTGGTTTAGAATCGTTGCACCATCGTCGTCGTGAAGTGGACTCTTCTTGATGATGAGTTTCTCAAGTCGGCTCCCTTCCTTTAGGAAGTAGTACAGCGCCATCATAAAGATGAGCGTACGAAGGAAGATGCCAAGGATGCCGGTAAACGCAGAACCAACATGACTGACGAGCCATTCCAAACTTTGAGTGACGTACGTATTTAATTCCTGCGAGATGGTGTGCGCGTATGTAGATGCTCCTGGAATGCTTGGCTCAAGCCATGCGCCCACACTGGTAGCCACCTGCTCCGCAGATGTGGCGCTCGCACCACTCACTAGCGCGTTGTACGCCTGGCTCGCTTCGCTCACCACCATGGTTCCAACAATTCCAACCGGAATGAGCACCATGAGACAGCCCAGCATGAGTGTAGCGAACGCTGCTAGACCAGAGCTGTTGAATAGCGGCTTCTTTAGTTTCTTATAAAGCGGATGGAGCACCACCGCGAACACCGCGGCAAGCGCAATCGTGTTTAGAAATGGTGCCATCACCATAAACGACACCACGAGTCCTCCGATGAGAAGAGCGAGTAAGAAGTGCGCGCGATCTTTTGACGTATCCATATGCCCCCAGTATACGTTCTACCGTACTGCCTGGGGAATAGCGTAGAGTAGGAGAACATGCCCGATTACACGCTCAGAGAATCAATGCGCGCAAAGTACGTGCGCATCCAAGTGGACGCCAACGGCGAGGTAATGGTGACCAAGCCAAAGCGCGCCAGCCTCCGCTCGGTGGAGCAATTTGTAAAAACGCGCCAGGCCTGGATAGAAGACGCGCAGCGAAAGGCGAGTAAGCGCCGGGGCGGGCTGCCGCTTGTTGAGTTGCCGCGACCACGTAAGGGTTCGCGTGCGTATGAGGAAGCTCGCAAGGCTGCGCGCGCACTTGCGACTGAACGCCTTGTCTATTTCAATACGCTGTACAAAACCACGTACGGGGCCGTATCAATACGCGACCAAAAAACACGGTGGGGAAGTTGCTCGCACCGGAACAGTCTCTCGTTTAATTACCGCATCGCATTCCTTCCGAGCGAGCTTGCCGATTACATCATCGTGCACGAGCTCTGCCACACTATTGAGCACAATCATTCCCCGCGCTTCTGGGCGCAGGTAGCACGAGCGCTTCCAAATCACGAAGCGCTACGGAAAGTGATTCGCACTCACTATCACCTCTAGGCTTTCTTTACGAATTCAGTACGGAGGACGAGTCCGCGAATACCTTCAACTTGTGCTTCAATCTCTTCGGGATTGTCGGTGAGGCGAATGTTCTTTGCCTTACTGCCTTTCTTCAGTGTCGCTCCTGCGCCCTTCACCTTTAGGTCCTTAATTAAAATAACCTCGTCGCCGTTTTCAAGCTCGTGCCCAAAAGCGTCGCGGGTTGGCTCCTCAATTTCGATATCTTCCATAGTATGAAAAGTATATAGGAAATCCCCGCGGCGCATAGCGCGCCGCGGGGACTGGTCCCTCTCTGTGGGGTGGGTCTAGTGGAAATAGATGCCGTCGCCGATACGCAGGACGCCGTGCGTGAGCGGGCGTGCGAGCACGCCCATCACTTCAAACTTGCCGCGTTGCGGAGACGGAGGGAACCCCCGTTCTTCCATCATGGCGGCGAGTCGTTCCAGCACTGGTTGGTCGTAGATGCCCGTTTCCGGATTGGCCTCGACCGCCTTACAGCGCTCGCATTGGTCCTCGATTCGGAAACGAACGCCACCGAACGATATTTCCCTGGACCCGGGATACTTATCGATCCAGGAGAGCTCCTCGAAGGGCTCGAGACCCTCGAGCAGTACGTTCATGCGGAAGCGTGCCGGATCGAGCTCGACGCCCATTTCCTGCGACAGCTGGTCGAGCGTGGCCAGGTTCAGGAAGGAGACGTAGGGTTCTTTGGAGTCGGTCAGGTTGAAGCGCCCTTGGGTGTCGAGAACCGCGGGTGGTTCGGACAGACCCAGCTTGCGCTGTAGCCACTGGACACCCGCTGAGGATAGCTCCTCGTCAGGTTGCGGAGTGGGACAGAGTCCCTGCGCGACCATGGCGGGCGTGTTCATGCCGACGAAGAACATGCCCTTTGGCGACCAGGTATCGGGCACCGTGGGTTTGCGCTTCAGGGCGAAGCGGCGGTCGCCGAGCACACCGTATTTGGGGTCGATCTGGAGCAGGCCGACACGGTTTCCTCGGGCCCCTTTCAGTGGATAGGTAACCAGGTCGGAAATCCTGGGAATAAGCATAGAAAGAACTCCCTCTGTTGTTGTGCGACAGCCTTCTTTGTACGTCGAAAACACTTTTTTGTCACGATTCGTTGCTCTTTGCTGTAAGGAGGTAGAATAGAGCAATGAACGACTCGGTGGCATACCTGGAGGGATACAAGAAACTGAACGAAGCGCAGAAGCTTGCGGTGGACACGGTGGAGGGGCCGGTCCTTGTGGTGGCGGGCCCTGGTACCGGCAAGACGCACATCCTCACGCTGCGTATTGCAAACATTTTGCGCCAGACGCAGGCAACACCCACCAACATATTGGTCCTTACCTTTACCGAGTCGGCAGCACGAACGGTACGCACCCGCCTTGCAGGACTTGTGGGTGACACGGTCGCGCGCGACGTAGGCATCTACACCTTCCATGGATTTTGTGACTACGTACTAAAGAATTGGGCAGACTATTTCCCATCATGGAATACGAAGCGCCTAGCTGGCGACGTGGAGGCGGCACTGTTGTGGCGCGAGGTGATTGAGCATGCGCAGGTGGTGCACCTGCGCCCACCCAAGTCGCCGTTTATGTACCTGCACGAGCTCTCGCGCTTGTATGGCGACCTAACGCGTGAGCGCGTGACTCTCGAACAGTACCTGGCGTGGGCGCGCGAGGAGGAGGACCGCATCAAAGCGGATGAGGGTAATTACTATACCCGCGATAGTAAGTACGGAAAGAAGGGAGACTTCAAACCAGACGGTACCAAGAAATTGGAACGCCTCGAGAAGGTGTACGAAGCTGTAGCACTGTTTGAGGCGTACGAGGAACGCAAAGACCGCGAGGGTGTGTACGACTTCAACGACGTGCTGCGTGGTGTGGTGGATGCGCTCCAAAGCGACGAGGCACTGTGTGCGGCACTCCAGGAGCAGTATCAGTACGTGCTCGCCGACGAACACCAGGACGCGAACGCCTATCAGCACGCGCTCTTAGACAGCTTTGCTTTTGACGAGCACCCGAACCTGTTTGTGGTGGGGGATGAGAAGCAGGCAATCTACCGATTCCAGGGTGCTGATTCTACCCACTTCCGCGAGTTTATGGAGAAGTACCCGCGGGCGACCCTGGTGACGCTTACTGAGAGTTTCCGCTCCCTTTCGGGTATTCTAGACGCGGCCCACAATGCCGCCCTGGGCCATATTCCGGCCTCCCACGGGGCGCACAAGCCGCTCTCGGCTACCAGAGCGGGGGAGGCAAAAATGACCCTATTGGCGGCCCCAGACCCGCTTGCTGAGCGCGACCAGGTGGCAGGACTGGTAGAGCAGCTGCTTGCTGACGGAGTCGCTCCTCACGAGATTGCGGTGATAGCTGCACGCAACAGTACCGTGTCGTTGTTTGCCACACACCTGGCGGGCCGCGGGATTGCTACCCTTCGAGCCGGGAACATTTCGCTGTCTTCGCGCCCGCTTATCCGCTCGTTGCTGTCGCTCATGCGGGCCGCTGCGAACCCGCTTGATACTGCAGCACTACGCGAAGTGGTGCTCGCACCATGGTGGGAAGCCGGTCTTGCTGAGCGTTCTACATTCTTGCTTCGCACGCGCGACAAGGATTTACAACGCGCACTTTTGGAGCAGTTCCCAAAGATTGGTGAGGTGGTGCAAGACCCACAAGGCTACGCACAGACCGAAGGCCCTCTTTCAGTATTTTCTCGATTGTTGGTTTTGTCGGGAGCGCGCGCATTTCTACTTTCGCATGTAAACCATATTGAAGATGTGGCCCTTGTGCGCAGACTCTATGAATACCTAGAAGAGATTGTTGCGCGCGATCAGAACATCTCGTTCGCTGATGCCGTGCTTGCATTGACTCGTGCACGCGAGCACGGGCTTGAGTGGGTGAAGTCGTCCGCAACAACGAAGGAGGGGTGCGTGACGGTCATCACTGCACACAAAGCAAAGGGTATGGAGTTTGAACACGTGTTCATTGTGGGGCTTACTGAAAATGAATGGGAGAAGGGAAAGATGGCCGCAAAGATTCCATCGCCCGTAGACATGAGCAAGAATGTAGAAGACGCTGCAAAGCAGTTCTATGTAGCGCTCACGCGCGCAAAGGATGCGGTGGTGCTCTCGTACGCTGCAGAGACGCTGGAGGGAAGAGAGCGCAAGCCGTCTGTATTCATTCCTGCTGGACTCAATATACTGGCACCTGCCTCTGATCCGTTGCCAGTGCTCCATGCTGATGTGCATGCGCCCGAGCTTATTGTGCGCCTTACCCGCGAGTACCTTTCCGGTGAAGGGCTCTCGCCTTCAGCGCTTGCTGACTATCTGGAGTCTCCAGCTACGTTCTTTGCGCGGCGTGTCCTTCACTTAAAGGAGCCTGAGCAGGCACGCATGCTTATCGGTACGGCGGTGCACGCAGGTATTGCAGCACTGATGGCAGAGGACGGGACGCAGGACGCTGCCTATGGCGCACTTGCCGCAACCCTTCACCGCTCGCTCATGCCGCGCACGAGTGCCTTTGACCAGGCGGGCGAAGATGCGCGGGCGCGCCTCGCTGCGTTCGCGGAAGTGCGTGCGCAGTTTGGCACGGCTACTGCTATTGAGAAAACGTATCGCGCCGTGCGCACGGTCGCAGGAGAAGAAGTGCACCTCTCTGGAAAGCTCGACGCTGTGCTTGAGCGAGATGGCAGGAAGACCATCGTGGACTTCAAGACCTCGTCCACCGTAAAAGAGGCAGACCCGAAGTTTGCACTGCAGCTCGCATTCTACGACTACCTCCTTCGGCAGAACGGCGAGACGCCGCACGGTGTGTCCATCATCCAGGTGCGCACAGACGGTGTGGACGAGGTACCTATTCCGCTTGGAGCAGAAGTGCACACTCAGTTTGAGGTGGATTTAGACGCTGCACTCAGTGAGATGCTCACAGGACGATGGCGCCCGGCAAAGGAGGCGAGTGAGTACGACGATTTGCTGGCACTCTTTGCGTAGCAGAAATAAAAGAAAAGGACCCGCATAAGTGCGGGTCCTTTTCTTTTAGGAACGATTACGCTGCCTCTTTCCACTGCTGGTTATTGTCATGAAGAGCACCCTCAACCTCACCAGAGTTTTCTGCGCGTATCACTTCGCCAGTGGTTGGGTTCTGCATAATAACTGGATCTCCACTACGCTTCTCTCCCTGAATTTTCTTACCAAATGGCCATTCCATAGTTATTCTACTTACGCTGTTATAGTACTTCTCTAGTGTACCACTGTGAGTCAGTCGTCAAAGCTTAGGCGCCAGCGCGTTTGAGAGCCTCTTCAAGCACTTTTTTCATGCTGGTGTAGGGAAGTGCACCATCAATGGTGATAGGCTCCTTACCTTTAACGAGAAGGACTAGGTATGGGGCGCCGGTTGCTCCAGCGAGCATAGCGTTCTGGTAGTCGTCCTGTACACGTTGTTCAAAGGTTCCTCGTGAGATGCATTGGTTCAAGATGTCCGTTGGAACGTTCAAACCGCGGGTGATGGTCTCGTAGTCGCGCGGGTCAAACTGATTGCTGCCTGGTGCCTGCGCTGCAATGCCGTTCAGAAAGCCCCAGAAAGCCTCGGGCCCTGCGATAGACGATACACACTCAGCAGCAGACGCGTGCATGGCAGAATACTCATGAAGCGCGACAATAGGAAGGTGACGGAAGACCCAGGCCACCTCGCCACTGTCTGCGTATCCGGTCATGATTTGCTGCATGATAGCGTTGAAGTCCTTGGTGTGCTCGGAATCAATATCGCCGTACTCAACCACCATAACTTTTGCGGTTGGATTACCCATGAGGTGGTCGTTTGGCGTTACGGGGCGTACCACCGCTGGATTACCTGCCGCCTTTTCAACCTCTGAGTTTACGCGCACATAGTAGAGTGCAATTGAGACAATAATGCCTGCCGCAATAATAGCCACAGGGAGTACCCAAGAAGGAGTAGATTTGAGTTGATCCATACAGAAAAATAATAGCACGCAGAATATGCGTGCAATGTAAAAGAGTGCGCGGCCTCCGTACAAGACGGAGGCCGCGAAAGGCGCTAGCCAGCCTTCTGCACCGACAAGTCAAAGAGGTTCTTGGAGTCGGCGCGCAGAGAACCTTGAGGATCGATGACGAGAACGTGCCGGTTCGCAATTCCACTCAGCGACTCGGCCAGTTGCCGGGGGAAAATGTAGCTGCCCTGATGCGTATTCACGCGCCAATAATCCGTTTCGCAGATGATCGCCGCGGTATCGTCTTCGGGCCGGTCCGCGCTTACACCGTCCACGAACACCAGCTCTCCCTGTTGGGCGTGCTTCTTGCCGATTGTCTCAGCACAAGAGCACAGGCTCGGGCGAATAGTTGGGCCAATCACCCGAGGAAAGTACAGTTTGATGCGCACGAGCGCCTCCTATTATTTTAACCAGCCTGAAGCTAGTCTACGAAGCTTACGGTACGCTCATTTCTATCTGGGTGCAACTACAGCGGCAGGGTATGCGTGAATGCATTTCGGTCCTGGTCAGTACGCCAGGCCGAGGTGTCTATTTTAATAGTTTTGCTGTCCTTCAGGTCCTTGTACTTGAGCGCGCCGTGTTCAAGTGCGTAGTCATACAGGCGGCGGGTGATACGCACGTCTTGGATGCAGTACTCGCGTACTTTGTCGTAAAGTCCCTCTTGCCACCAGCGCACTGATTGCAGGCCGTCGCCTGATTTGCCCACCTTGAGCGTACCCTCGGCAAGCGACTGGAGGCGGAGCCTGCGCCCCAGAGTGTTCTGCACCTCTACCAGCAAATCGAGCGAGCGAACTTTAGTGAGGTCGCCCGGGTAGTAATTATTTAGAAGGGGAATGTCAAACGAGTTTGAGTTGTACCCAATGAGCACGTCTGCCGTTTCAATGATGGGCCAGAGTTTTGGTAACTCCTCCTTCGAATAGGATGAGTACTCGTCAGTCTCGCTATCGTGAATAGCGACAATGGCAAGCTCCATTCGGGAGAGATCATTGCGCGAAAGCGTAGGAAACGCATTTGCGGTTTCAATATCAAACGTGATTTCCCGCATGTGCTAGGTGAGAAACTCAACAAGCCCCGCCACCTCGCACACTTCCTCGGTGCTGTCTGCCAGGTGCTTCACCTTTACCGAGCCAGAGGCGCGCTCTTCCTCTCCATAGGCGAGGAAGTAGGGAGTAGTCCTGCGGACCGCCTCCTTAATCTGGTCCCCAAGCGACTTGGTGCCCGAATACACTATGGCCGAGATGCCAGCTTCACGTAGCGTGTCGGCAAGTGCCTGTGCAGGAGCGCTGTCGTCTGCGCCTGGCACACCAATAAAGAGTGTTGGGGCAGCTGAGGAAACAGGAAGGAGATTGTGTGTGGTGAGGAAATCAACAAGTGTCTCTATGCCAATGGCAAATCCCACAGCAGGAATTTGTTCCCCGCCAAAGAGCGCCACAAGGCCGTCGTAGCGACCGCCGCCCAGAAGCGCGCGTGGATTCTCCTTATTCGTGTCAAACACTTCAAAAATAAGTCCTGTGTAGTAAAGGAACCCACGCGCAATAGTTGGGTCAAATACCACGTTAGTAATTCCTCGTGCCTCCCACTGCGAAAGCAGATCCAATACTTTTGCATACTCAGCGTCCGTTGCCTCGTCGGTGCGCGCGAGTATGAGCTCGAGCGGGTCGGTTCCGTTGCGGCGAAAGGCTTCGCGCGCGGACTCAAACTCCTCCGCGGGCATTTTGTCTTTACGATCAAGCAGTCCAAGATATGCGGTGGTCTCCTCGGTACTTAATCCCAAGGATGCTCCAGCTTGATTCACTAGCGCGCGCGAGTTAACGCGAATGACAAAATCCTCACCGGTTGCACCAAACGCGCGCAATACCTTTGCTGCTACTACGACTACTTCCGCTTCGCCTCGTGCGTCACCAAGACCGACAAGGTCAACGTCTGCCTGATAGAACTCGCGGGAGCGACCCTTCTGAGGGCGTTCATAACGGAAACGATTGCCGATAGAGAACCAACGGGCAGGGAACGGGATATCACGACGACGCGCGGCAATCATGCGCGCGAGTGTCGGGGTCATCTCAGGGCGCAGCGTCACGCGACGGTCGCCACGGTCCGTGAAGGTATAGGTCTGCTGGCTCACGATTTCCTCGGATGTTTTGCTCTCGTACAGCTCCGCACGCTCTAGTGGGGATGCCTGGTACTCCTCGTATCCGTACGTCCTAAGGGTGGCACGGATAGTATCAAAGACCGCCGAAACGGTAGCCCAATCTTGCGGGTAATAGTCGTGCACGCCCTTGTAGGGCTCGGTGGTGAGGGGTTCTTTCTCGCTCATATATAGGAGTGTACCAGACCGGTCGCGGACCTAAAAACGCGAGTGGGTTTAGGCCTCTGGCTTTCCGTGATGCAGGAGCGCGATTTCCTTCATGATAAGGTCGCGCATGCCTTGTGGGTCAGCAACACCGTCCATGCGGAACATATCGGAGGCGGTGCCCGCGGTTTCTACCTGCACACAGCCATACCCAAATAGGTCTGAAAGAATGCCGTAGGTCTCTGTAGTGACGTCTTGCACGCGCATAAGCAGGAAGCTTGATACTTTACGATTGAAAAATTGATACTGACGAATATTTACAATGCGATGATTGGTAATCACCCAGACATTTAAGAAGTAGCTGGTGAACGCAGTAAATGCACCAATCCACAGCATGAGCCACCAAATACCAACGACAATCCGTACCCATGGTGTGGCGAGTGTGAATGCGCTGGCCGCCCCTTGTAGTACTGGGTAGAGGCTAGCAGCCCATGCAAATACCCCAGGGAGCAAGAGCGGAAGAATGGCAAGGAAGATATAGGGGAAGAGCATGCCAAGAAACACCAGCCAGTGCTTACGCACTTCTTTCATGACGTTCTCGCCAGGTTCAAGTTCGAATTCCTCCATAGCCTATATGCCTAACATCCTTATCTGCGTCGTTGCACCCCTTCGGGTACTTCGATGCGTCGCGCTCCCCGACTCGTGACTGCGTCGTACTGCTAGTGCGCCTCCGCTCCTCGTCTTCCCGCGCCTTGCATATAAGAGATGTGTAGACATATAGGAAGAGGATTACGTAAGGCCGCTCACAATAAAGAGTGCCAGTACTACCGACACAAACACATGGGTAATAATAGCTGGCACGGCTACAGTGGTGCTGTGTCCGTAGCGTAGCAAGTGATAGCTCGCCACCACGGTGTAGATGAGCCAAATAGCAAAAAGAATCCACGCGATTACAGAAATGGTTGCAGGGACATTTATCTGCGCCAAAAGTGGACCGAATACCTCAGTGGGTGAAGATATACCTTCAAACGCTACGGGCGCTTCTTGTTCCATTACGAAAAGTATCCCACGACGATACGTGGCCTGCCATAGTGGTCATTGCGTATCTCTACACTGCTAAACCCACGCTCACGCATACGTGCTCCTGCCTGCTCGGCATTAGTCGTATCGCACTCCATCCATAGCTCACCGCCAGGCATCAAGTGGTCGGGAGCCTCTTGTACTATCCGACGAATAATTGAAAGGCCATCGCTTCCAGCAAAGAGTGCCTCGTGCGGCTCGTAGTGCATCACACTCGGGTCAAGCTCGCGTCCCTCGGGGATGTAGGGCGGGTTGGTGGCAATGATAGTAAATCGTTCGTTTTGAAACGGCGCAAACAAGTCACCGCTGCGTATGGTTGCGCGCGCCTTATCAAGCTTGTTCTCGTCTAGGTTCATAGCAATGAGCGCTGTGTGTACAGGAGAGAGTTCTGCAAACGACACTGTCGCTGTGTCCACTGCTTGCAATACGGATAAGCCAATAGCTCCGGAGCCTGCGCACAAATCAAGAACGGAAATTTTTACGTCAGCATACTTTTCCTTACAGTGCGCAATGAGTGCCTCGGTCCACCACTCAGTCTCGGGCCGTGGAATGAGCGGATGCGAATCCAGACGCAGTGAAAGACCAAGGAAGGGAATCCAGCCAATCACGTAGGCAAGTGGCTCGCCTGATTGAAGACGAATCAAATCCTCCCGCATATCAGCGTGCGTGTCTCCCGCGTACTTGTCGCGGTAGAGGTGCTTGATGTCAGCGGGGTCTATATCCATACGCAACACTGTACCGCGCGCAGGCCACTCCATAAAGAAAACAGCCGGGAGATTGCTCTCCCGGCTGAATTCCGTGTGAAGCTATTAGTAGCCTCCGCGGTCACCGCCGCCGAAGCCGCCGCCGTAACCACCTCCATTGCCACCGCGGTTTCCACCACGGTCGCTACCGCCGAAGCCGCCGCGATTACCACCGCCGTACCCTCCGCGGTCGCCACCCTCACGAGGAGGACGGTCACCCTGAGGACGAGCCATAGAAACTGATAGCATGCGGCCATCAAATTCCTTTCCGTCCCAGCGGTCAATAGCAGCCTGAGCTTCTTCCTCAGACGCCATTTCCACGAAGCCGAATCCGCGTGAGCGGCCGGTCATACGGTCACTGATAATGCTTACCGACGTAACGGTACCAGCTTCTTCAAAGATAGTACGCATTTCGTCCTCGGTTGTGCGGTATGGAATACCGCCTACATAGAGCTTGCTTGTTGCCATGGGGGCTGTGAGATACTTGGATAACCTCGCCGCTCGAACACTTTGATGCGACACATATGCCGCGATAAGCTTCACCTGCCTTGCGAGTTATCTCCACTATGCTACAGACTGGGCCTTTTCGCAAGGCACACATGCATGTGTGGGGATAGCGCTACTGCTAGCAGTCGCGCAATTCTAGCTCGCGAATGGAGCGATTACGATGGATGAGCTCATCGTTTCGAATTGACTGGAACAGTTCGTACTCGCTGCGGCAACTACGGCCATAGAAGGTAAGGAAGTCAGAGACAATGGGAGTGTCTTTAAGTCTTGCTTCATGCAGGTGAAGGAACTTTGAATACTGGTCGTAGGCGTGACTCTCAAAGAGGTAGTTCAATTCAAGTGCAGCACGACGCGACACCATATAGAGAAGCCAGATAGTCCAGAAGTAGAAAAAGGCAAAGAGAAGAGGAATAAGCGTGTGACGGAAGAACCCCGTGCACTTAAGTTTCTTGGTAATTTGAGTGATGACCACCACGTGCATGGTTTCGTTGTCCTGGGCTTGGCGGCTAAAGCTGCTTGTCTTTGCAAGCTTTATCGCGCGTGCCTCGTCGCCATAGAAACCAGTGAGGATGGTGTACGCCGCTACTTCCCACGACTGATACGGAATGCGCGCAATAACTTCCACCGCCTTAAACTTTCCATACGAAGGACGGTGTCCATAGACGGTGTTGCCTGCCGTCACCAAAATCCACCCGAGGATTCTCGGTACGAGCATCGGTTTGTAGTTGTCGTAGGGCGCTGCGTACTCGTTTCTGGTGGTGTCGTCGTTTAGCGCTTGTACTAATGCCTCGTGAGCGCTGTGGCTCTCGCGCATGCCGGTGGGGAGAACGGGGTGTGAAGTCGTCATGAAAAATATCGTAGCACGCGCTATTTGGTTCTAATCATGTCTCGCTCAATGTCAGCGAAGGTTCCGTGTACCTTTTTACCCGGATTAAATATATCTAACGGGTCAAAGATGCGCTTGGTCTCTTCAAAGAGCGCGACAATGCCCGCGCCAAATAGTTGTGGCAGGTACGGGGTGCGAATAATGCCGTCATTGTGCTCGCCGGTCGTTGTTCCGCCGTACTCAATGACCAGGTCGTAGACACGAGGCGCAAGTTCAAGCACCACGTCGCGCGTTTCCTTCTTGCTTAAATCCATAAGCGGAATGATGTGGAAGTTGCCGTTTCCGATGTGGCCTGCAATGGTGTACACAAATCTATCCTTGTACTCGGCAAGGAGCGCATCCAGCTTTGGCAGAAACTCGGGGTAGCAGTCGGGCGAGACAACAAAGTCATCAATGAATGGGGCTGCGTACATGCCGCGCACACTCTTGCGTAAGAGTGAGAAACTCTCACGGCGAACCTTCCAATACTTCTGCGCTTCTTGCTCGTTGCGCTTTATGCTCATGGTGAGCTCAAGCGGCTTGAGTGCATCGTTCGCTTTTTTTGCGGCAAAGAGGGCTTGTTCGGCAGTGTCCTCTGAAAACTCAGCCATAAGGACAAGCTTTGGCACGCCACCACGAAGCACCATGAATACTTCAGGAATGAACGAGAGACCAAGACGAATTGCAGGCAAAAGTCCCATCTGCGAGAGCATCTGCGGAAGGAAGCGCACGGCAAGTGAGAAGGTGTGATCGTCGTAGGACTCAAACGATTCGGGGTTGAAGGGGAGCACGGTGCGCACTATCTCCGGCAGGCTCC
>CAYITJ010000012.1:0-17288 GCA_964366435.1 uncultured Candidatus Saccharibacteria bacterium
TACTCTATCTTCGCTATTCATAAATCTGACAAAAGCCTTTACTTTACTTTTATCGTCACCGCTACCGGCACACAGATTATTCCTAGGCTCAACTACCCAGTCAGCGTAGAAACCATCTTTCGTTAGCATTGTATTAGAAAACGATGCTCCAATTGAAGTTTCAGGCACAGTAACAATCACCTTCCTTTTTCCTTGATTATATAATTTATCCAAAGCGATAAACATGAGAGCGCGTGACTTTCCGGAAGCAGGAGGAGCCTTTATAAGTAAGTGCTTACTATTTCGCTTTTCATAGGCACGCCGTTGCATTTCACGCATACCAAATTCGTTGGTGTGCTTACTTGCACCAGTCTGCTCGTAAGTATTTTCAATTATGTTTATAGTCTCCTTATTCATATTTATTTTTCTTCCCTAGCTACCATTTCTTCGTACAGTTTAAACAAATCTGCGAGACGCTCTTCATCATTAGCATAAGGCTTTTGACGATATAACTTATCTACCAGTAGGTCATTCTGATGATGCGCTTCGCGTAAGTCATTTGGCATTTTATCAGGGTCATACATCTCGGCAAGAGTTTTCTCAGTATGGTTCTGTCGTGCCAACAGTATTTGTTGCGCTGACGTATTAAGCTCTCTTCTTTCAACCTCGCTGATCTGACGAATTGGAAAATTATTATATACGAGTGATGACGAATATCTATAGCGACTCTCCATCTTACCCCCTATAGCAATCATCCAGACTAAATGGATCCTGGAGTTAATAACTGAAAAAAGCCATGGTTCGGCATCATATATTGCGAAAGCCAGGTTTGAAATTACTGTATGACCATCTACATAGCCACAAGGAATATATTCACGCCGCTCAGATGAAACCAAAGGAACGATTATTGCTTCTGTATTTCTGTGTGGACTATAATAGTAGCTATTTGGGGAATTGGCTATATTCTTAGTACTCTGTTCACTGCTTAAAAGCCTATGGTTTGTTACGGCGTTTAACCTTTTCTTTATGTCTGGCACCTTGAGTGCTTCCTCTAGCTGGTCTTCCCCAATAAAGAATATCCACCTCTTTACACCTCGAATGAGATCAGCAGAGCCCATGAATTGCTTAACAAATTTTGAACTATCGGGATATTTAGCAAGAAGCGCTTTTTTTTCATCGTCGCTCAACACTAAATTTCCACCGTCATTTGGCATAGACCCAGACCTAATCGGAGGAAGCAATTGGGAAAGTGGAGACGATCTCCTTGATATGTAAATTTCTTTTGCCTCAGCTAAGTAGCCATTAATTGATTTGGCAACACTTTTAATACCATTATCATAGATATATTTTGTGGATTTGGACTTATTACGAAGAGAAATGATAACGCACGTTACTCCTGCCTTACCCTTTGCGCTATTTGACCAAGAAAATGAAAGGTGGGCGAAACCAATTTCAACCCGTCTTAGTATATTAGGCCACAACAATGAGACTAATTCTCCTTGAGTAACTGAGTTGGTGGACACTAAGGCCATCTTTGCACTAGTCCCGAAAATATACTCTGCACCCTTTATAAACCAAATGCAAACATAATCGAGGCTTTTATAATTGTCTTTTGAGACAAATTTTAAATCCGCTTTTTGTTCACTATCTTGGTTTCGAGAACCTAAATATGGCGGATTACCTATTAGATAAATTTCATCCCACACCTCCTCAATCAAAAGATGGGCGGAACTATCTTCAGTAACAATTAGCTGCCCTTGTTGCTCATGAACCATACTTTTCTTCGTTGGGACATTTGGGCAAATTTCTTGCCAATTCAGCCTAGCCGCATTTCCATGAACAATATTTGCAGTGTCTACCAATGGAATCAGCTTTATTTCCTTACCAAACTGCTTTTCAAACTCAATATTCATTTGATGCTTGGCGAGGTAAAGTGAGAGTACAGCGACTTCACATGCAAAGTCATCTATCTCAATTCCATAAAAATGGTCTAGCTCAATTGTAGATTTGAGCTTCCCCGCTAATGCGGTGCGCTTAAACTCATCATCGTAGAGTCTTTCAATAATTGCATGCTCTAGCTTTCTTAACTCCTTGTAGGCAATAATTAAAAAGTTTCCGGACCCACAAGCAGGGTCAAAAATTTTAATCTTTGAGATTCTGTCATGTAACTTTTCCAGCTTCTTTTTATTGTCGTAGTTTGTATCAAACTCTTCACGAAGCTCATCTAAAAATAAGGGCTCAATGGTCTTCATGATATTTGGAACGCTTGTGTAGTGCATTCCGTGGGTAGAGCGATGGTCCTCGTCGACAATACTTTGGAACATGGAGCCAAATATATCCGGGTTAATCTCAGCCCAACTTAGAGCTCCACAACTTAATATAAGATGCCGTGCTTGTGCATTGAATTTAGGAATTTCTATTGCGATACTTTTATCAAACAGTTTTCCATTTACATATGGGAACTTAGAGTAGGGGCTGGTGTAAGCACTTTTGTCTTCTACATCCAGCGACTCAAACAGTGTTGCGAGAAACACATCCAAATCTGAACCATCAGTCTGTGTAAAATCCCTAATTGCGGTCGTAAATATATTATCTTCATCTTTCGAAAAGACGTTGGTGTCTTCCGCAAAAAAGCAAAAAAGCAATCGAGTGAAAAATACGTTTAGATGGTGGCGAAAGTTGCTTTCTTTGTTCTCAAGCTTAATCAAGTTAACTTTCTCGATTTCCTGATATAGTTCTTTCATTTTATCTGCAGCTCGACGATCAGCAGCAGCCTCAGTTTTTTCATCAATCACCTCATCACCCGTCCACCCGTAAAAGAAATCAATATTTCTATCGACACCAGCCCAAGTAATTTCAAGAGTATTGCTTTTCTTTGTATCCTTCGCTGCAAAAGTTTTAAGGTCTGTTGCTATCAGGAAACGAGGATTGTAACGCTGAGTAAGCGGGTCTTGTTCAAGTTTTTCTATTTCTGATGGTAAACTTCTAGCATTCGTAACGACTTTGAAATACACTACTCCTCGTTGAAGAATCGTAGTGTCTTTGTCCTCTGCAAGGTTGAGAACGCCATTCCTAAGTTTCGTAATTGATGAAGCAGAGCGGCCGTAAGCTGCCATCAGTTCGTACAGAACATCAATAGAATATTCCTGACGATTCGCTATTTCGGATACGTTCCGTTGTACATCCGAAAAATTTATCTTCATGTTTTCTTACTGCAGAGTGTTTGCGTGGTTGGGTGAAAAACTATCATCCCCATTATTTCGTCCAATCCCGAACGAGTATTGCTCTTCTCTTTTCGTCGCCCTGACATAAGTTTATGATAACAGAATCTAGGTAGAAAACTATGCAGATTCTTGCCCAATAAGCGAAGCAAAAAGAACCTAGATGCTAGGTGCAGGACAGCGCCGTAAAGCCCGCAAAAGGGCTCAGGGACAAGGCACGGGAAGCGCGGGACCTGAGGCGTATGAGTGATACGACGAACGGGCCCGCGAGGGACCCGTAACGACGTAGCTGAGATGCTTTTGCGAGGATAAAATTAGTAACTCTTGAGTCTTCGGGACTTCTCATGAGTTCTAATTTTCTCCAAGGCTTTCGCCTCGATTTGACGAATACGCTCTCTCGTAACCCCAAACTCCTTCCCCACCTCCTCAAGGGTGTGGTACACGCCATCCAACAGTCCATGGCGCATTTCCAAAATCTTGCGCTCCTTTGGAGAGAGGTCATCTAGGATGTCACGCACCTGCTCACCGAGGATGCGCTCTGAAGATTCCTGAATTGGAGACGGAATTTTGTCGTCTGCAATAAAGTCTCCGAGTGTTGAGCGGTCGTCGTCGTCTGAACCGATTGGGTTCTCTAGAGAAAGGGTGTCCTGATTGATTTTTTCAATCTGGTAAATCTTGTCTACTTCTACACCCATTTCAATAGCAACCTCCTCTGGCTGTGGGTCGCGACCAAGCGCCTGCGCGAGGCGGCGAGACACCTGCTTGTACTTGGCGATGGTCTCCACCATGTGTACCGGAATACGAATAGTGCGAGACTGGTCTGCAAGTGCGCGAGTGATAGCCTGGCGAATCCACCAGGTAGCGTAGGTAGAGAACTTGTAGCCCTTCTTCCAGTCAAACTTGTCTACGGCCTTGAAGAGACCGAGGTTTCCTTCCTGAATAAGATCTAGGAGGGTAAGGTCTGGTGAGCGTCCTACATACTTCTTTGCAATAGACACCACGAGGCGGAGGTTAGAGCGCGCAAGAATGTTGCGCGCCTCGTCGTCGCCGGCGTCAATGCGCTGCGCGAGCTCTCGCTCCTCTGAGGCGGTTAGCAGTGGGTACTGTCCAATCTCACGGAGGTAAATCTGAATAGAGTCGTAGCCCGAAGAATCGCGTCCCTTGATGTTGCGGGTAGCGAGGTACTCGTCTGCATTGTCCTCGAGCATGCCGCCCTCAAGAATGTCGATGCCAGAAACCGCGAAGCGCTCGTAGAGCTCCTCGAGGAAGGACACATCGTCCTCGACGTGTGGGAACTCGCGGAGAATTTCCGAGTACGTGATGTAGCCGCGCTCCTTACCCTTCTTGATAAGGTGCTCGGCCTTGGTTTCGTTCTGTTGTGCTGCCTTTGCCTTTGCTCCAGTTAACGCAACCTTTACCACCTTCTTCATTCCCTCCTTCTTTGCGGAAGTTTTCTTAGGTGCTGCTTTTTTGGGCGCTGTCTTTTTAACCACCTTTTTTGGAGCAGTTTTCTTGATTACTTTCTTCACCACTTTTTTAGGAGCAGCTTTTTTTGCCACCTTCTTTGGTGCGGCCTTCTTCACCGCCTTTTTAGGTGCAGCTTTTTTGACCACCTTCTTCACTGTCTTTTTTGTAGGCATAGGAAAAGGAGATTAGATGCGCACGAGTTCTAGTAAGTGAACGCTAGGAAAGTGCTGAGAGTCTTCGAGCCAGAGTGCGACTTTCGTCTGCCAGCGCCCGTGCATTCATTTCGTCGCCTGAAGATTCCGCTAGGCGGAGTTCTTTAGACACGTGTGCAAGGCGTTCCGCTAGGGTCGCCTTCTCAAGAGCTCGTATTAGATCGTCAGCTGCGTGCTCGTCCGGATTCTCGCCATAAGCGATACCTGCCTCAAAGACTTCATGCTCGGGCAGTTGGTCGTCCGGAAACGGTGAGCCGATAATACGAGAATACTCGTTTTGCAGCCTTTCGGCAAGGGCTGTGCCGGGATAGCTCTCGGCAATCGCGCGCACTAAAATCGCGTGTCGCTCCCCCACGCTAGAGGAATGGGTGGGCACATTCTGTAGCCGACCTGACTCTACTTTTCTTACACCCTCGTGTACGGGTCCCCCGTCTTGCTCCATGCTTTTTCGGGTGCGCTCTAACCCGTCGCGCACCGCATCGGGCGTGGACTGCAAAGCCCGGGCAACGATGCCCACAAAATGCTCGCGTTCCATAGCGCTCTCCATGCTCGCAATGAGTGGGAGCACGGCGCGCTCGCTTGCGACAATCAAGCGAAGTGAGTCGGGATAATTCTCCGCAAGGACCAGTAGGAAAAATTCTACGATGCTGTGCGCGTCTGCGATACGCTTGGTCAAATCTTTTGGATCCTCCAGTGCCAGGTCTGCGGGGTCTTTCCCCGCTGGCATCCGTACGGCCTTTACGCGCATGCCAGATTTGAGCGCGGTGATGGCGTTCTTCTGACTGGCCGCGAGTCCCGCACGGTCACTATCTAGCGCCAACATCAAATTGTCCGCGTAGCGCTTAATAAGTGCGAGGTGCTGTGGGGTGAGTGCAGTACCTGAAAGCGCGATAGCGTTGGTGAATCCAATTTGGTGGAGCATGAGTAGGTCCATCTGCCCTTCCACCATGAGTGCAAAGCCGCGCACGCGGATGGCGTCTTTGGCGCGGTCCATACCAAAGAGAATTTCTGACTTTTTATACAAGTCCGTCTCGGGGCTGTTTAGGTATTTAGCCTGATCGTTAGGATCAAGTGCCCGACCAGTGAACGCCACCGTACGCCCTGCAGAGTCGCGAATCGGGAACATGAGGCGATTGCGGAATCGATCGTAGTAGGTGCCCTTCTTCTCGTCGGCCTCCTTCACAAGCCCCGCCGCTACCGACTCCGCTTGGGTGAATCCGTCTGCCATCAATTTCTCCAGGAGTCCGCGCCATCCATCGGGTGCGTAGCCTAGGCCCCAGTTCTTTATTGTCTCTGGAGAGAGTCCGCGCGAAAGCGCGTATGCGTACGCACTGCCTGGCACATCCTTCCCATCCATAAGCAGCCCCGTGTAGAAACTCTCGGCCCGCGCCATCGCTTCGTAGAGCCGGTCCTTTTTTCCCTTGTCTGCACTACTCGTCCCGCGATCGTATACAATCTCCACTCCCGCCTTCTCTGCGAGGATTTTGAGCGCGCCCTTAAAGTCCACACCCTCCATTTTTTCTATGAAGGTGAACATGTCGCCACCCTGGCCCGAGGAGAAACAGTAGTAGCTGCCACGCTCGGGGTTCACATAAAAGGACGGGGTCTTCTCTTTGTTGAATGGAGAAAGGCCGCGGTGGTGCTTGCCTGCGCGCGTCAATTTTACGTAGCTACCCACCACGTCCAGTATGGTGAGCTTCTGCTTTATCTGCTCGACGGTGTCCACGGCCATTACCTATATACTACCGCTCTCCTGCCCCTGCGTCCGCTTTACAGTATCCTTTTTTAAGGTATGGTCAGTAAGGAAACACTGGCACAAGGAGCCCTGTTCATGCGCAAATTCAAAGCGCTCTGCACTGAAACCCAGGAATTCATTGGGGAAGCAACCACCCCCGAACTCATCGGGTTGCTGCTCGATGGAGCTGAGCTCAACTCCGTGACCGTCGTAATCACTGGGGGCATCACGTTCATCGCCAAGGTGCGCAAGCAGCCGAAGAAGCCCGAGGAATTGTTCGTGCAGTCGGCCCACATGACGCGCACTTTCTTCCGTGGGCAGGAACCCAGACAAGTGCAGGCCTCGAGTTCGCCTGGCACCGAGTTCCAGCCGTGCGAAGAAATCAAGCTCTACGTCGGCCAGTACCAAACGGTCGCCCTGCTCAAGCCTTCGGGCGAAATCCACGTCGTGCTCACCGCCAAATGGCTTGAGTCGGTGCGACGTCGAGGCGTGACGATTCAATCCATGCTGGAGACCGTCGTCGCTGACTACAGCCGCGTGTTCTTCAGCCAGTTCTTGAACTGCTAAGACGCAGCTTCAGCACGCCGCCCAAGGAGACCGCCCGGTCCTCTCTGGGCGGTTCTTCATATATAAAGCACAAACACCCGACTCGTAAGCGGGTGTTTGTGTGGGTCATGTAGACCGGAATTCTATTATGCTACGCATGGGTGCCTGCTAGCCGTCTTTTATATCTAGACTGTATTCCTAGCGCGAAGCACACTGTGGCTCTATAGACTGGCGGTTCGTGGCCCCTGCAGGGAGCGCTGCACCAACGACCGTCATACCTATTAAGACGCCTGACTTCCCTTTTTCTTACACGTTCCTGCGCCACATCTATACTTGACATATACTGTGTATAGCGTATACTATATATGAATGTTCGCCTCGCTTGAGGCTTTTCAGGAGCTGAGAAATGCTGAAGTTGCTTTTGACCGTAAAGATCTCGAAGGCGGGTCGCAAGGAAGGCCAGGCTCACTCGCTGGTTCACCGCCCTATCCTCTGGCCAGTGTGCCCGAGGATCGGTGAGGCCTTCTGGGTCTCGAAGACCACCGACTACTTCTTCGACGTCATCCGGGTCGCTCACTGGCCCGCCGGCGACGAAATCGAGATCTCCTTCGAGACCGACAACATCGACGACCTCACCAATCTCCTCGGAGAGGAGAACGGCGGGTGGCTGAATGGCGATGAGCCAGGTGTCTGTGCAAATATGGCCTGGCCCACGCCCGAAGACCACCCGACCGCCACGGTCTGATCACCAACAAGCCGCCCAAGGAGACCGCCCCGGTCCTCCTGGGCGGTTCTTCTTTTATACCTTCTCCATCAAACAAAACACCGCGCCAAGTGGCGCGGTGTTTTGCTGTACGTAGTAGTTGCGTGAGGGAATGTCGCGAGTAGAGGCTCTGCGCAGGCTGACGAGCCGAGCAGGAAGAAAATTTCTAGCAAGAAATTATTCTGTACTCTGCGAGCGATGTTCCCGAACGAGCCAACTATTGTACTGAACTCTGCAAGGTCTCAGCCTCCTCAGCCAACCGCTCCGCATCAAGCACACGCTGTGCTGCTGCGCGGCGCTCCTGCATGGCGTCAATTGCAGCGAACTTCTTGCTGCCACCGAAACCAGTTCCGGCAGGAATCAAGCGTCCAAGGATAACGTTCTCCTTAAGACCACGAAGCGTATCGACTGAGCCCTTAAGAGCTGCGTTGATAAGAATCTTCGTTGTCTGCTCGAAGGACGCAGCAGAAAGGAATGAACGACGTGAGAGTGCAGACTCCTTGATTCCAAGCACCATTTCGCGTGCCTTTGGTGGAATCTTTGCGTCTGCCTCCATTGCCTTCACTTCCTCCTCCATCTCCCAGTGCTCAACCACGTCGCCTACTGACCACTCAGAGTCACCAGTCTCCGTAACCTTTGCACGAGAGAACATCTGCTTCACAACCACCTCAAGGTGCTTGCGAGATACGCTCGCTCCCTGAAGCTCGTAAATCTTAGAGGTCTCCGCAATGATGTACTCCTGTACCATCGCGCGTCCTGCGTACTCGAAGAGATCATCGAGGTCTGCAGAACCGTCGGTAAGAAGCTGTCCACGTGCTACTTCGTCGCCCACCTTCACGAGTGCCTGGCGAGGGTATGGTGCTACGTACTCGGTAGCTGAACCATCCTTCTTGCCCTGACCCTGCTTTGGAGATACGACAAGTACCTTGTCGCGGCCGTTCTCGCGAATCTCTGAAATGATTCCGTCGAACTTAGACACCACGGCCGGGTTCTTTGGTGAGCGCTTCTCAAACACCTCCTCAACACGAGGAAGACCTGAGGTAATGTCTCCACCCACCGACGCTGTTCCTCCGGCGTGGAAGGTACGCATCGTGAGCTGAGTTCCTGGCTCTCCAATAGCCTGTGCAGCAACGGTTCCCACTGCCTCGCCGAGATCAACGATCTCCTGTGTGGTCAAGTCCATTCCGTAACAGGTTGCACAGATGCCGTAGCGGGTCTCACAGCTCATTGGTGAGCGCACGACCACGTTCGCAACATCGCTTGCTGCAACTGTGCGAGCGTCCTCTGCGGTGATGTAGTGATTCTTCTTGAATCCAGCAGCATCTGCTGCAAGTGTGCGACCACGAACTGCATCAGCGAAATCGATAGAGATTCCAGATGCTGAAATACGGTTGATGGTGATGCCACGCTTGGTAGCACAATCCTGCTCTGTGATGATTGAGTCCTGCGCAACATCGAAGAGACGACGAGTGAGGTATCCTGCACGCGCTGTTCCAAGCGCGGTGTCAGTAAGACCCTTACGAGCACCGTGAGTAGACATGAAGTACTCCACGGGAGTAAGTCCCTCGGTCATCGAAGACACGATAGGCACTTCGATAGTGTCACCGGCGGTGTTCTGGATGAGACCCTTCATACCTGCCATCTGGGTCAGGTTTCCGATGGATCCACGAGCACCAGAGCGCACCATGTCGTGCACGGACCCTGCTGGATCAAGTGCTGCCTCAACAAGTGTCTCTACTTCGGTCTTGGTGTGGTGCCAGATTTCAATTACCATACGGCGCTTCTCGTCAGCAGAGAGAAGACCCTCGCGGTAATCGCTCTCAACACGCTCTACCTTCTCGCGCGCAGCGGCGATGATTGCGCCCTTGCCCTCAGGCACGGATACGTCGTCGAGGCTCCATGAGACACCCGACTTGGTCGCGTACTCAAAGCCGAAGCGCTTGATCTTGTTCACAATGTTTGGAAGTGCATCGATGCCGTAGCGAACGATACAGTCGTCCATGATTGCTGAGAGCACCTTCTTGCTGATGGCATCGTTTACGAATGGGTAGTCGCTTGGAAGCACGGTGTTGAACAAGAGTCGTCCCACCGTGGTCTCAAACGTACCTCCCTTCTCAACCAATGCTTTGTACTTCTCCTTTCCAGGAAGTGGCATCACGTTAATCTTTGCGCGAAGATCAATACCCTTGTGATCGTAGGCCAAGATGGCTGCGTTTGGAGACTGGAAGTAGTTACCTTCTCCCAATACTCCTGGCATTGCCTTGGTGAGCCAGTAGGTACCAAGCACGATATCAAGCGGCTTGTGCACCATAACAATCATCTTGCCGTCTCCCGGCTTAATGATGTTCTTGTTTGCACTCATCATGTTCTTTGCCTCCCACTGTGCCTCCTCTGAGAGTGGTACGTGGATAGCCATCTGGTCTCCGTCGAAGTCTGCGTTGAAGGCTGGACACACGAGTGGGTGAAGCTGGATAGCATCGCCTTCGATAAGACGAGGACGGAATGCCTGGATACCCTGACGGTGAAGCGTTGGTGCGCGGTTTAGGAGCACGTGCTTACCATCAATCACCTCTTCAAGAATCTCCCATACCTCAGGTACCGAGTCCTCAATCAAGCGCCCTGCTCCGCGGATGTTGAACGCGAGCTCGCGCTGCAAGAGTCCTGCGATAACGAATGGACGGAAGAGCTCAAGTGCCATGTGCTTTGGAAGACCACACTCATCAAGCTCGAGGTCAGGTCCAACCACAATCACGGAACGACCTGAGTAGTCCACGCGCTTTCCAAGCAAGTTCTGGCGGAAGTATCCCTGCTTACCCTTTAGGTAGTCAGCAAGAGACTTCAGCGGACGACGCTGTGCTGGAGTAAGTGCACCTCCGGCAGCTCCACTCTTGCGAATAGAGTTATCAAGGAGTGCATCAACTGCTTCCTGGAGAATACGCTTCTCGTTACGAAGGATAACTTCTGGTGCGTGAATATCGAGCAACTTCTTCAAACGGTTGTTGCGGTTGATAACACGACGGTAGAGGTCGTTTACGTCGCTGGTTGCGTGACGTCCACCCTCAAGCGCCACCATAGGGCGAAGTGCTGGCGGGATCACCGGAATCTTGGTGAGGAACATCCACTCAGGGCGAATGTCCGCTGCCGTCATGCTGGTGATAAGCGCGATGCGCTTTGCAAGCTTCTCACGCTCTGCAGCTGCTGCCTTTGGATAGCGCTCCTCGAGCTTCTCCTTAAGTGCAACCAAGTCCATAGTGCGGAAGATATCGTAGATAGCCTCTGCTCCAATCTTTGCCTCGAAGAGTGTTGAGTAACGAACACTAAAACGGTGGTATGAGATTTCGTCAAAGACGCGACCAACAACCACAGAATCAATCTCCTGCTTTGCTACCGTCATGCGCTCCTTCAACTGCTCACGAGCAGAGTCGGTCTCGGCAAGCTTGTGCTTGGTCTTGTACTCTGCCTCAAGCTCTGCGAGAAGACGCTTCTTGGTTTCCTCGTTCACTTTGGTGACGATGTAGCCAGCGAAGTAGATAACCTTCTCGAGGTCTGCTGCAGGAACACCCAAGATGAGTGCCATGCGTGACGGCATTGAGCGAAGGAACCAGATGTGAGCAACTGGCGTTACGAGCTCGATGTGACCCATGCGCTCACGGCGCACGATTGAGCGAGTGATTTCAACACCACACTTGTCACACACGATGCCCTTGTAGCGGATACCCTTGTACTTGCCACAGTAACACTCGTAGTCGCGCTCTGGTCCGAAGATTTTCTCGTCGAACAAGCCGTGCTTCTCTGAGCGCTGCGTGCGGTAGTTGATGGTTTCCGGCTTCGTGATTTCACCACGGCTCCATGAAAGGATGCGCTCTGGTGAAGCGAGTGAAAGGCGAAGTGCGCTCCACTCATTCTTTCGGGGACCGTACGCACGCTTCTGGGGGAATGTAGCCATAGAAGAAGAGATTATGCGTCTACGCCCTCAATCGGCTCGATGTCGAGCGCGAGGCCGCGGATTTGGTTAGTAAGTACGGAGAACGATGCTGGGGTGCCTGCGTGTGATACTGGCTCGCCCTTCACGATTGCATCAAAGGTTGCAGAGCGACCCGTGATGTCATCGGACTTGATAGTAAGCATCTCGCGGAGCGTGTAGGCAGCTCCATATCCGAGGAGCGCCCACACTTCCATTTCTCCAAAGCGCTGACCTCCGTTCTGCGCCTTTCCACCGAGCGGCTGCTGGGTGATGAGTGAGTACGGACCGATGGAGCGCATGTGAATCTTGTCCTCCACCATGTGGTGCAGTTTCAAGATGTACATGTAGCCCACGGAAATAGTCTGCGCGAACGCGTCACCGGTGCGCCCATCAAAGAGCTGCATCTTTCCGGAACGGCTGTGTCCTGCCTTCTCAAGCTCGTCGCGAATCTCGTCTGCGGTAGCTCCTGCAAATGGAGGCACGATTGCCTGGTAGCCAAGGGTGTTAGCCGCAAGGCCTAGGTGAAGTTCGAGAATCTGTCCCAAGTTCATACGAGAAGGCACACCGAGTGGGGTAAGAATGACGTCCACTGGGTTGCCGTTCTCGTCGTATGGCATGTCCTCTACCGGAAGCACGCGAGAGATAACTCCCTTGTTTCCGTGACGACCTGCGAGCTTGTCTCCCACAGAGACGTTACGTACCTGGGCTACGGTCACCACAATCTTCTTGATGATGCCGCTTTCAAGCTGGTCTCCCTTCTCGCGAGAGAAGACACGTACGCCGATAACACGACCACGCTTTCCCCCCTCCATGCGAAGCGAGGTGTCCTTCACGTCCTTGGCCTTGTCGCCAAAGATAGAGCGAAGAAGGCGCTCCTCAGGAGTGAGCTGGGTCTCTCCCTTCGGGGTTACCTTTCCAACGAGGATGTCGCCAGGGCGTACCTCAGCACCAATGCGTACCACTCCTTCCTCGTCCAAGTTCTTCAAGCGAAGCTCTCCGACGTTTGGAATGTCGTGCGTAGTGACTTCAGCACCAAGTTTGGTGTCGCGCACGGCACACTCGAAGTCTTCGATGTGTACGGTGGTGAACTTGGACTCCTCTACGAGACGCTCAGAAACGATGATGGCGTCCTCATAGTTAGCTCCGTTCCAGCTCATGAACGCAACGCGTACGTTCTGTCCAAGTGCCATCTGGCCCTGGTCGGAACTTGATGCGTCTGCGAGCACGTCTCCCTTCTTTACCTTGTCGCCAGTGCGAACCACTGGGCGCTGGCTAAAAGCAGAGTTCTGGTTGGTCTGGGTTAGTCCTGCGAGCTTGTATTCCTTGGCCTTGCCCTTGCTGTCCTCTACCACAATGCGGCGAGCGTCAGCGTAGGTAACAGACCCTGACTCCTCCGCTACCACAAGACGGCCTGTGTTGATTGCAGCGTGTCCTTCAATACCGGTAGCAACTAACGGTGCCTCTGGGATAAGGACAGGCGTTGCCTGCTTCTGCATGTTGGAACCCATGAGTGCGCGGTTTGCGTCGTCGTGGTCCACGAATGGAATCATCGCAGTAGCTGCAGAGAACATCTGGTAGGTAGATGAATCGATGAGGTCAATCTCATCGCGACGAACCACTGCAGGCTCTCCACCCTTGCGAGCCTCGATAGACTCGACGGTGATGCGACCCTTGTCGTCTACTGGTGTCGCGCCGTGCGCGATAACGTGCTCCTCTTCTTCAAGTGCGTTTAGGTAGACAATTTCCTCGGTGATTTGTCCCTTCTTTACCACTGCGTACGGAGTCTCAATAACACCGAACTCGTTGGTACGAGCGTGTAGTGCAAGACGAAGGATAAGTCCGATGTTTGCTCCTTCTGGTGTGTGGATTGGGCAGAGGCGTCCGTAGTGCGACGGGTGCACGTCGCGCACCTCAAAGCCTGCGCGCTCACGAGTGAGTCCGCCGGGTCCGAGTGCTGATACGGTGCGCATGTTCTCAAGCTCCGCAAGAATGTTCTGCTGATCCATGAACTGCGATAGCTGGTTGGCCGTGAAGAATTCACGAATAGATGCTTGGAGTGGACGTGGGTTCACAAACGCCATAGGGAGTGACGTCTCTGACTCAATCGTACTCATGCGGTCCTGGATGTTGCGCTTCATGCGGCTCATACCAACACGCATGCGTGCCTGAAGGAGCTCACCCACGAAGCGAACACGGCGGAAGCCGAGGTGATCGATGTCATCTGGCTGTGCGTTCGGGTCCTGGTTTAGGCGTGCGATTTCTCCCACGATGCGAACGAGGTCGTCCACGGTGAGTGCGCGCTGGTCCAGTGCCTTCTTATCGGTTGGAAGACCGAAACGCATGTTGAGGCGGTGACGACCAACACGAGAGAGGTCGTAGCGATCAACCGCAAAGAGTGCGTTCACGTACTGCTTTGCGTTGTCTGGGGTCGCCAAATCACCGTCGCGCATGCGGCGGTGCACTTCTACATACGCCTCGTCCAGCGTCTGCGCAGTGTCGTTAGCTAGCGTGGTCTCGATAGCGCGAACTGCAGCCTCGTTACCCTTGAACTTGCCGATGAGCTCCTCGCGAAGCCCAGCTCCCATGATTGCAAGGAGGTTGGTAACCGGGAACTTGCGCTTGCGATCAATCTTCACATAAATAGCACCGTCCGCGTCTGACTCAATTTCAATCCACACACCACGTGCAGGAATAATCTTTGCGCCAAACCACTGCTTGCCCTTGGTCTCTTCTGCAACGAAGAACGCACCAAAGGAGCGAGCGAGCTGCGGCACGATGGCACGCTCAACACCAGAAACAATAAAGCTTCCGTGCGGCGTCATGATTGGCATGTCCGCGAGGAAAATCTCCTGCGTCTTCTCGCTACCAAAGGTCTTGTTGACCAAGGTAACGGAAACCTTTACCGGAGCCTCGTAGGTGCGCATGTTCTCACGCGCCTCCTCCTCGGTACCCTTGGGGTCGCCAATCTCAAACCCGTCAAAACGGAGCTCGAACTTCTTACCGGAATAATCAGAGACAGGAGAGAACTCTTTGAAGAGCTCCATCAACCCATCCTTCATGAGCCAATCAAACGATCCCCGCTGGTGGCCAACCAAATCCGGGAACGGTACGCGCGGTGCCTGGAATGCACCGAACGTCTTCTGCACGAGCTTTTTTTGCTGCATGTCGTTTTCGGTTTATGGTCTCAAAGAAAACGCCAAACGGGCCCGTATGCACCACGAGCCACGTCTCTCGTATATTCCCGAGACGCTGTTAAAAATTCCCTATGTGTTTGTTCTACTGCCCCGTACCCCCGTTACTCATTCGTTGTAAGGAAACTATACCTCGCACGGCGTAGGGGCGTCAATGGGTGTGTGGACAAGGAAAAAGGGCCCGCTTCTTGGGAGAAGCGGGCCCTTTGGTGCCCCCTGGATTGGGGCGGTTGGTTCAGAGCAAGCGACCGGTCCTGTCGTAGGGCTGGAAGTTGCGGGTCGGAGTCCAGAGATCCGGCGCAGGGCCGCCCGGGTTGGCGCAGTTGGCCAACAGAGTCGGCTGCGCGGGCGCCTTCCAGAGGTCCGGACGAGGCGTGCGCTTGTCGACCATCGCCTGGATGTCCTCGGACAGCCTGGCGTAGTAGACCTTGCGCTCCTCCATGGTAGGAAGAAGCCGGATCTCCTCGATGGCATGGGAGCACTGCACGTGCTTCCACGCGTAGGGCGCGAGGAAGCGCACCAGCAGACCACCGAGCGCGACGCCGGTCAGAGCCGAAGCCAGCACCTCGTCGCCCCCCGACAGGAGGAAGAAGATGATGCCGGCGAGAGCGACCCAGATGAACGCGATGATGCGCGGCTCGCGAGGAGCCGGGTTGAGCGCGTACTTCACCAGCGTGGGCATGCCCACGCCGACAGCGATTGCGATCATGACCGCGAAGTAGAGAGCGGAAAACGTCATTGAAACCCCCGAAGGTGACAGTTTGGTGACTTCCCGGCGGTTGCCGAGCTCACATACATTATACCCCCATACGAGGGTATTGTCAATATGCCTAAACTATGGCGCAGTTACTTCTTACCTCCCTTCTTGGCACGGTACGCGTCGATGTTCGCGTGGTTGCCGGTCGTAAGGACTGCTGGAACCTTGTACTTCTTCCCTTCCCACTCAATAGTTTCAGGGCGCGTGAAAATCTCACGACTAGCGATACGACGCTCCTCTACTGACTCGTCCTTACCAAGCACTCCAGGCAGACGGCGCGTGACGGCGTCCACTATTGCCATGGCTGGTACTTCCCCTCCGGTGTATACCGCTTCACCAAGCGAATAGGTGTGCAGCTTTCCAAAGGTCTTTGCAATGGTCTTTGCGCGCGTATCAATGCCCTCGTACCTGCCACAGACAAGTACCACATCGTCAAACTTTGCGAGCTTGTCGGCCTCTTTGTTATCAAATGCTTTTGCACCAGGCTCAAACCAAATGATGGCGTTCTTGCCGGTGCGGCGCGCAAGCGACTTCTTAATCGCTTTCACTACGGGGAGTGCGGTCATCACCATCCCAGGACCACCGCCATAGGGGCGCTCGTCTACCTTGCCCCACTTGTTGGTCACAAAGTCGCGCGGCGTTTGGTAGTCCACTTTGATTTTCTTGTTCTCGCGAGCGCGACCCAAAATAGACGCGGAGAGATACGCGTCGCAGGCTTCTGGAAATAGTGTGATGAGATGGAATCGAAGCATACGCAAGGAAAGCGGCTCATCGCCGCTTTCAACGCTAGTCTTAGGAACCGAGTGAACCGAGCACGTCGCTTAGGTCCTTCTTCACCTGACCGTCGTAGTGCTTGCCACCCATTGGCTCATTGATTTTAAGGCTCACATTCGCACTGTGCTTAAAGCCAACGGCCTTAAGCAGTGGGCGGATAGACTCGGTTGCAATGCGACCGTTCTTTCCAATCACCTTACCCATGTCGTCTGGGTGCACGGTAAGGGTGAGGAGTACACCGAAGTTATCGTGGGTCTGCGTGATAACTACATCCTCGGGATGGTCCACGAGGGCCTTCACCACATAGTCTAGAAATTCGTAGTAGGGATCCATAACAGAGTAATCAGTAATACAACAGTGTGCGTGCGACGACGTGTCGCGTGGGCTGCATTAGGCAGCAGGAGTTTCTTCAGTAGCAGGCGCAGCCTCCTCAGTAGGAGCCTCTGCAACAACTTCCTCAGCTGCAGGAGCTTCGGCTTCTGCGGCGGCAGCCTGTGCTGCTGCTTCTGCCTCAGCCTTTGCGGCCTCAGCTGCTTTCGCGTCTGCGGCTGCCTTAGCAGCTGCTTCCTTTGCGTCAGCTTCTGCCTTTGCCTTGATGTTCTTCTCGAGGCTCTTCTTTGAAACTACCTTCGCAGTCTTGGTTCCCTCGATAGTGCCATTCTTAACAAGGAGGTTGTGG
>CAYITJ010000013.1:0-3616 GCA_964366435.1 uncultured Candidatus Saccharibacteria bacterium
TGCGGCACTGGGTCGTTTATTGATGGATCGTTGTCGGCGAGTGCCGTCTCCACCATCCCAAGCGTTACCGCCGCGTCGGTGAAGAGTTGCGCCTCCATACTGTTGGCATGAGTTGCGACGTCCAGTCGGGGCTGAACACCGTTCATTGTCCGCTCTAAGACCGGCAGACCTTCCTCGAGGGAAGCCCACCGAGCTCGAGGAGCCATGGTGCGAAGACGATTCAGACGAGCCCGGTGCTCCGTAAGGAGTGCCGGAAACGACTGGACTCTCTTCTGCAGCGCCGTCAGACGACGCGCAGAAGACGATTGCGCCTCGATACTTGATTCCAGGGAAGCTCGCAGGGAACGGACCTTGGACAGCAGCCGAGTAGCTTTGTCGTTGACGACTTCGCTGGCATCAGTGAGACCTTCGCCGCGGTTGGCGAGGAGGCCGACGATGCTTTCTTTTTCCTGCGCCAAGCGACCGAGGTCAAGCGCAGGGACGATGTCGCTGGTCCGATACCCCTTCTTGACGAGGGTGGCGGACCGACTGGTCAGTTCGTCGATTTCGGCAACAGCCTCGGCGACGGACCGCTCAGTCTGGGCGCGAACAGTAGCGACCTGCTCAGGTATCATTTTGAGCAGGTCGAGCCGGCTTTCCGCGACCGCGAGCGTCGAGTCGAGTTGGCGCTTGAGGTTCTCGGCGTGGTCGATATCGGACTTCACAAAACTCTCCGTCTCCGTGAGGAGCTGGAGGGCCTCTTCGAGGGCCGACCCGAATGCGTCGCCGTGCAGTTCCTTGTCGTCCTGCATCCAGAGGGGAAGGTTCGGTAGGTCGATGACCGACCGCTCCTTCACCAACCGCTGCAGCGCTGACTGTGCAGAAGTCAGAGCGACTCGCAGACTTTTGCGACGCTCCATTCTACGCTTCCGCTCCCTGAACCACTTGAAAATGGCCAGGATGAGAAAGCAGAGGAGGGCCACCACCACGACCGAGAGCACGACCATGATGATGGTACCGACTAATTCGGCTGCCTTGGCTCGATTGAGCTCGCTTTGCCGCTCCGCCGCCGCCTTCCTCTTTCGATGGAAGTCGGCGCGTTGCTCTGCAGTCATGGGGCCCAGGTGCTCGATGAGAGCTTGTGCCAGGGTCTCTATGCCGCCCGCGTAGTTGGGCGGGTCGGCCCGAAACGCGGACACCAGGCTCTCGCGAGCCATGAAGTCCGAGTCGGCGTCGGTTAGGTCTCCTTCGAGACCGCTGCCGACCTCGACACGGTAGTCATGCTCGTCGAGCGCGATCAGTACGAGAACGCCGTTGTCGGCGCCCTTTTTGCCGACGCCCCATGTGCGGCCCAGCTCAATCGAGTACTCCTCGATAGCCTGGCCCCCAAGCGACTGCCTGGTGGCTACCGCGATCTCGATGGTGGTTTTCGCTTCGTAGTCGCGGAGCGTCTGCTCCAGTACTGCCTCGCGGTCATCAGGGATGATGTTCGCGCTGTCGTCCACATAGCCTTTCGGGGCTGGGGCGGCTGCCATAAGCAGCACCGCCGCGCAGCAAAGAATCAGCTTCTTCATGCGTCGTTCCTTTGTCTGGAGCATGGTCGTTGTGCTTCTGGCGACAACGAGCATCTGCTCGGTGGGAGGGTGAGGTAGGTCTGGTATTGCTACGGGAAGAACTACCTATCCAGCATTAAGATAATACATTTCTGCGAAAAGTCAATTTGTCTGAACGGTATCTATAACGTCGTAATGTACATAAAAGAAGATGGCCGCGCTCGGGGGAGCGCGGCCATCGGAGGAGCGGTGGAAGGGTACACTTCCGGGCTCCTCCGAGCGGTCATTGTTAGTACCAGACGATTTTGGCCAACTCGTCCGTCGGAGTTTTCCGCTGGATAGCTTTGACGAGAGCAGGGCTCCAGGGCCAGTGCCGCGAGTAGGGGAGTCTTCTGATTGACTCGAGATATGCCCCCGCCACATGCTGAGCTGAGTCGAACGAGGTCTTCGCATCATAGTGGTTTCCGAACACCATGGATGGGGCTCGGTTTCGCTCCATTTGCCAGCGCCCGTGAAGGTATACCCTCTCGACGCTGTCATGTGGAAATCGCATAGCGATGGACTTCAAAGACAATCGAACCGTTTTCTTTCCCACCTTGTTTCCTCCCAAAAATAACAGTCTCGGAGAGTATACTGCTAACTTGGCTGACGTACAGTTTTCAGGGATAGGGCCTTTCCCTGTGGGTATTCTGTCGCCATGCTCCATAATGCGTCCGCAGAGCACCCTTAATCGACTTATGGTAACGCATGAACCATTGAACCAGTCTGCGTACAGTCTTGATTCTATAGAGATATGAGCGAGCCAGCGATTCTAGCGTCCAGAGAAACAGTCGCGTATCGTGTAGCGGAATATAATTCCAGCGACCCTTGCTGTTTAAGCACCAGCGGGCAAGTTCAAGAATATTACGGTCCGTTATTGTACGGCGAACATCACGCAAAAAATGCCTCACCTCTATGTGTTCTGGGGTGGCAGGCTGGGAGAGCGTCGATTCATTTCCCTCTATAAAATTCTCTATTGCTTTGGAAAAATTAACTCCGGCAAAGCGGGAGAGTGCAAACCAAGCGTGAGGTCGCATATCCGCTTCAATAAGATAATGTTCGCCTGTAGAAGCATCTCGCATGAACGTCAGGCTACAAAAACCTCGTATACCTATTACGCTCCCAATCGCGGAAAGAGTTGCGTGCATGGCGGCATTTCTTTGATATATACGTACGGCTGAAATGCCAAACTCGTCCTCCATATTTGCTGTCACCGTTGCGTATGTATACGCATACACCACACCGCCTTTAAAAAGTGCTTCCACGGCAATATTGTCGCCAACGATATATTCCTGAAATACAAGTTTATGGAGCTGCTCAGGGGAGAGTGAGGCAACCACCTTCTCTATCTCCTGAGCGTTCTCGCAACGAAATATTCCTTTGCCGCCACCACTCCGGTCTACCTTTAGAAGCATGGGGAAGGGGACGTGCTCTATGGCTTTCGTTATCGCGTCGTCGCCCTCATAGAGTACGAACCGAGGAGTGCGAAGACCGTGTTGCAATGCCACACGTGAGAGCTCGGCCTTTGATCCAACAACGGCCCGGTGTTCCAGTGTGGTGAGGGGCAACAACGAAAGTACATCGCTCTCTTTTGAGAGGTGGTCAGTTAGGACGCGAAGCGCAAAATCGTCGGTAAGTACCACCCAATCGTACTGCTGTGACTGCGTCAGCGACTCAAGTCCAGTCACATACTCTTCCTCGTTCTTAGTATTAGCGGGATACCATGCATGCGCATAACGGCTCTTACGTAGCCAGGAATGAGGAGAGCAGTAGACATCTATGTGGCAACCAGCTCGATGAAACAAAAAGGGAATCTCTCCCGAAATGTCGGAATCCTTGAAATCAGCAATAAGTACTCGGGACAAGGACGGCGACATGGTGTGACGTGCTAGATTATACAACAAAAAAGAATTGGTATTATATACAGCAAATGGACGCTCGGTATTATTTTGAAGGCAAAAGAGTCACGGTCATGGGGCTCGGGCTGCTTGGTCGAGGCGTTGGGGATGTGGAGTTCTTAGCAGAAATGGGAGCCGACATCATCG
>CAYITJ010000013.1:3626-17156 GCA_964366435.1 uncultured Candidatus Saccharibacteria bacterium
CATCGTCACCGATTTGCAAGATGCTGATCATCTAGCACCCTCACTCGTGCGCCTAGCGGCATACCCAAACATTACCTATGTGCTAGGTGAGCATCGCCTACAGGACTTTCGCAGCCGCGATCTCATCTTGAAGTCGGCAGGCGTGCCGCTTCGATCCCGCTACATAGACGAAGCGAAAAGGCACCGTATTCCTGTTCGCATGAGTGCTGATTTGTTCGCTGAACTTTCTGGTGCGACCATAGTTGGTATTACCGGTACCAGAGGCAAGACAACCACAACCTGTCTTCTCTATGAGATTCTCCGGGCCGCTGGGCTCAAAGCAGTTCTTGGAGGGAACATTCACGGCGTTTCTACGCTCGCGCTTCTTCCGAAGGTATCTGCAGAAACGGTAGCAGTGTTAGAGCTTGATTCTTGGCAGTTGCGAGGTTTTAGAGCTATAGAGAAAAGTCCTTCTGTTGCTGTATTTACTACGTTCTATCCTGACCACTTGAGTTACTACAGGAATAGTTTGTCCGACTATTTTGCCGACAAACAAGTAATCTATGCGTACCAAAAGCCAGGCGACACCCTGATAGTCGGCCCACAAGTGTGTTCGTTAATTAGGGCTGCCTCGCCTCTCGCTGCTGCGCGCGCTCATGTAGCTGATAATTCACTTGTGGGTGAGTGGCCACGGCTACTTGTGGGGAAACATAATGTGGACAATATTGCGTGCGCAGTGACTGCCGCGCACACACTTGGCGTGCCCGATGAGGTAAGTAAGGCTGTTGTTGCTGACTTTGCTCCTGTTGCTGGCAGGCTTCAAAAGATTTATGACAAGAACGGGATAGCGATATACAACGATGCCGCAGCGATTATTCCTGAGGCGACGATAGCGGCAATTCGTGCACTGGCTCCTTCGCCGCTCATCCTTATTATTGGCGGAGGTGAAAAGGGGACGAGTCTAGATGCATTGGTGGAGACTATCCAAAGCACTACAAGGCGCATCATTCTGCTTGCTGGAACAGGTACTGAAAGAATGCGCGTGCACTTTCCAGACGTGCCAGTGTATCAGTCACTTGCTGAGGCGGTTGATGCAGCGTACGCCCTTGCGACTGCTGGCGACTCCATATTATTTTCACCGGGGCTTTCTTCGCGAGGAATGTTTCCCGACGCGCATACACGCAGTGAGACCTTTGCTACACTAGTCCGGAACCTATGAGTGTCAGCATTGAGCACGCGCGAGTGCTGTGGGAATACCTCGTTCAACGAGACGAGCCGTGTAAAAGCGATGTGCTCGTCGTACTGGGTAGTGATTCACTGCGCGTGCCCAAGTATGCCTCCGCACTCTATGCGCAAGGCTACGCAGCGTCTGTAGTGCTTAGTGGTGGTGTGCGCTCTCGGTGGTGGTTGCCGGAGTCTTGTGAGGCTGCCCGAGATGCTCGAATCCTGGCAGCAGGTGGGGTGCCGAGAGAGGCGATGATACTCGAAAAGCGATCAACTAATACTGCCGAGAATATACAATTTTCAAAGAACATTATTTTGGAGCGGTTTGGTCAGGGGGCGTCAGTATTGTTTTTTCACAAACCCTATATGCTACGGAGAGTGCGACTAACTCTGCAGGCACTGTGGCCTGATACTGTTGCGTGCATTACCTGTGAACCAACTTCCTTTGATACCTACGAATCGCCTGGTAGCGCGCAGGAAGCACTCATTCATATACTTGTTGGAAATGTAGATAGACTTATCAAATATCCTTCGCACGGATTCTTTGCTGCAGAGGATATTCCTGCTATGGTGCTACACGCCTACCGCGAGCTTGTGATCGCAGGGTATACCGACTACCGCTTGTGATGCGCTTCTTCTTGGACGGTCCCGTCACGAATAATGAATGAGCGGTCCACCATTTTCTGTAGCGCGCTCGTATGACTTATGAGTACCACGGTGATACCAAGCTTTTTAATTTCTGAAAGTATTTGCGCAATAAGAGCCTCGTCTAGGTTGTTATCTGGTTCGTCCAGAATGAGAATATCTGGGGACCGCAGGAGTGCGCGCGCAATGGCTATACGTTGCTTTTGTCCGCCTGAAATTTGCACGCTACGGTTTCCTACGTCGGTTTTGTATGCGTGGGGGAGGGTAGCTACAAAGTCGTCAACACGACACAACTTCGCAATGCGTTCAATGTCTGCGAGCGATACATCAGTAAGACCGTACGTTAGATTGTCTTCAATTGAGCCAGGGAAGAGCAACGGGTCTTGCGGGAGTACACCTACTGCGCGACGGTATCCAATCTTGTCTATGGTGTGAATGTCACGAGAGTCAATGCGTATGCTGCCGGAATCTGGAGTATAGAGTCCAAGAAGTAGACCCATTAGCGTAGATTTGCCTGAGCCTGATGGTCCAAACACTCCAACCGTTTCACCTTTGCGTATCTCAAAGGTTACGTTGCGGAGACTAAATGCCTCGTGGTGCGCGAAGGTAACAGAATCAAATACTATGCTTCTCGCAAGGCCTGCATACGGAAGAGTGCTGGTCGCTGGTTGCGGTCGTCGCAGCAATGCCAGTACTCCATGAAGAGATTCTGAGCCTTCAATAAGGAGTGGGATGCTGCCAGTTATTTGTTTTGCGGAGGAGAGTGCGAGATTGAGTGTCACATAGAATGAGACAATTGCGCCTACGGTCGCGACCCCACTCATAATCTGTAAACCACCAATGACCAGTATCACTACGCCGCCAAGCATCAATACATTTCCCTGCACCACTCCGTACGAAGCTGAAATAAATGCCATACGTTTGCTTGAGTGCTGCAGACTAGCAATTCGTTTTTCCTGAAGTGTTAGTTCCTGAGCTTCCGCGGTGGAAAGCGAAATGAGCTCGTTAAACGTAAGTATGAACGAGGCGCCCTTGCTATAGCCGGCAAAGTCGCGATGGAATTCCTGTATACTCAGCTGGACTCGTTTGCCGAGCATTTTTCCTGCCAGGTACAGTGGAGGAAAGATTGCAAAGGTTACTAGGAATAGAAGCGGATTAATATACAGCAACAAACAAGACAGGCTGAGTGCAACAAGAACGCCAGGAAGCACACTGCTCAGTAGTGCGTTGGTCATTCTATCAATACGCTCGGTATCCAGTACGGTGCGAGAATGCACCCCGTCCAAGTCCTCAGTTGCGTAAAAATGCCTCCCAAAAAATAGTGAACGGAATGCTAGCTCTCGTCGAATCGTATACAGCACCGCCTTGCTGGTAGACAAGGTAATGTGTCTGCTAAGAAGCGTGATGAGCGAACTGGCTATGAGTAGGCCAACGACGCCGGTTGCCAGTAGCAATAGATACCCTGCATTCTTGTCTGGGAGCGCGTGGTCAAAAAGATGCTTCACTACCAACGGAACAGGGAAGAGTGCGACCGTTTGCAATACTGACAACAGCAAGCTTAATGCAACAGAGCGTTCATGACCGCGATAGTAGGAGAGATAGGTACTGAAATCCCGGTGAGTAGCAAACCAATGTTTGATAGCAGAACGCATAGTCTCAGAAATTAGTAGCAAGATTATGTGCGTTTCTTATACTGGCTAGTGTTGAGAGTGCCAAAAGAAAAGGATGAGACGCACGGCATTTTTAGAAGTATACCGCTTGCGTGCACGCCTCCAAATGCCGCCATTATAGTAACAGCCCAATGCTTGCGCATCAGGCCAAACTATTTCGAGCTCCACATATTGGAAGATATGAAGAAGCCCCGCCGAAGAAGCAAGGCTTCTCCACGGGGCACTTTTATTCCTTTTCTTCTGATTTCGGTTTTCGCCACTCGCGGTAGGCGAGGTAAATACCGGTACATTCACTGAGAATCTCTGCTGAACCCATGATGGCGTACGCAATAAGTCGATCCACGGTCTGTGCGTGCAGAAGCCCATAGCCCATCCAGCCAAGAGCAACCAGGAACCAGAACCAGTAGCGAAGTCTAGTTGAGGCATTCCCGCTCGCAAGGAGCACCTTCGCTTCCCATGCGAAGACAAGTATCAGAGCCCGAAGCAGCTTTGCAACTGTTTGGTGCTCTACCGCAAATCTCGGCCAGTGGGTATTGAATTGAAAGACTGACCACCAGACAAGACCGAATAGTCCGTAAGCGATTGGCCCCCAGAAGAGTTCAGACCACCAGTCTCCGTTTGCGACGCTAATCATGCTCACGACAACAACAATCAATACGAAGAGAAAGCTGAGGTTGCGAGGCGCGCTCTTGCGTAGACCGACTTCAAAACTGGGCCAAAGAACGACCCGTTTCCAAGAAGAAATTATCTCGGGCACGTGAGTCCCCTTTGCTGTCCGAAGGGACTATAGCACCAAACCTGAGAGACGGTACTGATAAGTGAAAAAAGGCCGCCCGGAGAGCGGAGGAGATTGTTCTCCGGGGGCTCTTCGGGCGGCGTTGGTTCAGGGTGGCAGAGTTCGTGCGACGTCCTGCGCAAGAAGTACAGCAAACTCGCCCATTTCAGCTGCGGGGATGCCGAGCGTCTCTGTGGCGTTGTTCAATTGAGCTTTGAGGGCGGTATCGCCCAGAAAACCCTGCTGTTGCATTTGCTGCACCAGCAGGAGGTGTGCAATTTCGTGTTGTCGTGCTGTTTCCACAACGTAACTCCTGGTTGAAGGTACTATCCGCGTGGTGCGGTTGGGGTCTTTATACTCTTATTACATCGAAGTGGCTACTTTTAGAGGATTCGTGGGTAGGGAACGCTGCGCTTTCGGTCCTTACAGGACCTGTACACCTTGTGGATTTTGCCCTGCAAAATACTCACAAGGTCTTCGCACCCCTCCGGGTATTCCGCTGCATCATCCCTGCACAGAGCTGTCCCACAGCTCTTCCGCGGAGCAAATAGAAAAACCCCTTTCGGGGTTCTCCAATTTGCTCCGCGGGCAGGGATCGAACCTGCGACCAAGCGATTACACGTATCTTATCGTTTCCGAAAAGGGTGGACTATATCATCGCCCGTCATATGACTTGGGCGGGAGGCGCTTCCCAAACTCACTTACCGGATTTGCTTCTTCTCGAGCTTAACGCTCTCGCTACGCAATCCGTCGCTCGTTTCCCCATGGGAATGGGGACCCCGAACACCATGAGCTAAGTACTCCCTTGCGGGATAGTCTCTGAACCTTCAAGGACTCGCTTACCAGATTTGCTACTGCTTGGATGTATATCCTCGCTTCGCAATCTGCCGCTCGTCTCCCCATCGGAATGGGGACCCCGTATGGGTCAAGCTTGGCTGCTGATTACCCTCGTCTCTCTCGCTAGGGCTTCCAGCAATTCACCTCCTTTTCATCTCCGAATTACTTCGGGGAGCTGCGTAATGTTGTCGTGCACTTCAGAGTGACAGTTTGCACATAGGAGGACACACTTCTCGAGCTCTACGAGCGTTTTCTTCCAAGACCTTGTTATTCCTTTCATTGAGAGACCGAAGTCTTTCTTTGAGGGGTCAAGGTGATGGAATACCATTGCCCGCTTGCACCGATCATATCCACAAATGATGCATTTTCCGCCACCGTACTCGAGAGCCATTTCACGAAGCTTCTTTCGACGCTTTGCTACGGCTTTCTTCAAGTACTCAGCACGATCAGCATAGGTTCGTGTCTCTGGCATACTCCACTGAGTATACCATTGACACACGTACCACAGTCGCTTGCTCTACCACTGAGCTACCGCGGAATGAACCGCCCACCCCCGAAGGGGTAAACGGCACTTGGGTATTCTATCGCATTTCTTGGAGTAGGCAATCGGTAGGAGGGGGAAGTGCAGACCCTGATATACTATCTATATTCAGTAACCCGAACACCACCCATGCTCACACTTTATGTAAAAACAGGATGCCCGTACTGTGCCAAAGTGCTCACTGTGGGCGAGGAGCTCGGTCTTGAGTTTAAGGTTAAGAATGTGGAAGACCCAGCTATTGAACTAGAGCTTGTCACACGCGGCGGGAAGCGTCAGATGCCGTACTTGGTAGATGGAGATGCCGCCGTAGAGATGTACGAATCGGACGACATTATTGCCTACCTGCGAGGCATGAAGGCGCAGGTAGAAGCGGCGTAACAATGTACGTACGCGTGCACGCAAAGCCAGGAAGCAGAAAGGAGACCGTCACGCACGGCAAGGAAGGAGAGCTGTTTATTTCGGTGAAGGAGAAGGCAGAAGGGAACCAAGCTAACAAGCGCCTTCGCGAGCTGGTAGCATTAACGTATGCGCTCCCTGAGAACAAGGTACGCATACTTTCCGGGCACCACTCACCAGTGAAACTATTTACTCTAGATACTGACTAATTGCCATGAATCTACAATTTAAAGCAACCAACTACGAAATTATTGACGAAGTGCGTGAGTCTGCCGAGAAGAAACTGTCAGCATTAGAAAAATTTGATAGAAATGGCACGGCGAACGTGTATGTAGAGCTCGGGCGCGAAACAGGTGCGCACGCACATGGCCGAGTGTGGCGAGCAGAAATTAACTTTGATTTGGAGGGAGCACGCCTGCGCGCTGAAGCAACTGAGGAGTCACTAGAGGACGCGCTCGACAGTGTTATTGCTGAGTTGTCGCAGGGACTGCGCGCTCACAAATCAAAGCAGGAGACACTTGGTAAGCGCGGTGGGCGCATGCTGAAATCGATGCTCCGCGGGTTCCGGGGATAGTTGCGAAATAACATGGTGCTTTGTAGGATGCGTCTGGGAGGAAATTACCATGCTCACGTTTGAAAGCTTGCTCGCGGCAAGCAGGATTAGCGACGGTCCTCATCACCACGCGGAAGGACCGCGCACCAAGCCCATTCCGAAACTTCCGATTCGGAGACAGCGTCTGCTGGCAACTGCCGCACACGTCGTGATTTCGGACGAAGCCGTCGTGGATGCGGTGGTGGTCGGCGCCAAAGCCTGACGAAGACGGCCTGCTCCCTAGGGAGCAGGGCGCGGGTTTTATTTCATGAAGTACTGATAGGGCATATCTTGTTTGCCTTCGGGAATGACGCGGTCGGGGGCGAATACAGAGCCGCTAAAATGTGCGGTCAAAATCTTTACGCGTACACGCTTTCCGTGCCGGTCGGCAAAGAAGTAGGTGCCAGGCGATTCTGCGAGCGCACGGTACGTGTTCCAATTTTTCTGAGCGTCGTCCTCTAGGTTGAGCTCGCCTTCAGATTTTAGAATCTTTCCGCAACGCGTTGCCTGCGTATGGTCTTGTGGTGTGCGGGTAGCAGTACCGTCTTCAAACGATGGAAGAAGGGAAATCAAAAGTTCAGCTCCAGTCGCGACTAGGCGTGGGCGAAGTTCGCGGGTAGTCTCGTGCGCGTCTATAGGAACCTCTACGCTTGCGAGGATGTCGCCTGCATCAAGTTGGTACACGAGCTGCTGAATGGCAACGCCGGTCACGGTGTCCCCATTGCGTAGCGCGCTCTCCACAGGAGAAGCGCCGCGATATTTCGGCAGTAGTGAATAGTGCACATTAATAAGCCCGCGAGGGAACGCTTGAATGAGAGTCTCGGGAAGTATCTTACCGTAGGCAACCACAATGCCGTACTCGCACCCGTACGAAGTAATCTCTGCCACTACCTCATCGGTGATTTTCTCTGGAGTAAGTACCGGGATATTGTGCTCAAGCGCCAGCACTTTCGTCTCGCTTGGGGTGAGCACGAGCCCGCGTCCGCGCGGAGCGTCAGGCGACGTAATGACTACACTCGGACGGTAGCCGTGTTCAAGCAAGTACGCAAGCGTGTCACTTGCTACGTAGGGCGTACCAAAATAGGCAAAGGGTTTAGACATCCTGTTCTTTATCTTTACGTGCACGGTGCTCAGCAACGGACACAAGGTCGGTGGCGTGGTCTATAAAGAGCATGCCGTTCAAGTGATCAATTTCGTGCTGGTATGCTTGGGCCAAAATACCGCCTCCGCCGCGCTCAAACCAAACACCCTGTGCGTCCTGCGCGCGCACCGTTGCTCGGTTGTAACGCATAGTTTTACCAAAGTGGGTCTGTACCGAAAGGCAGCCCTCGTCTACTTCAACACGACGCTTAGACGTGCGGACTATCGATGGGTTTATGAATATGCCTACCTCGGGAGCAGGTTCTGGCTCACCATCCATGGGTGGGGGATTCATGCGGTCGTATCGCACGATGAAGATGCGGTACAAAAGTCCAATTTGAGGAGCGGCCAGCGCCACACCATTCAGCTCCTTATCAAGTGCCACCTCCATATCGTGGAGCATAGCGGCAAGCTCGGGCGTGCCAAAGAGCTCGTCTGGAACGGGCTTTGAAGTTTCGCGCAGGACGGCGTCCTGCTCAGGATTTGCTGTTTGAAGGATTGGCTTCATGGGTTTCTGTATGAGCGCACTATATCAAAAATTTATCGCACCGGCCCGAAGGACGATGCGATGAGGGGGTAGTAATGCACCACCGGCACGAAGGACCACTTGTCCGTTGCCAATTTTGTTACCAAGGGCGCCTGGCAACGTCCGTCCGCCGCAACGGCCGATGGTGCACCTGTGTGTAAAGCCACACATGCTTTCTGAACTGGAAAGAAGTCTATCGCAACGTTTCCGTCACGGTGCCTTATAGTCAGGGAGACGACATTTCAGCACTTATACCCGACTTCCTCGCTCCAGTCAGAGGAGGTGAGCGCGTAGGGGGAACCCCGCGCCCGTGTGGCAACCCCGAAACCCCGCGAGGGTCGCCGATATGTATATACTATGGAAACAAAAGAGCGTCAAGTCTAGAACGGTTGCTCGCTGTGCTCCTTCACATGCTTCTTGGGGTCAATCTCCCACCAAAACTTCTTGCTAAAATTCTTTGCTTTACCGCACACGCTCTGAAGGTAGTAGAGGTCTTGGGTTGGAATACCTTCGAGGATTTTGCCGATGCGGCCCATGGTGAGCTTTGGGAGATTGTCGTTGGCGCGGGCGTAATTTAAGTGCTTTTGGAAATAGCGCATCAGCTCGCCACGTTCTGTTTTTCGTGACTTCTCAAGTGTCGCGCGCGGCAGAATATCGCCGATGCGCTTCATACCACCTGACAGTTCGTTATCCATTCGTAGCTTCAATGGTAGCACCAATAGATTGGAGGCGCAGAACCAAATCTTCGTACCCGCGATTAATCATATATATGTTTCGCAGCATTGATTTACCTTCGGCGGCAAGCATACCTATAAGTAGGACGGTGGCAGGGCGAAGAGCCGCGGGACACATAAGCTCGGCGCCGCGCAGGTGACGCAGTCCGGTGATTTGCACACGGTGCGGGTCAAACAAGAGGACGTCGGCGCCGAGCTTCTCAAGTTCAGTATAATAAATAGCACGATGTTCAAACACCCAGTCGTGAATAAGGGTTGACCCTTCAGCCTGTGTCGCAATCACTGCGAAGAAGGGAAGGTTATCAATATTGAGTCCTGGGTACGGGCGTGGGTGGATTTTCTCGGGGAAGGCCACAAGTGTGGAAGGCTCAATATGTATATCTACCAATTTTGTAATGCCATTCTTTGCGAGCCCAGCGTCCTCCACGCGGAACTGCAACCCCATTTTTTCTAGCACAAACAGCTCAACTTCAAGGAATTCAATCGGCGCGCGGCGAATGGTGAGGGCGGAGTGTGTTGCTGCAGCTGTTGCAATGAAGAACATGGCATCAATAGGATCCTCGGCTACTGCGTAGGTGATGTCTTGATTAATCTCACTAACGCCAGTCACCGTGAGGGAGGTCGTGCCCACGCCCTCAATCTGTACGCCAAGCGCTCGCAGGTAGCCACACACTTCCTGCACTTGATAGTTGGCTGATGCGTAGCGCAGTGTGGTGGTCCCAGCGACGCCGCTCGCTGCAAAGAGTGCGTTAATGGTTGCCGTGTCGCTTGATTCATAGAACACAATCTCTGCAGGAGAAAGTCCGTCGTGCGAAATAGCAAAACGATCAGAGAGTGTCTCGATAGAAACACCAAACTTCTCAAGGGCCCACAAATGCGCGCGCACTGAGCGCTCGCCCAAAGTGCAACCGCCTGACTGAGGAATATCAAACGATTGCATCTGGTGGAGAAGGGGACCTATAAACATGAGAATACTGCGCGTGCGCACTGCCGCCGCTTTATCAAGGGTGTCGAGCGAAAGTTGTGCAGGTGGTGTGATGGTGAGCGTGCGCTCCTGCCATTCACAGGAAACACCAATGGAGCGAAGTACCTCTACGAGGCGGTGCACCTCTTCAATTTTTGGCATGTCCTCTAGTGTAGTGACGCCACGATTTAGGAGTGAGCCCGCAAGAAGCGCCACGGCACCATTCTTAGAGGAGTTCGTAGTAATGGTGCCGCTCAAGGGTCGGCCACCCTCTACCACAAACGTACTTCGGTCGTTACCGGTCATGGGGTCAATTGTATAGGAGGAGTGAGCGCAGAGCCACCTGGGGAGACCCCTGGTTTTGAGCTCTCGCGGGAAGCGGGGTATGATAGCGGGACGTTATGGCAAAATTCTCTCCACGACTCGGTATCGACCTCGGCACGACCAATGTGTTGGTGTTCCTTCCTGGGAAGGGAGTAGTGCTGAACGAGCCTTCGGTAGTTGCGGTTTCCACCGAGAACAACAAAGTGCTTGCCATTGGAGCCGAAGCAAAGGCCATGATTGGTCGCACGCCAGACTCCATCATTGCGTATAGGCCTATGAAGGACGGCGTGATTGCCGACTATCGGGTGACGGAGGCCATGCTCCGCTACTTTATTAAGAAGGCACTCGGGAAGTGGAATTTGTTTAAACCAACGGTGTTAGTGTCTGTGCCAGCAGGGGTGACGAGTACCGAGAAGCGTGCCGTGGTGGAAGCTGCGGTGAAGGCAGGGGCTGCGGATGCGTATGTGGTAAAGGAGCCAATTCTTGCAGCCATTGGCGCAGGTATTCCTATTCACGAAGCGATGGGTCGCATGGTGGCAGATATTGGTGGTGGCACCATCGATGTGGCTGTGATTTCGCTCGGCGGGATTGTGGCGTCTACCTCTGTGAAGGTGGCGGGGAACAAACTGGACCGCTCCATCGTGGACTACATGAAAAAGCAGTACAACCTAGCGATTGGAGACAAGACTGCGGAAGAGATAAAGATACAAATTGGTTCTGCGGTGCCCGTGACAGAGGAGCTTTCTATGAACGTAAAAGGACGCGATTTGGTGACCGGACTTCCGCGCACGGTAGAGCTTAAGACCAATGAAGTGGTGCAGGCGCTTTCTCGCGAACTGCGCGACATGATGAACGCGATTCGCAAGGTGCTCCAAGAGACCCCGCCAGAGCTTGCAAGTGACATCATTGATAACGGCATCATTTTGACCGGAGGGTCTAGTCAGCTACGTCACCTGCCGGAGCTCGTGTTCCGTCGCACGGGAGTAGAGGCAAAGCTCGCGCCAGACGCGTACTTCTGTGTAGCGCGCGGCACCGGAGTAGCGTTGAAGCATTTGGATACGTATAAGCAGAGCATCATCTCCAAAAAGTAGGGTCGCACTGACAGAATAGACGAAATGCAGAAAGGGCCCCCGCGCGGTTGCGCAGGAGCCCTTCTTCGGTCGCTAGGCAGCCGGTTGCTGTTCACGGAACTGGGGAAGCCACTTGCGGCAACCAACCAGAACGAAGACGATGGTGACAATCATACTGGAGGCCGGGTACAGGCGTTCCTGAATGGACCAGTCGGCGCCCGCGATGGTGGACAGACCATTGGCGGCGGTGAAGCCGGCGTAGGTCAGAAGTGGCATGTTCTGCGGCTTCTTCCAGAAGTCGTAGAGTTGCGGAAGACTCGCGACGGTCAGCCCAGCGGTCGACAAGATTGTCGCCAGCTCGTTGCTGACGAAGAACCATGCGACGATGGAGATGATCACGAAAGCCGACGCAACACTTTCACGCCAGCTCCAGCTGAAGGTTCGAGCCCGAAGGATCGCGATCAGCACGCCGAAGCACAGCACTGCGTAGATCAGCGGCAGCAGGAAGTTGCCTCCATCGAAGAAGATGGCGCCGGCGGCGATGCTGTCCAACAGACCCCAGAGCAGGAAGGTGGCGAAATTTTGCTCGAGCTTCTTGTTCCACACATTCACCGTGAGTGGAATGTACATGCCAACAGCCACGAGGGCTCCGGCAATCGCAAACGCGTTCATCGTTTTGCCCCTTTTGGCAGTTGATACCTGGTATACATTATACAGCATGTTTGCACATATTGTCAACAGCTGGCACGGAGCGAACGGGGGCTCGGAAGTGCGGTATTCTAGGGGGAATGGCTCATGCGCTCGTTGTAGAGGGAGATAGGGAACAGGCGGTTCGTACTCTGCGTGCTCACGCGGCAGAGGCGCTTTCCATAGCGGGAGAACCTCACGCAGACTTTGTAGTGTTTGAGTACGGTCTGTTTTCGGTGGAGGACGCTCGCGCTGTGGCGCAGTTTGCCAGCAGTGCTCCGGTTGCGGGCGACGCCAAGATGGTAGTCATCGCGGCCACACGCATTTTCCACGAAGCGCAGAACGCACTCCTTAAATTATTTGAAGAGCCACCGCAGAGTGTGGTGATGGCGCTCATTGTGCCTTCGGTAGGTCAACTACTACCAACGCTCCGCTCGCGCGTCGTTGTCCTTAGTTCAGAAGGCGCGCCTGCGTCTCCTGCACGGGCATTCATCGCCCTCACCCCCGAAGCGCGCGAGAAATTCTTGGGCAAGCTGCTTGATAGAACTAAAGGAGAAAAGGATGAGGACAAGCAAGCGGCGCGTGGAGAGTTGCTTGCACTTGTAGAGGATTTGATTCGAGAAACGTATCGCGCAAAGGAGAAGGCGAGTGAGAAGGACAAGGAATCGCTTACGGCGTTTCTTGCAGACCTTTCGGCATTTCTGCCTATTCTTCATGAACGCTCTGCGCCACTCAAGCTGATTGTGGAGCATGTGTTGCTCGTATATCCGCGCGCTCTCGCGTAGGGCGTATCTCTGGTAAACTATAAGCAACCAAAACTTCTATGGCATACGACTTTTCAAAACTAGATGCAGCAATCAAAGAAACTGATGAGTGGCTCGCACGCGAGTACACCGGAGTGCGCACCGGCCGCGCAACGCCTTCAATTTTGGACGTCATAAAGCCGGAGGCGTACGGCACTCGCAGCCCCGTCTCGCAGCTGGCAAACATAAGTGTGGAGGACGCTCGTTCGCTCCGTGTTATTCCGTGGGACAAGACACTCACCAAAGCGATTGAGAAGGCCATTACGGATGCTGACCTTGGGGTTGGAGTATCAACTGACGAGATAGGGCTACGTGTTACATTCCCAGAACTCACCGGAGAGCGCCGCGTGATGTTGACCAAGCTTTCCCGCGAGAAGCTGGAGACTGCGAAAGTCACCCTGCGTGGACACCGCACCGATGCGCTGAAAGATTTGGATGCTGCAGAAAAGGAGGGCGGCATGGGGGCAGACGAGCTAAAGCGCTTGAAGGAAGAAGTGCAGAAGAAGATTGATAAGGGAGTGGAAGGGCTTGAAGCGCAAGCAAAGCGCAAGGAAGTTGAAATAGCTGCATAGATATAATGACGCTCATCGTATTCATTCTCGTTCTGGTTGCACTCATCGTAG
>CAYITJ010000014.1:0-15705 GCA_964366435.1 uncultured Candidatus Saccharibacteria bacterium
CTTAGTGCATGAGTTTGGACACTTTGTCGTGGCCAAGCTTTCTGGCATGCGCGTGGACGAATTTGGTATTGGGTATCCGCCACGAGCATGGGGATTTAAAAGGGGAGAAACCGAATACACCCTCAACTGGCTCCCGTTTGGAGGATTTGTAAAAATATTTGGCGAGGACATGGAGGAGAAGCTTCCAGGAGCCGCACCAACTACAGGAGACCCACGCTCGTTCTCTAGCCGTCCGCGCATATTGCAAGCGCTCGTGCTGGTGGCAGGTATCACCATGAACCTGCTTTTGGCGTATGTGCTCATCACCGCGACGCTCATGATGGGAACGCCACGTGCGCTTGAGGCTGATGAAATTGCGGGAGCTACGGATGTGTCAGTTGCGGTTGCTGGCGTGCTTCCGGGCTCTCCTGCAGCGTTGGCGGGACTTACTGCAGGCGACTATATAAAGAGCGCACAGGTAGGGGAGAAGACGTGGAGTGGAACCGATACCGAGGCATTCACTGCGCTTGTGGCAGGGGATACGACAGGCGAGCCTATCGCCATCACCATTGTGCGTGGAGAAGAAGAGAAGGTGTTAATGGCAACGCCAACGGGCGGCATTATCGCAGCTGATCCAGAGCGCAAGGCGCTTGGGGTGCAGCTTGGCGTTGTGGGTGTTGTTCCAGTCTCACTGCTTGAAGCGCCAGTACAGGGAGCCATATTTACCTGGGAGATAACAAAGGCAACGGCAATTGCGCTCGTTGGGTTCTTTGCGAGCGTGTTCACACTCTCTGCCGACCTCTCACAAGTGTCAGGCCCCGTTGGGATTGCAGGCGCTGTTGGTCAGGCCTCTTCTAATGGGCTTGCAGCACTTCTAAGTATCACTGCGCTTATTTCTATAAACTTGGCGCTCATCAACATTCTGCCGATTCCGGCACTAGACGGAGGACGGCTCCTATTCGTAGCAATTGAAGCAGTGACGCGAAAACCTATAAAGCCGATAGTGGCAAATGCGGTGAATACGGTTGGGTTTGGGTTCCTGATTCTGCTGATGGTTGTTGTTACAGCGAGCGACATTTTCAAGCTTTTCTAAAGGCATCTCAGATAAGATTTCTAACCTTTTCATGGTGGCAAATAGTTGACACATTGCAATAAATGTGATATATGTCCTTTTGCCTACTCGTACGAGGGGTACGTTTGCGAAAGCAGATAAGGGCGTTAGGTTCTTGCGCCAATCGGGAACCATTGACTAAAAGGGGAAGCCACATGGCTGACCAAACCATATCGATCATCGGCGGTCCGTCTCGGTACGAAATCCAAGCGGCAGTCTTCGACATCGAGCACTTCCGTCTCGTCGCCTTCAAGTTCAAGATGAACGGCAAAAAAGGCTTCGCGAAGGTCATGATCAGCGGCGCCACTCAGGGAAACAGAGAGATTGAGGAGTGGCGTCTCAGTGGGTACTTCCTTCCTAACGGAGAAGAAACCGTTAAGGCGCGCATGGTGCCCATGAGCCTTACGTATTCCAGTTGGGCGCGTCAAGGCATCATCTTCGCTGTCGACAGCAAAACCTTGACCGGTAATCATGCCACTCCGAATGTGGTCGACCTGATTACTTGGGAACCATAGATCATTCCAAACGCAAACACCTCCTAGGTTTACCCGCCCCTTCACCGATGATTGGGGCGGTTTTGTATAGTATTAGCGAATCTCACATTCAAGGTAATTCTGTGTTTTGGCCACCCCGTCTCCCATAATGGAATGTCGCACCCTGGGAGTACTGCTGTTTTGGGCTGCTTCGCACTCTATAAAACAATGGCGTATACTGTCCTCATATGCGGCAATCACAGCTCTTCACCAAGACCAGGCGCGAGGCTCCGTCAGACGAAGTCTCAAAGAATGCACAGCTCCTTATCCGCGCTGGCTACGTCCACAAGGAGATGGCGGGAGTGTATGACTATCTGCCACTTGGCCACCGCACGCTCCAAAAAATTGTGCAGGTTATTCGTGAAGAGATGAACGCGCTTGGTGCACAGGAGCTTTCACTCTCAGCGCTCCAAGATCCTGCAGTTTGGAACAAGACGGGTCGTTTTGACGATGATGTTGTTGATGTGTGGTTTAAGACGAAGCTTAAGAACGACACTGAGCTTGGTCTCGCATTCACGCACGAGGAACCGCTCACCAATGTGATGCGTGACCACATTTCTTCATACAAGGATTTGCCGACATCTGCGTATCAGTTCCAGATAAAGTATCGCAACGAAATGCGCGCGAAGTCGGGCATTATGCGCGGTCGCGAATTTCTCATGAAGGACATGTACTCGTTCTGTGCAGACAAGGAGCAGCACGACGAGTTTTACGACAAGGCTGCACAGGCGTACAAAAACGTATTTGCCCGTCTTGGTATTGGCGACAAAACCTACTTCACGTATGCCAGCGGTGGCTCGTTCAGCAAGTACTCGCACGAATTTCAGACCGTGTGCGAGGCGGGCGAGGACATCATCTACCTAGACACGGCAACTGGTGTCGCCGTGAATGAAGAGGTATATGGCGATGACGAGGTGTTTGCTACCAGTGGCCTAGTAAAGGAGTCGCTCGTCGAAGCAAAAGCGGCAGAGGTAGGTAATATTTTCACACTCGGCGAGAAGTTCTCTGACGCGCTCGGGCTTGTATATGCAGATAGCGACGGCGCGCAGAAGAATGTGTTTATGGGCAGCTATGGCATTGGGCCGGGGCGCCTCATGGGTACCATCGTGGAGCTACTCTCTGACGAGAAGGGAATTGTGTGGCCAGAGTCGGTAGCCCCGTTTACCTATCACCTGGTATCGCTCGGTGGCAACGACCAAGCAGTGAGCGAGTACGCAGAACAGCTCTACGCGGACATGACTGCTGTTGGTAAAGAAGTGCTCTTTGACGACCGTGATGTGCGCGCAGGGGAGAAGTTTGCCGACGCGGACCTTATGGGAATGCCGTGGCGCATTGTTATTGGGAAGGACGCGGTGGCGACCGGCGAGATAGAGCTTATGAATCGGGCAACGGGCGAAGTAACCAAAGTATCGCGAGCAGCGCTTGTGGGTTAAATCAGTATGGCTAAAAAGTTTTCAAAGAATTCACTCTTCTCAAGCGACATTGGGATTGACCTCGGTACCGCAAACACGCTGGTATACGTGCGTGGTCGCGGACTCGTGATTAACGAACCATCTGTGGTGACGGTGAATGATAAGACCGGACAGGTGGTGGCAGTAGGAAAGGATGCGAAGGCAATGATTGGCAAGACACCATCGCACATTCGTGCGGTGCGTCCGCTTTCCCATGGGGTGATTTCGGACTTTGAGGTGACGGAGGAATTGCTGGCCTATTTGATTCACAAAGCGCAGGGCGGGCGCTCTCGCATGCTGGGGCCTCGTGTAGTGATTGGCGTGCCTACTGGTGTGACGAACGTCGAGAGCCGTGCGGTGCGTGACGCTGCTATGAACGCTGGCGCGCGCGAAGTCTATATTTTGGAAGAACCTATGGCTGGCGCTATTGGCTGCAAGCTTCCTGTCACCGAGGCAGTAGGAACTATGGTGCTTGATATTGGTGGAGGTACTACCGACATTGCGGTGATTGCACTTGGTGGGTCTGTGGCCGGGAAGAGCTCGCAAGTTGCAGGTGACCGTTTTAATGAAAACATCATCGATTATGTGCGCAGCGAGTTCCAGCTTGCCATTGGTGAGAAAACTGCTGAGGACACCAAGGTTGCTATTGGCGCTGTGCTCCCGCTTGGTGAGCCACTCTCGCGCGCCGTGCGTGGTCGCGACTTGGCCACAGGCCTCCCGCGCGAAATTACTCTTACCGATACGCATGTGCGCGACGCACTTGCGCCGTCCTTGGACGCGCTTATGGAGGCAATGAAGGAAGTTATTGAAGCCACGCCACCCGAGCTACTCTCTGATGTGCTTGAGCGCGGTGTGACCGTGTTTGGCGGCGGAGCGCTTTTGCGTGGGCTGCCAGAGTTACTCTCAAAAATGCTCGGTGTGCCAGTGCATGTAGCAAGCGATCCGCTTACTGCGGTAGTGCGCGGGACAGGTATTGTGACGGAGGACCCGCGCCCATGGGTAGATACATTCATGCATGAAGAGGTCATCATTCCTAAAGGCTAATAGACTTGGACGGAGTGTCCGTCTTCTAAATCCGGCCAGTGTGCGGGGCGGTGCTATCGTACTTTTCGTTATTGTCGTTCTCGTTGTCGTTCGCGTCGCCTTTCCAAATATCTTTGTTGCATTGTTTACACCATTGTGGAAGACGGGAGACGTGGCTGCTGCGAGTGTGGGAGGGGTGGGCACTTTTTTCAGTGATAAGCACAAACTCGCATACGAGCGCGACTCTCTGCAGAAGGAGAACGCTGCGTTGGTTGCTGAAAATAGTGCGCTGCAAACACGCGTGGGAGACCTAACAAAACTGCTTGGTGCGCGCACCGAGGCAACCCCTGGCGTGCTTGCGGGAGTGCTTGCTCGTCCTCCAGTCTCTCCTTACGATGTCCTCGTGGTAGACAGAGGGACTAAAGACGGTGTGAGTACGGGTGCGCTTGTGTATGGGGCTGGTGGCGTGCCGCTTGGCACGGTTGCAGCAGCCACGCAGAACTCTTCTCGAGTCCTACTCTATTCCTCTCCAGGCAAGGAAACAGCAGCCTGGGTGGGCGAGGCGAAAATACCACTCACTATTGTGGGCGAGGGGAGCGGAGCCTTCTACAGTATGGCGTCGCGCGACGCTGGTATTTCGGCAGGAATGCCCGTGTATGTGGCGGGCCCGGGAGCACTTCCGGTGGGTGAGGTTTCTATGGTTGAGACCAATCCTGCAGCAACAGAAGTGCGTGTACACATCCGCCCAGTCACCAATCCGTTTAGCATCACCTGGGTTACCATTTCACACCACGCAGGGGTATGATGCGCGGGATACTTATACTGCTCACGTGTATTTCGTTTGTTGCATTGCCATGGCAGTGGACCGTGGCTAGCATGATTTTGGTGAGCACGAGTGTTCCCTTGGCGGGAATTATCTTTGGCGTACTGCTTGATTTGGCGTACGCTCCCGTAGGGGTGGGGAGTGTGCCGCTTGGCACACTCTATGGGCTGCTGGCGTCCGGGCTCGGATACGCCATTTCGCGATTCCTTCGAGCGCGTATTATGGATGCATGAAGTGGTTCCGAAAACGAAGGGGGCGACGAATGGCGCGCGAGATTGCGCCTGAAGATATTTTGCTTGATGCCGAGAACCTTCCTGACTTTGACCATGCCCGCCTAGAAGGAAAGCTTGAGAAGCCTATTCCTCGCAGTACGTATCGAGGGGCGCAGATAATTGTTGTCTGCATGCTGCTTATTTTGGTGGGGAAGGCTGCGCACCTTGAGCTGGTGAAGGGTGCTGAGTATGCGGCACAGAGTGAGCGCAACCGTGTGCGTCCTGAGGTAATATTTGCGGCTCGTGGAGCCATTGTTGACCGCAACGGTGTCGCGCTTGTTTCAAACACTGAAACTACTGAGGGACGCGTACAGCGCACGTATGCATCACCTGGATTTGGGCACTTGCTTGGCTACGTATCCTATCCAAAAAAGGATACGTCGGGGAACTACTATGATACTGAAATAAAGGGATTGAGCGGTATTGAGGCTGCTATGAATGACCTGCTTGCAGGAACGAACGGGCGTCTCTTGATTGAGGAGGACGCACGCGGCAGTGTGCAGTCGCAGGGTACGGTCTTGCCAGCAGTAAGCGGCACTACGGTAGAGCTCTCCATCGATGAGCGTGCACAGCGTGCGCTCCATACTGCGGTGGCTGGGCTCGCAGAGAAGGTGCCCTACATGGGAGGAGCGGGAATATTGATGGACGCTGAAACGGGCGAGGTGCATGCGCTCGTGTCGTACCCGGAGTTTGATCCGAATGTGCTTTCGTCTGGAACACCATCAGAGGTGATTGCTTCCTACCAGACCGACTCCCGCAAAATATTCCTTGATAGGGCGGTGGCAGGTCTCTATACACCAGGCTCTATCGTTAAACCTATGGAGGCTGCTGGAGCGTTAAGTGATGGGCTCATTACTCCTGAGACCACCGTGTATTCAAAGGGGTACATAAGTATCCCGAATCCGTACAATCCGTCCAATCCCTCAATCTTTAAGGACTGGAAGGCGCTTGGCAGTATGGACACCCGCAGTGCTATCGCCTGGTCTTCTGACGTATTCTTCTACTCGGTAGGAGGCGGATTTGAACACGTAAAGGGGCTTGGTATTGAGCGACTCAAATACTGGTATGACAGCTTCGGATTTACCTCACCCACCGGCATAGAACTGTTTGGCGAGAAGACGGGATTTGTACCAACGCCAGAGTGGAAGGAGCGAACCCTGAAAGAGCCATGGCGTCTTGGCGACACATACAACACGGCCATTGGGCAGTACGCCATGCAGGTGACACCACTTGAAGCTGCGCGCGCTGTGGCGGCAGTTGCTAACGGTGGAAAGCTGGTTCGCCCAACTATTCTCAAAGGGAAGTTGCCTGAAGGTCAGTCTATTGCAATCTCGCAGTACGCACTCCAAATTGCGCGTGAAGGTATGCGTGAAGGAGTGACAGAGGGCACCTCCCGCGGACTACATGATTTGTCCTATGTGAGTCTTGCAGGCAAGACGGGTACTGCCCAGCTTGGATACAACAACGAGTGGCACAATTCGTGGGCAGTTGGGTTCTTTCCGTATGAGAAGCCGAAGTACGTGTACGTCGTGCTCATGGAGCGCGGGCCTGCCAGCAACAGTCTTGGGGGTATATACGTAATGCATCAGTTTTTGCAGGAGTTGCATAGGACTGCTCCCGAATACTTTCAGGAGTAGGCTTGTAGTACTCCCGGCTGCGTTGTTGCAGAGCTTCTGCGGCTCGTTAACCGTACTATGAGTACGACTCACTCACCGCCTTCTCCGCGCCTAGCAGCCGGGGCACTACAGGCCTCCTCGGGTGGAGAGTTATTGCATCATTGACGCGCCAGAGGGGGCACGTACAATACGGGTAATTAGTCCGTTTAGCACAACTTCAGATGACCGAACAGGAAACCATGGTGAGTCAGGAAAAGTTCGACGAGATGATCGCCGAACTTGAAACGTTAAAGACCGTGCGTCGCACCGAGATTGCAAAGAATCTTGAGTACGCCCGTTCTCTTGGCGACCTTTCGGAGAACGCTGAGTATCAGGAAGCTCGCGAGTTGCAAGCTGCTACCGAAGAGCGTATTCGTCGCTTGGAAGAGTTGGTAAAGCGTGCGCACATTGTGACGGACGGAAAGAAGAAGGACGTTGTGGGATTTGGCTCCAAAGTTGCAATTAAGCGCGAGGGAAGCACCGAGGCGCACGAATACACCATCGTGGGCTCTGAAGAGGCTGACATGCGCGAGCGAAAGCTCTCACACGTCTCACCACTTGGTGCAGCACTTATGGGGCGCAAGAAGGGTGATGTGTTTACGTTTGAGACGCCGGGGGGGAAGCAGACGTATACTGTCGAAAAAGTTTCCTAAGAGAGAGTTTCTAGAATTATCCCATCTGCGTTGTTGTGGGTCCCGCACACTTCGCTCACCGTACTATTAGTACGGCTCGCGAATTGTGCCTCCCACGCCTAGCATCTGGGCAATTCTATAACCTCTCAGTGCTTGTAGCGCCTTGTATTTGAGCGCTTCTTTCGCTCCGTGTACGGTTGTATAGAAAAGGGCGGGTCCGTTGGACCCGCCCTTGTGCGTTACGATGTCAGCGAGTCACTAGGACCCGATGATGCCGTCCCGCTCCTCAAGTGCGAGGATGTAGTCGGGCGACGGTCGGTTCATGACCGGCAGATGCCTGCGAGAAGAATTCAGCGCACGATACGCCGCAGCCTTCTGCTTGCGCTTGGAGGGGCCGGAAGGAATTGCAAGCACTTCGAGGATCTTCCGTGCGCGACGCAGAGCGCTCTCAACAGCTTGCGGAAGTCGTTCCTTGTTCGGGTCACTCCACAGAGCGATAAAGACTTTCGCCCTCGGTGCCCATGTCGGAATGTCCATTTCTAGGCGCTCATACAGCGAGCTCTGGTGCCCGACGCACAAGCAACTGGACTTCTTCCGAATTGGTGTGGTCCGTCCAGAGGTCCGCATCGTGTGCTCGTCGTAGATGAAGACGGCGACGGTCTCCGGGTCATAGCTCACATCGCCCGTGAAGCTTGAGACGATACCGAGGGGTTGACCAGCTGCCTGTAGGTCGTTCAAGATGCGACGCACCTCTTTCATTAGCGGTTCGTTCCCGCGAGCGATGAGTGTAATGCTGGAATTACGCTTCTTAACTGACACTGAATTCTCCCTTCGTGTCTTGTGAATGTGCTGGTGTTCGTTCTGAACGAATCGGGGCTCCTGGCCATGTTGGTCAGGAGCCCCGATTCAAATTTCTTTCTGTGTGTATCTAGGAGGAAGAAATCTCAAGCGGAATCCTGACCGGTTGTAGCCAACCAGCAAGGATAAGTGCACGGACGACGAGAATCTGTACCGCTTGAGTCATGTGTTCTAAGAATATGAGCTCTGCAGAGCATTGTCAATAAAGTAAGGAAAATACTATATAGAAGTGGGGATAACATCCACGAAGTGGGGCAGTGTGGCATATACTACCTAAGTAGTGGGATGAAGTGGGAAACACGATTTCCGCTCTCCGCCTGCGCTCTACCTTCCTTTACACATGTTTATTGGCGAATACCGACACACGTTTGATGCAAAGAACCGCATCTCTCTCCCGGCGAAATTCCGGAAAGAGCTCGGTACGTCGGTGGTAGTGACGCGCGGCTTGGATCATTGTTTGTTTATTTACCCAAAGGCTGCCTGGAAGAAACAGGCGGCGATTTTCGCGTCTCAATCAACCGGAAGTGCTGCTGGTCGCGGTCTTGCGCGTCTCATGCTCTCCGGAGCGTCTGAAACCGAGGTGGATAGCAGTGGTCGAATTTTGGTACCCGATTACTTGAAGAGCTTTGCAAATTTGAACGACAAGAGCGTTGTGGCGGGCGTTTCTGACCGTGTTGAAGTGTGGGACGAGGCTGTATGGGAGGAATACACCAAGAGCATTGAGCGCGATGCTGAGGCGTTTGCAGAGAAGCTTGGCGACCGTGGCGCGCTATAACCGGTATGACTTCCTCTACTGCTCGTCACGATACCGTCCTTCTGCAAGAGTCTGTTGATGCACTTGCTATTGCTCCTACCGACACGGTAGTAGACGCCACGCTCGGAGGCGCAGGGCACTTTACCTTGATGCTAGAGAAGCTCGGGAAGGGTGGGGTGCTCGTTGGCATTGATGCCGACAGCGAAGCGATTGCACGCGCACAAGTCGTCGTTGACGAGGTCGCAAAGGAAAATCGCCCAACCGTGCATCTTGTACGAGACAACTTTGGAAATTTTGCGAGCATCATGGCACAGACGGGCGTGAATAGTCCTGACAAGGTTCTTTTTGACCTCGGGTGGAGCGGATTCCAGCTTGTCGCGGGACGCGGGTTCTCCTTTAAGACCGATGAACCGCTCCTTATGACCTATGGCGACCCAGAGACCGCAGAGACTACCGCAGCCGATTTGGTCAACCATCTATCCGAGACGTCGCTTGCAGACATGATTTATGCACTTGGCGAGGAGCGCTTTGCTCGTGGCATAGCCAGAAGCATCGTCGCTATACGTGAGGAGGCCCCTATAACGACGACGTTTGCACTGGTTGAAGCGATTGAGAAGGGAGTACCTGCCTGGTACCGCCACCGCAGACTGCACCCAGCTACCAAGACATTCCAAGCACTTCGCATTGGCGTGAATGATGAGCTCGGTGTGCTTCGTAATGGGCTCTCAGCGGCGCTCGCCTCGCTTTCTGTCGGAGGGCGAGTTGCGGTCATCACTTTTCACAGTATCGAAGACCGCATTGTGAAGGGTATGTTCCGTGACGCTGCGTATGCCGGAGCCGGCATGATGGTGTCTAAAAAGCCGATTGTGCCAAGCGCTGCAGAGCTCGCCAAGAATCCCCGAGCTCGTAGCGCAAAGCTTCGTGTGTTTGAGCGAGGAGCTGTAGCGACGAACGCATTTAGTAACAACACCCTAACCTCTGTGTATGCCTGACAAAACCATTTCATTCTTGAGTGCTATCGTCGGAGGGTGTGTCGTGACCTACATCGCGCTTGTCATCGTCACCGTGACGTTTGCAGCAGTGCAGACCGACTTGGCGCTTTCTGTACGCGACACTGAGACTGAGATTGGCATGATAGAGACCAGTTACTACGAGCAGGTGGGTGCGCTTGCAGCGGTTGATCCAAGCACGATGAACCTTCACAAGCCGCACGCTGTCACCTACGCTACGCTCGCGCAAGCGCCGAGCCTCTCACTTCGTTAGTCTTTGATATATGCGCAGGGAGATACGAGGGAAGCTCCGCATCATTTCACTCGGCCTGTTTGCTATAGCCTTGCTGCTCATCACGCGGCTCTATTTTGTGCAGGTAGTAAATGGCGCTGAATACAGTTTGCGCGCCGAGCGCCAGTACATTTCTTCTAGTCAGCAGCTCTACGATAGAGGGTCCATTTTCTTTACGCGCAAAGACGGAACGCTCCTTTCAGCAGCTGGTCTGGGAACGGGATTCACGGTTGCCATAAACCCGACACTCATCAAGAACCCGGAAGAGACCTACGAGAAGCTTACGGCCTTCATGTCGGTGGAGAAGGAGGGGTTCGTAAAACAGGCGAGCAAGGAAGGAGATCCCTACGAGGTAGTACAGCGCCGCGTGGGAGAGCAGGTGGGGCGTGCGATAGAGTCTGCAAAGATTCCGGGTGTACAGGTAGAACGCGAGCGCTGGCGCCTGTATCCTGCGGGCACTGGTGCTGCGCAGAGTATTGGGTTTGTCGCTTATGGCGCTGAGGACGATGGAAACATCAAGGGTCGTACCGGCCTCGAGCGATACTACGAGGAAGTACTGAATCGCAAGGCAAACGGCCTCTTCGGCAATTTCTTCGCTGAGCTCTTTGCCAACTTAGACAGTGTGGTCGTGGACGCATCCGTTGCTCGCGAGGCCGACATCGTCACGTCCATAGACCCCGTGGTGCAAGAGAAGCTCTCGCAAGTGCTGCAGGAGCTAAATACGCAATACAGCAGTATTGAAACAGGCGGTATCATCATGGACCCTAAGACAGGTGAGATAATCGCGCTTGATACGTACCCAACATTTGATGCCAACGATTTTAAGAACGGCAATCCAGAGCACTTCGGCAATCCATTGGTAGAGCACCGCTACGAGTTTGGCTCCATTGTGAAGGCGCTCACGATGGCAGCGGGCCTTGATTCGGGTGCGGTCACTCCCGAGACTACCTACAACGACACGGGCTGCTTTACGGTAAACACCAAGCCCATCTGTAATCACGACCTAAAAGCTCGCGGGGTCGTGCCTATGCAGGAGGTATTATCACAATCACTCAACGTTGGCGCATCTTTTGTGGCGCTTCAGGTGGGCCACGAACGCTTCCGCAAATACTTTAGAGACCTTGGCATGGGAGAAGAAACGGGGATTGATTTGCCGAGCGAAATTTCCGGTGACATTCACAACATTGAAACAAGTCCTCGTGATGTGGAGTACGCGACTGCGTCCTTTGGTCAGGGAATTGCGCAGACGCCTGTGCAGATGATTAAAGCGCTTGGTGCGCTCGCAAACGAGGGGCAGGTGGTGACGCCACACTTAGCGGTTGCAAAGCGATTTGATACCGGAGTGCGTAAGGAGCTTGCTTGGGGCGACCCTGAGCGCGTATTCAGCAAGGACGCTACCGAGAAGACCACCCGCATGCTCGTGAAGGTGGTAGATACAAAGCTCGCAAATGGAACGCTCAAAATCCCAGAAATGAGCGTTGCCGCAAAGACGGGTACGGCCCAGATTGCTGCCGCTGGTGGCAAGTATTCTAAGAGTCTCTATTTCCACTCATTCTTCGGGTACTTCCCAGCATACGAACCGAGGTATATCATTCTCCTCTACACCAGGCAGCCGCAGGGGGTCCAGTATGCCTCGGAAACGCTGACGCATCCGTTCATGGACCTGACGCACTTCCTGATTAACTACTACGCCATACCGCCCGACCGAGCGCCCACACCATAATCCCCGCGTATGAAAACATTCCTCAAACTCCTCGTTGCTTCCTTCCTCGCAGTACTTGCGCGCATTATCATCGCCAAGTACAAGCCGATTGTTGTGATGATTACGGGGAGTGTAGGGAAGACGTCCACGAAAGACGCAGTGGCTGCTGCTCTTTCGGAGCGCTATTTCCTTCGCGCGAGTGAGAAAAGCTACAACAGCGAATTTGGTGTTCCGCTCACCATCATTGGTGCAAAGAATCCGTGGGAGAACCCGGTGGCGTGGCTTCGTGTCATACAGGAAGCACTTGCGCTCATTCTCCTTCCAAATCACTATCCGCAACTTTTGGTACTTGAGGTAGGTGCCGACTCTCCGGGAGACCTAGCGCGCATTCTTGCCATTTGTTCACCTGACGCTGTCGTGGTCACCATGCTGCCAGAAATTCCGGTGCATGTAGAAGCCTATGCCAGTCCACAGGCAGTGCGCGACGAAGAGTTCCAGCCAGCATACGCGTTGTCTGCTGGCTGTCCGCTTATTATTTCAGCGGACGACGTACATGCGCGTAAGATGGCCGCGCGACTTACCGCAAATGTAGTGACCGTCGGGTACGCAGAAGACGCCAACGTGCGTATTGCGGATGAAAGTTTTTCAGTTAAGGGAATGGAGGCCACCGTGCATACGTGTGGGAAAACATACCGCATGGTTGCGCAGGGTGCTCTTGGTCGCACGCAGCTGTACGCTCCTGCCATGGCACTGTCACTTGCCAACATGCTCCACATGACCGCAGAGGAAGCGTTGAAGGGTCTAGAGGGCTACCTGCCACCACCAGGACGCGCACGCGTCCTTTCAGGTATCCGAGGCTCGGTGCTTATTGATGATTCATACAATGCGTCCCCTGCAGCGGTGGAGGAGGCGCTCTTCGGTCTCTCGCTTGTGCCGGGAAGCCGTCGTATTGTTGCCATCGGCGACATGCTGGAGCTCGGGCGCTACTCCATGCAGGAACATGAGAGAATTGGCCGCGCCGTCGCAAAGCACGTGGATATGGTAGTTGCTGTAGGTGAGCGCTCGATAGCACTTCGCGATGCGGCTGTGAAAGCGGGGATTGTAGAGGAGAGCGCGCTTGGGTTTGCAGATAGTCGCGAAGCCGCAACAGCACTCAAGGAATTGGTACGAGAAGGGGATGTGGTCCTCGTGAAGGGTTCACAGAGCATGCGCATGGAGCGGGTAGTAGAAGCGTTGCTTAGGGACCCTGCGGACGCGAGACTTTTGGTACGACAGGATAAGGAGTGGAAGAGGCGGTAAGTCTAATAACACAAAACCCCAGACCAAACGGTCTGGGGGGGGGCGAAAGATCGGCTCGGATTACTCTGACTTCGGGGCGTCAACCCGAAGCGGCAGTCGGAACAGTAGCTCGAGGATGCAGAGCAACATCCAGACCTTCCAGAATGCCGCCTGGTGCTCTGGGACCAGCATGTTCCAGAAGAGCATGATAATGACGGCAGGTACCAAGGCGACGATCAGGACGGTGAGCGTTCGAAGAACGGTTGCTTCCAGATTCGGGAGCAGGTTGCTCCAGAACAAGCGAAGGAACTTCATGGCAATCTCCTTAGTTGCGTATGCACACTTATAGTACTTATACCTACTTTTGTCAAAGTACTATGAGCGGCAACAGCCCGGAAGCTTGCGCTTCCGGGCTGGCCGATTTCAATACAAGTTCAGACTCACGGGGAACCGGCGATTACGCCTTTCGCCTACACGTCAGGTGCTCGTCGTCACTCGCGCCTGCGCGCAGGCCCGACTCGCGGTTCGCTTCTGCTAAAGCTCACAGCGCTCCGCCCTTCGATTCCCCGTGAGGACTACAAACGGCAACAGCCCAGGAGCATTCGCTCCTGGGCTGGCCGATTTGTAAAAACTTGGACCTCACGGGGAAACGTGGATTACCACTTTCGGTCCTTACAGGACCTGTACACCTTGCGGATGATTTGTCATGAGATTCCAAATCATGCTCGCAAGGTCTTCGATTCCCCGGCGCAGTCTTCCCAAGACTGCTTGAGGTCACAAATGCAAAAGCGCCCCTTGTGGGCGCTTTTGCATCTGTGACCTCACGGGGAATCGAACCCCGATTTGATCCGTGAGAGGGATCTGTCCTAACCGTTAGACGATGAGGCCGTGCATGTTTTATACCGTAGAACCGCAAACTGCGCCAGAGGTACGGTGGGGGAATATTGACTGTATTATAAAATAGGTTATACTACTAGCTGAGCGTTCGCTTCAATCCCGAAGCCATCAATCAAGGGGTTCCTACATGGCTACCAAAATTGGGGACCAAGAGCCCCAGACTGAAACCGACCTCCGGGTCGCTGTGCGCATGTTCCATCCGGGCGAACTCCAGCTCATCAGGTTCAGGCTGAGTGCGGGCATCCCGCATCTGAGGCAGCTCGGTGATCTGGTTGAAAACGGGCAGATTAGTCTGGTGGAAGTTTCACGGAAACTCTACCAGGAGCCTGGTCTTTCGGATCTGGGCACGTGGCGAGATCCACTCACCCGCACCCGTGTGATTCGGATCAGCAACACGTTCAACTGGGAGGACTTCACGAAGCTCTTCCTGGACAACAACCTGCTAGAAGCGATCGCTCCCTACGAGGAGTGAGACGCTGTCCTCGCAGACTGGCCCCGTCGCGAAAGCGGCGGGGTCTCAATTTTTATACGAAGCGTGCCCCGACCCTTACGGGGCGGGGCACTGTTTGGTTAGGCGGGAAGTCGACTCGCATCAATGGAGATGCGCGCGTCTAGGAACCCGTTGCCGTCGGTGTCAGCCACCAGCTCAAGTGCTGTGACGCTGCACCAGGGCGGGATGGGTTCGCCATCGCGAACAGCAATGATGCAGGCGGCGAAACCGTTTAGTGCGCGCCCCTGAGGCTGGAACATGGTTCCCGAAAACAGGCCTAGGCGACGCAGTGGATTGTCTTCGACTGTGGTGACAAGCACCGCACCGAAGCTTCCCTCAAATTCAAACGTGATGCCGTAGGGTACGGCGGTGTCGCTGGACATGGCGGTACTCCTTTTGGCAGGTCCGAGCGCAGTCTAGCGTATTAGAATTGTTTCAGCCAGAGTCCCCCAAATAGTCCTGGCTTGTATATGCCAATGCGCGTGCGATGAATGGAGGCGGCTACAGCGAGGGTGCCAAGCGCCTCTCCCACACGCTCTGCGAGCGTGCGCATGTAGGTGCCGGTGCCGCAGACTACCCTGATGCGAATGACGCAGTAGTCACGCTTGGCGCTGGAATCAAACAGGGAAGTCCACGCGGCTCGAATAGCGTCTTGTCTGAAATCTTGCCCCAACCCCTTGCTCTGCCTGTCGTCGCGAGGAACGACGCTGAGTGCCTTTTCTATGTATGCTTGAATAGTTTCTGAATCTTCGCTACGTATGTCGCGCAGAACAATACGATGAATAGTTTCTGGATGTGTGGGTGCAGTGATCTCTGTACCGTTGAGTGCATGCATGAACAGAGGCACCCCATTCACGGTCTTTGATGAGAATAGGGGATACGCATGCGAGCGAGTGCCAAGCTGCTCGGAGAGTACCTCCTCTACATTTTTTCTGTTGGGAAAGGTCGCCTCCTTTCCGCTGTTTG
>CAYITJ010000015.1:0-9686 GCA_964366435.1 uncultured Candidatus Saccharibacteria bacterium
GGCAATTGCTCGCGGGATACGGCGCTTAACAAAAAACACTACTCCAGGCTCGATTGCAGACGCAATAACCACTGCGGTAAGCACCAGCAGAAGCAAATCACGCAGTACCCATGCAGCATACGCAAGCGCCCCCACTAAAATGGCCCGCAAGAATGTGCCCGTTGTGATAGTGATGCGGGTCTCTGTGCTCATGTCCCTAGTATACGCTCGCCTGGCGGATTCGTTCTACCACCTCCTCCACGGTAAGGCGCTCCTGCTCTCCTGTGTCGCGGTTGCGCAGCGTGACGGTGTCCAGAAGCTCTGGATTCTCGCCGAGCGTGTCGAAGTCAATCGTGATGCATGACGGGGTGCCAATCTCGTCCTGGCGGCGGTAGCGCTTGCCAACATTACCGTTGTCGTCAAACGCAACGCGGATTCCAGCCTTCTTAAGGATTGCATATACTTCTCGCGCCTTTGCAACGAGCTCCGGCTTGTTCTTCAGAAGCGGAAACACGGCCGCGTGATACGGCGCAAGCGTCGGATGCAGTGCAAGGTATACGCGCTTCTCTCCTCCAAGCTCATCCTCACGGTACGCATCACACAGGAATGCCATAAACATGCGACCCATTCCTACTGAGGTCTCAATTATCCAGGGTACGTACTTCTCCCCTGTTTCCGGGTCGGTGTAGCGCAAATCAACACTTGAGTATTCCTGGTGCTGAGTAAGGTCATAGTCGGTGCGGTCATGCACTCCCTCAAGCTCATCAAAGCCGAGTGACGGGAAATCGTATTCGATATCCCACGCATCCTTGGCGTAGAACACGAGATTTTCGTGCTTGTGCCACCGGAGATTCTCTGGCCGTATACCAAGGGAAACATACCAATCCCACCTACCCTGTTTTGCTTCCTGGTAGGCTACTACGTTCTCATTCGGCCGCACGAAAAGCTGAGTGTCTGCCTGCTCAAATTCGCGCGTACGGAACAGAAAGTTCCTCGGCGAGATTTCGTTGCGAAATGCCTTCCCTATCTGAGCAACGCCAAAGGGTACCTTTGGGCTCATCGTGTCGACGATGTTTTTGTAATCGAGATAAATACCCTGACAAGCTTCGCCTGGCAGATATACTGGCTCGCTTCCGTCAGAAGTAAAGTCGCCCAGATTTGATTTCACGAGAAGATTGAAGGCACGCACTTCAGAAAAGTTCTTCTTGCCGCACTTCGGACACTTAATCTTGTCGCGATTAGCGTCAAACAGTGTGTTTATCTCCTCAATGGACATCTTTTCGTCGGCCACCACACCAATAGCGCCAAGTTCCTTATCAACACGAATGCGTGTGTTGCACTCACGGCATTCCGCAAGCGGGTCAGAGAATCCTTCTGTGTGACCGCTCGCATCCCACGTGCGCGGATGCTTGAACATTGCAGAATCGAGGCCATAAAAACCCTCACGGTTGTACACGTTCGCCTTCCACCATGCGCGCTTCAAGTTATTTAAAAGCTCGACACCATTTGGTCCGTAATCAAACGTTCCGGCAAGTCCACCGTAAATCTCAGAGCCTGGGTAAATAAACCCACGTCGCTTTGCGAGCGAGACGATTGGGTCGAGTGATTCTAATTTCTTGGACATACGGTTGACGATTAACGAGCTACTTCTCCCTGCGTACTGATAAAGCCTGGGTCGCGCGAGGATTGTGTGGACACATCTTGACCTCTTCCTTCAAGCAAACGTTTGGTGAACCGGTCAGTGGCACTGTAGGAAACTGAGGACATCAGTATGGGACTTGTACCCTGCTGAGAGAAGCTTGGCAAGAGCGCCACCTGGAAAGCTCCGCGCTTTGGCGCAGTGCTTGTCGTCCCTGCGGCCACCTCCCCTGCTGCCCAGGTCACCGTGCGGGTTGCCTCGTCAAACGTAATGGAGCCGTCGTTCGGACTAGTAGCCCCCACAAAGCGAACATACGGAGGCAGCACTCCTTTTGCCGTTGCTCCTGCCAGAGAGTTAACCGTAGCAGTGAAATCAAACACCAGTGTGTATGTGGTCTCACTATTTGCCTGTGGGGGTACTGGCCCTGTGTTGGTAAACGGACCAAGTACACGAGACGAGTACGACGAGAACCCGAGGTCAGTGCCCACTTGTATCGTGCGATTAATGGTTGCTGTATTACGTGTTGGCGCGTTTCCGTCAGCGTTACTGCGACCCGAAACAGTGACAGTCGCAGCAATAATTGGGTTGCGGAGCGACGCAACTGCATCAGCCGATTTAGTTCTGAAAGAAATAGAGCCTGCACCCTTTCCGCCTGACGGTAGTCGCGCCATTGTGGCATTTGTCTCCTTTCCAAATATCACTGTCTGGTCGGCCGAGCGATAGAACCCGCCAGTGACTGTTACCGACGCAGGGTCCATAACTTCCCCAGAAAGCTTTACCTGCACCTGCACATCGGTAAGGTCTTCCGAAAGTCCGTTCGTCCATTCAAGCTGAATAGCGTTTGAGCTGCCGACCGGCACCACAAGGTCAGTGCCACGATTTCCGTTAATTGCAAACGTAGTCGCCAAGAACGGGTTGGAAAGAGCCACACTTCCCTGTCCCGATGCGTATGTTATGCCGAGCGTACCCTGTGCTCCACGTGTTCCTGCTTTAAAGCGGAACACCCGTTCGTCCATGTCTTCTCCCGAGAGCGTTCCGCGCACACTCACACTCGCTTCCTGTCCTGGCGCTATGGTGCCTACGTCAAAGAGTGTCGTGGAGAGCCCGGTCTTCGCGGGGATAAATCCAAATGGGTATTCAGCAAATACCACAATGTTCTCTAATACGGCGGTGGCGTCTGAGCGAACATACACCTGGAGTGTAATGTCTTGGCCTGCAGTAGCACTAGGTGGAGCTACAACGCGCACGGAGAGCGGAGAGGACGTGATAGTGACGTCATGTATTTCATCTTTTACAAATGTCGCATTTGAACCGTCGGTTTTGTATTCCACCTTTAGCGGGAGACTAAATACCTCCCCTTCTGCTCCCGAAAGCACGACACGCACGGTGCGCGTTGTTGCTGTCCCCGGCGCAATATCGCCCATCACGTCCTCGAACCTGGGATATGGAACCGTTGGATTATCTGCCGCGCGTGCTGACTCTGGGAATGAAATAGAGAGTACGGCGCCGACCATGGGGGTTGGGTTGTTGTTCTTAACGGTTACTAACAGTGTCGCTACGTCTCCGCTGCGAAGCGACGGAATAGGTGCGACCGTTACTTCCACGTTGTCTGTTGAAATTGTGCCGCCCCCAAACACCAGGAAGTACGCCGCGACACCAAGTGCAAGTACAAACACCCCAAGTGCTCCGAGCAAGAACATCACCGACCAGGCCACTTTCTTCTTCGGTTCCTCAACTGCCCACGCTGTTGTTTCCTCTAGCGGAGCCTGATGCACTGAAGGCGCGTGAGTAGTCTGCTGCGGAAAGCTCTCTGGCGCGTTGTTTGCGTAGAGCTTCTGCCGCAATTCTTCAAGCGCGCTGCTGGTATCGTTTGGATTGCTTGGTGGCATATACCCTTCCAGTATAACGTACTGGCGTCTTTTACAGTCCTGACGCGGCTATTCCCTTATTGATACGAATGACGATATCGTTTCGTGTAAGTGATTCAGCTTCTTTGCCGGTATCAAGCCCAAGTAAAATTAGCAGGTTAAGTGCAGTGCGGCACTCTGCCGCGTCGTACTGGTCGGCAGGTAGTGCTACTAGTTCGGAAAGGAGTGTTTGATAGAGCGAGAGAAATCCAGCCTCGTGCGCTCCCTCTGGCATAAGACGCAAGAATAAAGAGGCCGCGCGAGCAGCACACGCACGAGCATCGGCGCCAAGCGCAAGGAATCTGTTCTCTACCAAAAGTGCACCGGTGATTCTCCACCCGTCTTTCCCTCGCACGAGCGTTACATCACTTTCGCAGAGGGTCTGTAGCGCAGAGGCGAGTTTTGCTCCTGGTTTTCTAAGCCCTTCGGCCTTGGCTCGCACGAGCCCAAAGTCTTCAGTGAGCAGGGTGAGCATAAGCCCTGACTCGCGCGCCGCTCCGCGACTAAGCACGATGCCCCGAGTGACGTACTTATGCCGCATTGCGTGTTAGTGAGAACTTCACTACTCCCGTTGAAAGCTCAGCGCTGTGGATACCGTCCTCTTGCATCTCTACCGCCACCGAATCCTTTTGCTCATACCCTTCCTTCTTTCTGGCCTCAGCAACAGCGCGCGCAAGGGTGCGCTCGTCTCCCTCTGTAATAAGTTCCGGAGTGAGTACGGTATCAAGTGCGAGTTCCTTTGCGCCCGTCCGTATTTCTTTCACATTAAGTTCGTCCCTAAGAATTGCCTGCATCTCGTCCGACAGCTCTCCGGTGATTGAGAGCGACGCTAGTGGCTGTCTAACTTTTACTCCCTCTTTCTGGCGGAGCATGAGCGCTTCTGAGGTAAGCGCGCGCACGCGTGCCATTTCTTGGATAAGCGCCTGCTCTTTTTTGTTCCTGCCGGTGAGCATGTCCACAAAACCACCCTTCACTTCTGGCCAGTCTGACAAGTGCACGCTTTCTGGATCTTGCTCATCCTTCACTGCGCGATACACATCGTCCGCAACAAATGGAGCAAGTGGCGCGATAAGAAGCGCACAGGTTTTCAACGTTTCGCGCAATGTCGCGATTGCCGCAGCGTCTCCGTCACGCGCGCGGTCGCGAACACGGCGCACGTACCACTGCGATACATCTTCTATAAGTCCTGCGATGGTGCGGGAGGCAGTATAGAGGTCGTAACGGTCCATGGCCTCTGTCACAGTTCGCACCGCCTGATTAGTGCGGGCGAGCATCCACTCGTCCAACACTGTCGTCTTACTATCCTCATTCCCCGTCTTAAAGAGTTCGTAGAACTTGGCACTGTTATCAAGCCAGGAAATAACACGAGCTGCCTCGCGCACGGTCTTGTCATCAAAGTTCTTAGAGTCCCCCGGTTGGTTCACGTAGTACATCCAGAAGCGAAGCGTATCAACGCCGTAGGTAGCAATAGCATCTGCGGGAACAATGACGTTTCCAAGAGATTTGCTCATCTTCTTACCTTTTTCGTCGAGCAGGTGGCCCAAGCAAATAACATTCTTGTACGGCGTCCCCTTCCCCATAAGTACTCCGACAGCAAGCAGGGTGTAGAACCAGCCACGCGTCTGATCTATTGCTTCTGAGATAAAGTCCGCAGGAAACGCTGGTGCCTCCTTCTCAAACGGATAGTGCGCCTGTGCAAACGGCATGGCGCCTGAGTCAAACCACACATCCATCACCTCTTTCACTCTACGGAGTGGAGTACCTTTCTCGCTTACCAGCACCACGTCGTCAATGTATGGACGGTGCAGGTCGAGTTCGTAGTCGTCGTTATGCGGGAGTGGCACAAAATCAAGCTCACGCACTTCTGCACGCTCAGGGTACGCAATACTTTCCAATTCCTGTTCTGTTCCACCCATAGACACGAGATGAAGTGTCCAAAGCGGGTCTCCATGAGAAACAATCAGCACCGACTCGTTAGCATGTTCTGATTCAAGTTCGTAGAGCACCTCTCCCATGCGCTTTCGTACATCTGCATATGTCTCTCCCCCTTCAGGGCGCTTACTGAAGCGCTCGTGTACAGAGCTGAAATAGCTGCGATACTCGTCGTAACTCTTCCCCTCAAATTCTCCCACCTCAACTTCCCGAAGACGATCGTCAAACACTATCTGTTCCTTGGCAATACCAAGCACTCCCGCAACAATCTCTGCGGTCTCTGTGGTGCGCACAAATGGTGAAGCAATGATGCGTGTAATACCTACAGATTTCATAGATTCTGCAGTCTTTTGCACTGCCTTTCTTCCTTCTGGGGTCAAGTGATGCTCTCGCTGCGCACCCGTGAGCACAGTACTGCTTGTTTCACTTACATTGTTTATTGATTCCCCGTGGCGCATTACGAAATAGCGATTACCACTTCGCTTCGTGTGCTTCTTCAATTCTTCTACCGAACCAATCACGAGCTGCTCCTCCCCGTTTTCGCTTCGCCATACAGGAAGTGGCGTGCCCCAGTAGCGCTCACGACTAATTGCCCAGTCCTTTACGTTAGAAAGCCACTCGCCCATGCGCCCCTCGCGAATGTGTGCAGGTTCCCAGTTAATTTTCTTATTCTCAGCAATGAGCGTGTCGCGCAAATCCTGCATGCGGATGTACCACGAATCGCGCGCGTAGTAGATAAGACGATTCTTGCTGCGCCAACAGTGCGGATATGAGTGGTTGTAACTCTCCTTAGAGAAATAGAGTCCACGCGCTTGCAGGTCCTTCAATACTTCAACATTCGTTTCCGCATCAATGACTGACTTCCCTTCAAAGATTCCGGTGCCTTTCACAAAGGTGCCGTCTGGCACTACCAGATGCACTTTTGGTAGCCCAACTTTCTGTCCCAAATCAAAGTCTTCCTGTCCATACATGACGGCGGTATGCACAATACCAGTGCCGTCTTCAGTGGTTACAAAATCGGCTGCGTATACTTTGTGCGCATTTTCAAACTTCGGCAGCTCGGTCTTTGCCGCAACTTCCTTTGCAAACGGGTAGAGTGGCTCGTAGGACTTTCCAACGAGTTCGCTGCCAGCAACTTCCTCAGCAAGCACCCAACCTTCACCGAGCTTTCGCTCCAAAGCCTTGGCGATAATGACCGTCTCTCCGTTATTCGTGTACTTTCCGTACACAACATCTTTCCCCACCGCGAGCCCTACGTTGCCAGGCAGTGTCCATGGTGTAGTGGTCCATGCGAGGAAGTGGGTGTTCTCCTCCCCCACCACCTTGAACTTCACGGTAAGCGACAAATCTTTTACGTCCTCGTATCCTTGGGCGAGCTCATGACTTGAGAGTGCCGTTCCACACTTCACACACCAGGGGAGCACTTTGTAGTCTTTGTAGAGCCTACCATCGGTCTCTACCTTCTTCATGATGCTCCAGAGAGACTCCATGTAGGGAGCGTTGTACGTAAAGTAAGCAGTGTCGAAGTTTACCCAATAGCCGATGCGCTCGGTAAATGCCTTCCACTCGTCAATGTAGGTCATCACGCTCTCGCGACACTTCTTATTGAACGCCGCGATACCGTACGTCTCAATATCTTGCTTGCCAGTGAAGCCAAGCTGCTTCTCTACCTCAAGCTCTACCGGAAGGCCGTGCGTGTCCCACCCAGCGTTGCGGGGTACGCGATAGCCACGCATCGTTTTATAGCGTGGGAGGGCGTCCTTAAAAGAGCGAGCCTCTACGTGATGAATACCTGGGCGACCGTTTGCCGTAGGTGGACCCTCGTAAAATACAAAATCTCCCTTGGGAGCGGGTTTGGTGAGCGTCTTTTCAAAAATCTGCTCTTTGTTCCAAAATGCGAGTATGGCCTCCTCTCGTGCCACGAGTTCTGATTTCTCTTGTTCTGCCATGATTTCTCTATCCTAGCGTTTTACTACCTAAAAAGGAACCGCCCGCCCCCGGAGGGACAGGCGGAAATTCAGTGGTACTCGACGTCCACTCGTGGACCCGCTTGCGCGAGCACGTGCTTCCATGGCGAGTCGCCCTTTGTTGCGACGCTGAAGAGCTGGACGGAGGGTCTGCCGTTCAGGTGACCTGATTCAGCCAGAAGCGTTGTAACCGCTTCTTGGGTCAGTTCGTCGGACGATTGAAACACCCATCCGAGCGCGCCGTGCACTTCGTATCCAAGCGGAAGCGCGAGAACCGGAAACGTAAGCCACGTCCCGGCCCTGGTCGCCTCCTCGTACGAAGCAACAATCGCGGTAGTGACTTGCGTATTCTGGTGGTCGGACAAAAATGCCCCCTGAATTAAGAACACCGCGGTTGGTCGCGGCAATTTTTATCATAGCACGTATTCAAGAATTTGCAACCTACATTTTCTGTGGCGCTGGGATACCGAGAAGAGTGAGCCCATTCTCCATCGTCGTTGCAAACGCGTGTACGAGCGCAATCCTGCTTGCCTCGTCCGCGCTGCCGATAATCTTTCCTGACGCGTAGTAGGAATTCCATTCGCTGGCAAGCTGGGTGAGGTACTGCGTAATAGCGTGCGGCGCCTGCAGAGCCTGTGCACGTGCCACTACCCCAGGGAAGCGCGAGATAAGACGTGCGAGTGTTGGAACTTCGCCCGCAAATTGCAGCGCAGCCCCATCCCCTACTGTTGACGCAGCAAGGATGCTTCGCGCACGTACGAGTGCGTACTGCAGGTATGGCCCCGAGTCACCGTCAAGCGAGAGCGACTTCTCCACATCAAAGATGACATCGCCTCCTGGCGCCTGGCGCAGTATCAAATACTTCGCAGCACCGACAGCTACTTGTGCGCTAATAATGAGGTCGGGGTTTCGCTCACTTGCTTTTGCAATAAGTCCTTCGAGAAATTCGGTAGCGGTAATGATAGTTCCTTCGCGCGACGACATCTTTCCTGTGGTGAGACGAAGGAACCCGTGGGGCACGTGCTTCGTCTTCTTTGCCACCGTCGGCGCTACCTCCTCAAGGGCCGCCAAGAATACGGCGAAGTGCCCAGACTGCTCTGAGGCAGTCATAATGTATGAGTAATCAAAAGGTGCCATACGCTCCTCTTTCAAGAACGCGAGGCCAACGTCCTTGGCTTCATACGTAGGTGTGCCGCGACTCGTTATAAATACGAGAGTATGGAATCCTCTTTTTTCTCCTTTGTAGATAACGGCCCCCTCACTTTCTTCAAACACACCTTGAGCTAGTCCGTCCTTCACAATACGCATTCCGATTGGGGTCGTTTCGCTCTCGTGAACGATGTAGTCAAAAGTTGTGCCAAGTGCCTTCCAAACGCTCTTGTGAGACTCGTAGGAAACGTCACGACCATGTCGCCACATTTCTAGAAGCACTCGTTCTTCGTCAGTACGATCCCCCTCTTCTTTTGCAATCGCCGTGTAGATTTCGGTGTTAAGTGCATCAATTTCGGTCTTTGCCGTCTCGCTTTCCTCGTAGGAGCGTGAGCCGTGCGCGTAGGCGTCCCCCAATTCACGAGCGGTGGAAGGTTCGGTAATTCCCTTCTTTCTAAGTGCCCAGATAGCCTTTGCTACGTGTGGACCAACGTCTCCTCCATAGGTATCACGAATAACGTGCGCCCCCTGACTTTCGATAATGCGTGAGCATGCCTCACCAATAACAGTACCCATGAGGTGACCCAAATGCATCTCTTTAAACGGGTTTGGGTTTGAGTATTCAAATATCACTTTCTGCCCAGCACGCGTAGTACTGCTTCCCCACGCAGCATCCGTTGCGCCAGAAAGACTCTGCGCAATTGCCGCAGCCGACAAGCGGACGTTTATGAATCCAGGACCTGCAACCTCGACGCTTGCCGCGCGGTCACCGAGCTCGCGCGCAATGGTTGGTGCCAGCGTCTCCGCTAACTCGCGCGGATTCTTGCCAAGCCCCTTAGCAGCTGCCATAGCAGCATTCACGGCGTAGTCGCCATGCAGCATGTCGCCTGGCCATTCAACTGCGAAGGAAACGCCAGACGCACCCGCTTCCGCGAGTGCAATGTCTGTCGCCTTTCTAATAGCATCTTCCATACCGCGATAGTAGCAGAAAACCGCCCGCTCGTAAGGAGCGGGCGGTTTTATGCTTTATGTACCACGCTGGGAAAGGAAAAAATAGCCGAAGGGCATTTAACCGCGGACTTTCGCGATGAATTTTTAAAGTATCGGGTAGAT
>CAYITJ010000015.1:9696-15266 GCA_964366435.1 uncultured Candidatus Saccharibacteria bacterium
ACCCCCCAGACCCCCCGGTCGCGGGTCTTCTTTTGTTTGCCGCGATTAAAACCCCACCCCAACCACCGATATATTCCCAAAACCCCCCCGGGTCTACGGGAGGGGGCGGTTTTCTGCTAGATGAACGACTCTGGCACCGGATACTTTCCCGCAAGGGCTTTTACCCGCTCACTGGCACTTGCAATTGTTTCGTGGTCGCGCTTTTGGAGCACCTCGAGCATGATGCGAGCAACTTCACGTGAATCTTCTTCGTTTAGTCCACGCGTTGTCATGGCTGGTGTTCCAAAGCGGATGCCGGATGGGTCTAGTGGCTTTCGGGTGTCGTCAGCAATCGTATTTTTGTTAAGCGTGATGCCTACCCTATCCAGGAGTGTCTCTGCATCGTGTCCGGAAATCTGGAGTGAGCCCCACACGTCGGCCAAAATAAGGTGATTGCTCGTGCCGCCCGTAATAAGGCGCACACCACCCTCGGTGAACACCTGTGCCATCGCGTCAGCATTGCGTACCACCTGGTGCGCGTAGTCTTTGAAAGACGGTTGGAGTGCCTCACGGAATGCAATGGCCTTTGCAGCAATCTGGTGCATGTGTGGACCGCCCTGGAGTCCTGGGAATACGGCCTTATCAATTTTCTTTGCAATTTCCTCACTCTCGCGCACGAGTATCATGCCGCCGCGCGGGCCGCGCAGTGTCTTGTGAGTGGTGGTGGTCATCACATCAAAGCCGTGGGTAAACGGATTCTCCGCAGCTCCTCCTGCGATAAGTCCTGCGATGTGCGCAACATCCGCAACCGCAAGTGCGTCCACTTCGTGTGCAATATCAGCAATACGCTTCCAATCAAGCTCGCGCGGGTACGCAGAGAACCCTGCGAGGATTACCTTTGGTCGCTCGCGCAGTGCTGTCTCGCGCAGTTCATCGTAGTCAATCTCACCCGTCTCAATATCCTTCATCTTGTAGCGGATGAAGTTGAATATCTTGCTGATGTAGGTCACCGGGTGCCCGTGGGTGAGGTGTCCGCCATGGGAGAGATCCATGCCCAAAATAGTGTCTCCTGGCTCAAGGAGCGCCATGTAGGTAGCAATGTTGGCGTTCGCTCCCCCAAGCGGCTGTACGTTTGCGTACCTAGCACCAAAGAGTTCGCAGGCGCGCGCAATCGCGATGCGCTCTACCTGGTCGGTAAATTCTTGCCCGCCGTAGTAACGCTTGCCTGGGTACCCTTCCGAGTACTTGTTGGTAAGCACACTAGCCATCGCCTCGCGCACTGCGCTTGATACGTAGTTCTCACTTGGGATAAGCTCGAGACCTTCAGCCTGACGCTTCTCTTCTCCGACAATTGCGTCGTATACGTCGCTGTCTTCTGCTTTGATGTGTGCGTAGTAATCCATAGGGTGTGGGGTTAAGTAGTGGAATATGGGTCGACCAGTTCTTATCTCATAAGCCGTTTTGTTTTTAACAATGTGTACTACTACGTATTTCCAGTAGAACCAATGCCTCCTCGGGTAGGACTTCCGAGAGACGGCACTTCTTCTAATTCTGCACGTTCTATGGGGGTCACAATTATTTGAGTAACACGCTCCCCCTTTTTAATTTCCACTGGCTCATCGGTGAAGTTATAGAAAATTACCTTATATTCGTCCTCGTCTCCACAATAGTCTTCATCAAAAATGGCAACGCCGTTTGCCATCATGAGTCCCCGCTTATGCAGCGAACTCCTCGCAGCCATCATAACGAAATGGCCGGGCGGTGGCTTAAGTGAGAAATTAAGTGGGGCGTATCCAATGCTTCGAGGTGCTATAACCACGTCCTCTCGCACAGCACAATCCATAGCAGCAGCTCCGGAAGTCTTATATTCTGGGAGCGCAACCTCCTTGTCGCTTCGTCGTATCTGTACCTTCATACGGGGATTCTACCACCCCTGCCACAACCTCTCACAAATGCTACTATTTGCCCTATGAAGCCTTTCCTTGAGCGCACCCCAGACACCCAATATCGTGACCGTATTCGATACATCCTGGACAACGGCGAACGAGTAAAGAGTCAGCAGGGCGTGGACGCGCTCACCGTTATTGCTCCACCACCGATGCATTTTAAGCTCGAGAACGGGTTCCCCATGATTACCGAGCGGAGTATCAAAGGTTTCTGGAAGGGTTCCGTTGGAGAAATCTGCGCTTTCATAAACGGTGCGCGCACCCTGGAAGAGTTGGAGTCCTTTGGTTGTAAATTTTGGACACCGTGGGGAACCCCCGAGAAGGCAGCTAAACGTGGCCTTGCGGTGGGTGATTTGGGTCCAGGTTCATACGGCGCAGCCTTTCATGACTTCCCTACCGCAGAAGGAGAGTCGTACAACCAAATTCAGAACATTATTGAACAGATGATTGAATTCCCTCATCTTCGTACGCACTTTATCTCTCCCTGGATTCCGCAATACATAATTCGAGGTGAAGGAAAACAGCAGAAAGTAGTTGTTGTTCCTTGCCATGGATGGATTCATTTGCGCATCATCAACAACAAACTGACACTCCATATGTTCCAGCGCTCGGCTGATTTTCCCGTTGGAGTACCTTCCAATATGGTTCAGTATGCTGCGCTTCTCATGATGATTGCTCACGCGACCGGAACGGAGCCATATGAATTTGTTCACAGTGTTTCTGACGCCCACATTTACGTGGACCAGATCCCGCTGATGGAAGAAATGCTGGCTCGTGAACCACGACGTTTCCCAACCGTTACTATGATTAACAAAAAGGACGATGTATTTGCCTATCGTGCCGACGACTTCGAACTGTCAGACTACGAGCCACACGACTCAATAAAAGGTATTCCCGTCGCTGTATGAGTAAGGCGCACTTACTCAATATAGAGAATGCGCGCACCGAGGAGCAGAGAGAGTTGATGGGGCGGATCCAGCAGGACGGAGTTTGCCCCTTTTGCAAGGAATATTTTTCTACGTACCACCCAAAACCAATCCTTAAGGAAACTCCTCACTGGTACCTTACCGAGAACATGAGTCCGTATCCCGGAACAAAGTATCACTTTATTTTTGTATACAAACCAACACATATTGAGGACCCTTCCCTGCTCACTACGACAGAGACTGGAGACTTGTTCGCGCTTATGACATGGGCCACGAAGCATTTTTCTATCCCGGGAGGCTCATTCTTTATGCGCTTTGGAGAAAGTAAGTACACTGGGAGTAGCGTTGCGCATTTGCATGCACACCTTCTTATGGGTGATGTTGATGCACCTGACCACACACCCGTTCGTGTAAAGCTGGGCTAGCTTGCTAATGGTGAGTGTTGCGGTAAGGTACTCGCAGACACGCAACCAGGGAGGTATCGGTGCGTACAGATCTATTACGTGAATTGCAAAAACTCCCGAGCGCGTTTCCTGGCATGAGCCAGGTCACGACCGCCGGAGTCTATCTCATGGGGTGTCGCAGCTTCGAACAGTTCTGTGGCACCATTCGCAGCCTCACTGAACCGAAGCGGTTCTGCCCCTTCTGCTGCACCGAGAGAGCTCGGCGTAACCAATCGGCGGTAGAGAGCACTGCGAACTGGATGTTGCTCCAGAATGAGTACCCGCATAAGGGCACGGAAAGCATGTGGCTTATCGTCCCGAAGCAACACCTGACCAGCCCGATTGAACTTGTCGGTGATGACTGGATGGAGATTGGCGACCTACTCACCCGCTGCCTACATACCCCTAACATGGATGGTGGTGGTGTCATGTGGAGGTTCGGCGATCCGCGCTTTCATGCGGGCACGGTCGAGCATCTGCACATCAACATCATTCGCCCCGTCCCAGAGAGTGAGTATCGGCCGCCATTTGCAAAGGCGTTCGCGGAACACGGTACTGACTATCTGCGCATGCTCGGCTTTCGCGACGAGCTCACGGTGCGGGGCGGTGCTTCGTGGCTGTTCTCACCAGAAGGAGTTGCCGAGACGCAACCGAAAGTCTGATTTAATTCAAGGCTGTGGCCGGCACCTAGTGCCGGCCACTTCTTATTCAACGAAACGCATGGTGCCTCCTTTGCGTTTCAAAACAGCCTCTCCGTCGAGTAATACGTATACTCCTGCGCAGTACAAATTTTTAATACCTGCATTAGCAATCAGTTTTGCGCACGGAGGGCACGGAAAGACAGTTACATACATGTCGCAACCCTCAAGCGCAATTCCCCGCCTTGCTGCTTCTGACACCAATCCCGCTTCGGCATGAAGTGCTGAGGAGAATTCGATGTGATCCCCTTTGTGAAAACTGCTACGCGGGTCTCCATTTACATAGGGAGTATGCTCGCTAGGCAGATGCGTATTGTGCGCCTGAAGAAGTATCACCCCCTCCCTACTAACTAGCCCACCAACATGACGCCAATTATCCGAGCTCTTTTTAGATTCGTTCTCGGCAATACCCATCAGTTGTTGGTGGAGGGCCTCTCTGGTGATGCGTTCTTCAGGAACAACTGGCTTTTCTTTCAAGGCATTGTGTTTATCCCAGCGCAAGAATATTGAAGAAAATGTAACCTTCGCTAGTGGCAAATACCTCTCCGCAATCATGCGGGAAACTTCTTCGTCCGGCATGATGATTTCTGCTGCTGACTTGTTTAGCGTTGCAGCCTCTGACGAGGTTAAGAGACCTACGCTTGAGAAAATATCGAGCGCTCGCACGGCCTGTGTCATGAGCTCTGGCTCAAGCTGTCGTATTTCTTTCCGCAGCTCTGCAAACTCAGCAGTTAGTGATGAGTCTAGTATGAAAAGCTCCTTTTCTCCGTCTACCGATTCAAAGAATTGTCTATAGCCCTCATGCAGAACAGGCACATAAGCAACAAAGGTGTGCATGGCTACTTCTTTTTCTCTATTGCCCGCAATGTCTCTTCAATTAGGCGCGGTATATCACTTGCGATCGCCTGCGCGAGCTCTTTGGAGCTATGGGTAAGCTTCTGCTCTACCATAGAAGAAAGTTTCGGGGTTATCTCTTCGGCAAACTTACCGGCTCCGCTGGTGTGAAGGAGGCGAACCTTGGCACTTGTCGAGGTCTCTGCCTGAGGAGGAAGGAGGACTACCTTGCCACAGTATTTCTTCTTCTCTTCGATATCCTCCTTTTTATGTTTGGTGCTCTTTGAGAGCACTAGCACATCTGGCCTAATGAGTTTTATGAGCGCGTTCGGTTTTTCTTTTGGTGGCTTTAGGGTGATTGCATCTACGTGCCGAAGGTGCGACAGAATCTTAACCCGCTCCCCTTCTGGCACCACCGGCCGATGCGGACCTTTCCGTTCTCGGACCTTCGCGTCACTATCAACACCAACGATGAGCAAGTCTCCCTGTTTTTTCGCCTGCTCCAAATACTCCGCGTGACCGACGTGGAAAAGATCATATGTTCCGGAGGTAAGCACCACCCGCAACCCAAGCTCCTTCCAATGCTTCACCTGGCTGGCTAATTTCTTTTGGTCAGGGATATACCGGTCCTTAAGATTCGTTCCGTCCCCAAAAATCCCAGCGTTTATGGCCATAGTATTCTTAGTATACGGCACATGAATAAAAATTTGCAGCTCGCCTTTCTGGACCCTTTTGCGGCCCTGG
>CAYITJ010000016.1:0-14930 GCA_964366435.1 uncultured Candidatus Saccharibacteria bacterium
CACTCTTTCCCTACACGACGCTCTTCCGATCTGGAGCCAAAAGAGTTGTGGGAGCAGGTGCTAACCCAGGTTGAGCTTTCGGTTTCGCAGGCAAATTTTAATACGTGGTTTCGTGAATCCTCCATTGTAAAAATAGAGGACGGGATTGTATACGTTGGGGTACCGAGTCAGTTTTTCCGTGATTGGTATCTTAAGAAATTTAATTCTCTTTTGCTTAAGATTATTCGTGGTATTTCCTACGAATACCGGAACATTGAGTACCAAATCGTTAAAGACGATCGACGAAAGCCAAAAACAGAACGTCGCCAACCAACACAGCAGGCGGCTGAGCTACCGCTTGATGATTTCTACATCAATAAAAGCGACAATTTAAACCCGCGCTACACATTCGAGTCGTTTGTGGTTGGTGGGTTTAATGAACTTGCCTACACCGCGGCACAAGCAGCAATTAAGCGTCCTGGTATTACCTACAACCCATTCTTTATTTATGGAGAGACTGGTCGTGGCAAGACGCACCTCATCCAAGCAATTGGCAATCAGTTCAAAAAGATGTACCCAAACAGGAAGGTATTTTACCTGACCTCTGAAAAGTTTGGAACAGACTACACCGACTCGCTTCAACAGGGAACAGCGAACCGTTTTAAGGAGAAGTACCGCCAGTTTGATCTACTAATCATGGACGATGTTCAGTTCCTTTCCAAGAAGGAAAAAATGCAGGAGGAATTGTTCCACCTATTCAACGCATTCCATGACAACAACAAGCAAGTAATCTTTTCCTCCGACCGTCCGCCAATAGCTATTCCTGACATTGCCGAGAGACTTCGTGGCCGGTTTGCAAGCGGTATGGCCGTTGATATTGGCGAGCCTGATATGGAAAGCCGCATGGCAATTGTGCGCAAGAAGGCGGCAGTACATGGCGTACTCCTCTCTGACGAGGTTGTTGAACATATCGCAACTTCTATATCCGGCTCTATTCGCGAGCTTGAGGGCGTTATTAACTCGGTTGTGTGCCACACACAAGTTAAGGGTGTCCCTCCAGATTTGGCCGAGGTGCGCCAGTCACTTCGCTCCTTCGCGCGCCCACAGAAAACTGTCTCTGTGAAGCATGTTGTGTCTAAGGTGGCTGAGTACTACGGGATTGACGAGGAGAGTATCTATGAGAAAACCCGCAGAAGGGAGGTGGTGCGCCCACGCCAAGTAATCATGTACCTGCTTCGCGAGGATTTTAGTGTTTCGTATCCAACCATCGGAACAAAGCTTGGTGGGCGCGACCACACCACAGTCATTCACTCATGTGAGAAGGTTAAGCGGGAGGTGCTTGAGAACCAGGAACTTGCAAAAGAGATCTCAGAAATTAGGACGCTTTTGGTGTAGTTGTTGATAACATTGTGGATATCCTATGAAAAACTGTCGCCTTCTTCTGGGGAAAACGTGGGGGAAAACTGAATGCAGTAGTGGATTGTGTGGAGACAGAAAAACAGTAGTCCCCAGGTCTTGCCCCACAACGACTACTTTCTCACCAGGATGTACAATGAGAGGGAAGGAAAATATGGCTTTCTGTCTCGGTCGCAGACGTTATCCACGCTATCAACACCCCTAATAATAGTCGTATGATCATTATTTTAGATAAAAAAGAGTTCGCAGATGGGGTGGCAAGTGTTGCTAAGTTTGCGCAGCGAACATCTGCTAGCTTGCCGGTGCTTTCGGGTATCGCAATCATTGCGGGAGATGACGGGATTAAACTACGGGCTACTAACCTAGAAACAGGCATAGATCTCTCCCTTGCCGGCACGATTAAGGAACCGGGTGTGGTTGCCCTCCCCGCAAATGTCCTGAGGGAGATTACGGCGTCAATTTCAGGGAGTGGTCCGCTCACCCTTGAACAATCAGGAAGCACCGTCACGGTTACTTCGGGCACGGGCACGAGTACACTCAAAACGCTCGCCTACGAGGACTTCCCAGTACTCCCGCTCCCGGAGTCCCCAAAAGCAACGTTCGTGCTCCCAGGAGCAATTTTGCGCACCCTCGTAGGCTCTGTAGCAGCGTACGCATCGGTCTCCACAGTGCGTCCAGAGCTTTCAAGTGTGTATCTTTCGATTGAGGGAGGGGTAATCACTGCGGTTGCTACAGATTCTTTCCGGCTAGCAGAGAAAAAGATATCTCTTGCGGGCTCAGCCTCGCCCTGCACACTCCTTATTCCAGCAAAAAACGCGCAGGACATCATCCAGGTGCTACCCGACACAGATGTTCAGGTTTCTCTCGACGACCACCAGTGTGTGTTCATGTGGAAAGGTGGTTTGGTGACAACACGTCTTGTCGCAGCAACCTATCCAGACTACGTGCAAATCATACCCAAGGCGGCGACAGGGGAGGCTGTTGTGCTCAAAAAAGATTTTGAGGCAGCACTGAAGAGAACGGCGGTATTTTCTGACGCCTTTCAAAAGGTTCGCCTCAACCTCTCTCCAAGCGACAAGAAGGTAACACTGCGCTCACAAAACACGGATGTCGGTGAATCGGTTGAGAGTATTTTAGGGAACCTTACAGGAGAAGGGGCGGAGCTATCTTTTAATCATCGCTACCTCTCAGCACCCCTTGGGACAATAGGAAGCGAAAGCGTCACCTTGTCTCTTTCAGGAATTGGAAGAGCCATGATTATGCGAGGCACAGGAGACCCCTCTTTTCTCTATCTGGTGATGCCAATGAACCAATAACAAAAGGCCCATATGGGCCTTTTGTTATTCGGCAGGAGTGCTGGTGGCCGTCGCCGGCTCTTTGGTGCCAAAACCACCACCAGCTGCCCACAACTGAACAGGGTACTCCCAGTGTTGATACTGAGGATCCGATGCAGGATTCCCGGGGACGGGGCCGCGAGGGTTCTCTTTGTTAGTCCAATGAAGAAGACTGTGCGAAACACGGGAGCCGTCTGGAAGAACAATAGTGCCAATACCGCGGAGTGCAGGCGAAACAGTGTCAGGAACGGCTGGTGGTTCGTTAAAGTACTCCTTCGGTGTTTTTGCGATTGCGACAAGCATAAACTCTCGCCACATAGGAGCAACAATATAACCAGCAATTTCTTTCACCATAGGAGTGTTGTTGTTGTTTCCAGCCCATACACCAACAGCAATTGTCGGTGTGTAACCAACCGTCCACGCATCACGAGACTCGTTGGTGGTACCGGTTTTGGCCGCAACATCGTAATCAGGGAAGAAGAACGGGTTCTCTGGGGGGTACTCTGGTTGGCGGGCCTGGTTATCAGAAAGCATTGCGGACACACCGCGAGCGACATCCGTGTCGAGCACCTGCTGCGGAGCAGCAACAAAACGCTCAAGCACACTTCCGCGCTTGTCTCGAATCTCTAATACTCCCGTCGGCGGATTGCGCACACCATCGTTTGCAAGCACCCCAAATGCACCCGTGATTTCAAGCAGTTTCACCTCAGCCGCACCAAGTGCAAGCGAGAGACCGTATTCTTTAGCAGACCCCAGTGTTGTGATACCCACGGCCTCACCAAGCGAGAGGACGTTATCCATACCAGCCAAATAAAGCGCCTTAACAGCTGGAATGTTAATAGACTGCGCAAGAGCCGAGGTGAAAGTCATTTGTCCACGGAACTTGTTGTCATAATTTGACGGTGCGTAGCACGGGTACGTGTTGTTATAGATATCGGTAGGGGAGCAGCTAGTTGAGAATTGTGTCGGTACGTCAAACACCGCAGTCTGTGGCGTATACCCCTTTTTAAGAGCTGCGGCGTACACAAACGGCTTGAAGGCAGAGCCTGGCTGACGGAGTGCGAGCGCAACGTTGAAGTTGCCATCAATCTCGGTATCAAAATAATCACGCGATCCAACCATGGAAAGGATCTGTCCTGTCTTCGGGTCTATTGCTACTAATGCGGCGTTACTTGCATTAAAGCGAGACGCATTAGAGAGCGCGTAGCGGTTAACAATGGTCTCCGCTTCGTGCTGAAGGTCAGCGTCTAATGTTGTGATTACTGTGAGGCCTTGGGTGGCGACGTCAGAACCGTACTTATTCTCGAGCTGTTGCTCAATGTAGAACACAAAGTGTGGCGCAAGAATGGAGTTGTTTTGTTGTCGGCTAAACACCACACGCTCAGCTTTCGCTTCGGTATATTCCTTCTCGGTTATGTACCCGAGCTCCCGCATACGAGAGAGCACAAGGTTTTTGCGCGCATCGAGCGCTTCCCGGTTGTTTCCGTACGGAGAGTAGTAGGTCGGAAGTTGTGGAATGGCGGCCAGGTATGCGGCCTCGGCAACAGAGAGCGAATTTGCACTCTTTCCATAGAACGCCTTACTTGCAACCTCTGCCCCATACAACGTGCCTCCATACGGCGTGACGTTGAAGTAGAACTCAAGAATTTGCTCCTTGGTGTACTTTTGCTCAAGCTTAACGGCGAGAATTACCTCCTGTACTTTTCGGGTAATACTCTTTTGGCCAGTAAGAATGGTGTTCTTTACGACCTGTTGGGTGATGGTAGAACCGCCCTGTGCGAACGAGCGAGTGGTGATGTCGGTGATAATGGCACGCGCAATACCGCGGAATGAAATACCAATATGGGAATAGAAGCTAGCATCTTCAATTGCGAGCGTTGCTTTTTGGAGGTTCACCGACACCTCGCTCAGAGGAACGATGTTGCGGCGGACATCATGATTTAGGTCGTACAAAACCGTCTTTCCAGTGCGGTCGTAGATTTTCGTAGACTGAGCAACCTTGCGAGAGTCAAAATTGTTCAGGTCAGGAATGGGGCGGAGAGCAACAAACAGAACACCAATACCAGCAAGTACAAAAATAATTCCCGCAAGAATAAACACCACACGCAAGTAAGGGTGAGGATTCTCTAGGTGCTTGCGAAGCGACGGCTTCTTTCGCTTGGAGCGCGACATAACAGTAGTAATGCTAACACAAATGCGGTCCTTGACGGACCGCATGTGCAAACACTAATAGGTTTCTTCTTCGTCTTCCTCCTCAATCGCATCGAGATCGTCCTCGCCCTCCACTTCCTCGTCTTCAGGAATGTCGGTCAGAAGCTCATCATCGTCTTGGAATTCGTCATCGTACAGCATGATGCGTAACGTTAGGTAAATTATGAATCCTCTCAAGGAGCAGAGAGTACCACCATAATAAGAGCGCCCGCTCGCTTTGCAAGCACTCTAGCGCGGTCGTGTGGACAGCGCCGCGATACCTAGAGCAATTGCATCGTACTCATCATCTAACCGTTTGCGTTCGGGGAGGGAAACAAGCTTAGGCACCATCACCATCACTGCCTTCTTGTCAGCGTTTCCGTATCCAGTTACCGCAAGCTTTACCTGTTGTGGTGAGAATTCAAGTACGGGCACCTTGGCGCGGCCGGCAGCCGCAAGTACGGCGCCGCGCGCCTCGGCAACACCAATACCGGTTGTTTGGTTCTTCGTAAAAAAAAGCGACTCAATGGCGACAATGGTGGGGGAGTACTCAGTAAGGAGGCGCTCTAGTGCGGTGAACACACAAGCAAGGCGCTCCTCACGCGCGCCCTTGGGTGGCAACACTACCTCACTCCACACACATACAGGCTTACTTGGGTCGCCCTCAATCACCGCCACCCCAAGTCGGTCGTACCCTGGATCTATAGCAAGTACACGCGTGGAGGGACGAACACTCATGTTGTTTTGAAAAACGAAACACTACCATATGTGGTAGTGTTTCGTTTAGCTCTATTACTCATTGTCTGTGGTTTCATACCCGCGGGCGTTGGTAAAAACACGTTGCACATCTTCGTGCTCATCAAAGAGCGACAAGAGTGAGCCAAAGACCTCCTCGTCCTCGGAAGAGAGCTCTGTTAGGGGTTCGTTCGGAGTAAGGGCGCCGCCACCTTGCTTTGAAAACGCCCACAGCGCGCTGCCTTGGCTACCGAGCTCGTACCCGTTCTTGGTAAGTAAATGCTTAATCTCTGCTGTAGTGCGGTTTTTGTTGTCGGTGAGTGCGTCTACCACAACCGCCACGCCGCCAGGGCCGTACCACTCGTACACCACCTGCTCAAGCGTTCCGGCGTCTTTGCTGGTGCCCTTAGCAATTGCGCGCTCAATACTATCCTTTGGCATGTTGATGCCCTTGGCGCGAGAAATTGCAGCCGCAAGTGCAGAAGAGGAAATATTTCCTGCTGCCTTCTTAGACTCAAGAGTAATCAGTTTAGAAAAACGCGAAAACTCACGGCTCTTAGCAGCGTCCGACGCGCCCTTCTGCCGCTTAATCTGTGACCATTTATTGTGTCCGCTCATTACCTAAAGTATACAAAATCTAGACCAAATACTCACGACCCTTTTGGGTGAGCATGCGGCCACGCGGGGAGCGCTCGATAAATCCAAGGCGAAGCAGGAATGGCTCGTACACCGTCTCCACTGTATCTGGGTCTTCATGGAGCGCACTTGCAAGCGCGCGAATTCCTGCAGGACCACCCTTAAACGAATCACGTAGCGTGGTGAGATATCGCTGATCGTCCTTGGTGAGTCCGAGTGCGTCAATCCCAAACAACTCACATGCGGCGTCAGCAACATCGGCTGAAAGAGGAAGTTCGTGTACCTCGCCATAATCACGCACACGCTTCAAAAGAGCGTTAGCGACACGAGGCGTTGCACGACTGCGTGTGGCAACACGATCAATAACCTCCTCTGGTGCAGAAAGGGAAAGCACTTCTGCAGAACGACGAATGATGCTGCGCAAATCGTCCTCGGTATAGAAATCAAGCTGGTACACACCACCACCAAAGCGTGAACGAAGCGGGGGAGAGAGCTGGGCCATCCGGGTGGTGGCACCCACAAGGGTGAATGGAGGAAGCGCCAGCTCCACCGTGCGGGCGCTCGGGCCCTTACCAAGTACCAAATCAAGCGAGCCAGATTCTAGAGCAGGGTACAGCAACTCCTCAATTTTGTGTGAGAGCTGGTGAATCTCGTCTATAAACAGAACGGTACCAGGCTCTAGGTTAGTGAGAATGGCGGCAAGGTCCCCTGCGCGCTCAATGGCCACCCCAGACGTTGTCTTAAGAGGAGCATCAAGAGACGCAGCCACTAAGTGGGCGAGGGTAGTCTTCCCAACACCGGGCGGACCATAGAAAAGAATGTGCTCGGGCATGCCACCGCGCTTCTTTGCAGCCTCAAGGACTATCTGCACGTTGGATTTTACGTGCGCCTGGCCCACATAATCGTCCCATAGGGAGGGGCGCAGTGCCGCGTCCAAGGACTGGTCGCGGATAGGGGAGTCGCCGGGGGTGCTTGACATAAAAATGGTCTGTGCTAGTATTCTAGCATACGTGGGAAAGGCCCGAGAGATTCATCTCTACAGGCCTTTCTTGTTGAAAAACGCTCATATGAATCTTGAACGCGAGGCAACCGCCTCTCAGTCAAGGTTTTAGGCGTTTTTCCTTTGACATCCTACACACAACCCTCTAGGCAAGGCTTGACGGCTTCAGGGCGTTTCCCCAAGGACCTTTTGGTACTCACCTCGTAGTGAGTGCGCTGAGAGCATCCCCAGGTGTCTCGTTCACCTTTCGTTTACGAAAGGAGTGCCTGGAGGGTTGTGTGCGGGATGTTTTTGTTTTCTGTACACTCTTAGAAGTGAGGACCGTGGTGGTCTTCACACAACAGGAGAGCAGCAATGCTTAACTTGACGGTTGCGGTCCCTGTACCGCTTGTACTTTTTATCTGCGTGCTCGCTTTAGCCACTATCGGCTATGTGAGGACGAAAGAAACGACCACCCGCATGGTGTGGGTCGCGATTGGATATTGCGAGGTCATGCTCGCACTCGTCTGCTTCGTGGGCATTGATGCCCTGTTCCACCAAGACCTGACTATCGTCTGGTTCGTGGTTCCGATTACGTTTTCTTTCATTTCCTTACTCGCCCTTCTGGGCAGCAGTCTCCTTATGGTGAAGGGAAAACTGTAAAAGCGAGTTCCACTACCTGTGGCCCTCGATGTATGTACCCTCATCGAGGGCCATTACTATTTTGTGTATACTTTGTGCATGGACACCTCCCGTGTTTCGACCGCCTATACAAAAGCAGCCGATCAAATTATGGCCGAGGTGCGTGCAGAACTTGCTGACATAACAGCCGCAGCACACGCCATTTCGCAACAAGCAAAGAAGAAAGAAGACGATAGTGTTCTCGCGGCGCTGCGTGCAAAACTGTTTAACACACGACCATGAGCGGGGCATACGAACGAGCACCTTCTGGGCCACACGAAGCAGTAGATTCAGTGGGCTTGAAGGAGGAGCACACACACAACGAGCACGAGCTCGTTGCAGCAAGCTTGGGTGCCAGGCTTGCGCTCAGCGAGGCACTGCAAGCAGCGCCAGAGCGTGCGCAAGAGATAGATGCTCTGCGCAACAGGCTCGACTCGCTCATTACGGATGCGAACGAGACACTCAGAACACTTGGTGCAGTGGCAGCAATCGGTGACGTGCTTGAAAAGAGTTCCACACAAACCGACAAAGAGCCTGAGCTGCCCGATGCGCAAGCACTCGTCGGAGACCCGGACAAAGCCGAGCAGCTCCTTGAGGGTGTGATTGCAATTACCGAGAGAGTGCCCGCCGACCCAGCGCACCAAGCAGTCGCGCAAGAGGCGAAAGCGGTGCTCGCAGAAATCCCTCGCGAAAAACACGCCGGCAGAAAACTTGTACTAACTATTGCTGAGCGAGTCGCCAAAATATGTCTAGACCTTGCTGGCCTTGGGGCAGTGAGTCACGCACTCGATTTGATTGAAGACTGTGCGCGAGTGTTTATGGAGAACAGGCGCACCGCAGTTGCCTAGTCGCGAGGCACGTCTACTACCTTGAAGACTTCTTCAAGAGATGTCTCACCGCTGATTGCCTTCAATACTCCTTCTTGCGCCATGGTGAGATATCCCTGACGACGCACTGATTTTGCAATGTCGCCCTCGCTCGGGTTATCGCGCAGGAATGTGCCAAGTTCTTCGTCCATAAATATTGCCTCGTGAACACCAACACGACCCTTGTATCCGGTGACGTCTTCTGACTTTGGGTCAGGAACCCACACCATATCAATGGAAGCAGGGAGGAGGCTTTTATCCTCAACAGTAGAGAGAATACGCTCCATGATTTTCTTCTCTTCGTCCGTTGCCGGCACCTGTTTACGTGCATTTGGGTCAAGGGTGCGCACGAGGCGCTGTGCCATTGCTACAGAAACCGCAGAGGCAAAAGTCTTTGGATCAAGTCCAAGATCAACCAAACGAGGGAAGGTGCCCGCTGCGTTGTTGGTGTGAAGGGTAGAGAACACGAAGTGTCCGGTAAGCGCCGCCTGCACCGCCACCTGCGCCACTTCAGCGTCGCGGATCTCTCCCACCATGATGACGTCAGGGTCTTGGCGAAGTACCGAGCGAAGACCGGATGCAAAGGTGTAGTCAGTGCCGTTGGTTTGAGTCTGCACAATGCCTGGCAGATGGTATTCAATAGGGTCTTCAATCGTCACAATCTTAATTTCCGGAGTATGGATGTGGCGCAAGAATGCGTAGAGGGATGTCGTCTTTCCGGAGCCGGTAGGACCAGTCACCACGAGCATACCGTTTGGACGGGTGATTTCGTCAGTCAAACGCGCAAGCAGCTTTGGGTGGATGCCAAGTTTTTCAAACTCAACGCCAAGGACTGACGGGTCAAGCAAGCGAAGCACAAAGGACTCCCCATATGCGCCAGGAATTACTGAAGTACGAATCTCCACGTCGCCTGACGGGCCTGGCACTGAAATACGCCCGTCTTGCGCGCGGTTGGTGACGTTCAGTTTGAGCCCCGACAACAATTTGATACGGCTCGCCAGTTGGCGATACGCGTGCGGGTCAAAGGTGTACATGTCCGTGAGTACGCCGTCCAAGCGCATACGAAGACGCACGCCTGTTTCCTCGGGTTCCAGGTGAATGTCAGAAGCACGAAGTGCGAGCGCAGACGCCATAATGTCCTCTAACAGTCCTGACACTTTTGCGTGCGCGCCGTCAGCAAACGCCTTGTCCAGGTGCGCGCGAAGCGCAGACACCGTAGTCAGCTCGCGTGTGAGCGCTGCCTGTGTTTCGTTTGAGAGGTCAAAGACTCCAGAACGACTAACACTTGCGAGAGAGAGGTCCTTGTACCGGCTCCACGCAGTCTCAAGGCTCTTCATGGAGACCAGGAAATACTCAAGAATAAAGCCTTGCGCCTGAAGGGCCTGCTCTATAGCGGGCCAATTCTTATTCTGGGGGTTATGAATGGCGACGGAGAGGTGGCGGCCGCTTTTATCAAACAGAGCAACCTCTGCGGCAAGGGCCTCGGCTTCAGGAATAAGGCGCAGCGCGTCCACATTAATGGGCATGATGGTGAGGTCGGTGTACGTGTAGCGGTACTTTTCAGCCAAAATGCGGGCTAAATCCTCCTCCTCCTTTTCTCTCAAATGAGCCAGCTGCTCACCCTGTGCCGCATCGTCAAAATGAACAGTCATATATGGCTAAATCATAGCACCTGCCCGTGCGCCGGGAGCGGATAAGACACAAAACAAGGGCGAGGAAGACCTTGACAAAACACCCTTTTGGGTGTAATGTGCACACATACCTCGCTCTTTCCAGACGAATAGTCAGAAAGGGCTTACAGCAGCAAAAAGGGAGGGACGTATGTCCGCTCGCAAAATCATCGTCGCCCTGGTCGCCTTCGCTCTCTTGGCTCCGGCCACCAGCGCCCTCGCGCAGGAGACTGCTCCCGAAGAGGGCACCTGGTACTACTTGGAGGACGCCCCCAGCGTCGCTCCGAAGCCTCCTTGCGGCAAAAAGCCGAATCGCCGCGACTCCTTTAAGGAGATGTGGCTCTGGCAGGGGGGCAAGTACGCCGAGTGCCGATGGGATCCCCAGGGCGCAAAACCCAAGCCGGTCTACACGGGCTGGAGCTACGGCAGTTGCTTGGCAGCCATCCAGCGGGGGGTCTCCTACGACTTCTGCATGGCGGGGGGTCTCAACTACACAACACCCACCATGTACTTCTCGGGGAACTTCCAGCCCACGTACCAGGGATTCCAGCCCGGGTACGGCAATGGGTACCAGTCCTCGTACCTTCCCCAGGGGTCCTACACCCCCAGGATTGACTGCAGGCCTGCAAACGAACGACCGGTGTGCCCAAACACTGGGCACCCGCTCTGCGGCCGGCCGCCCTGCTAGCAGGGCATCTGACTATCTCGTCAATCGCGCTCATCCTCCGGGGTGGGCGCGTTTTGATATGTGGCCACCAAGTCCTTGGACTGGTTCCGTTGCTATTTAGGGCGGGGTACAATTAGGGTATGCAACGATTCCTCCCCGACCTAGAAGCGCTGACCAAGGAGGCAAAGATATTTACCGGCACTCTCGCGCCCAAGGCCCGCGGAGCAACCCTCATCACCCTCTCCGGAGAGCTTGGGGCGGGGAAGACCTCCTTTGTGCAGGGTGTGGCCGCATCGCTTGGGGTTGTGGGGTCCGTCACCAGCCCTACTTTTGTGCTCGAAAAAGTGTACGAGCTGCGTGGTCAGCCATTTTCTAAACTCATTCATATCGACGCGTATCGACTCGTGAGTGGCGACGAGCTCCGAGCGCTTGGGTTTGATGAGCTTATGGGAGATGCGGGGAACTTAGTGCTCCTTGAGTGGCCAGAGAAAGTTTCAGACCTTCTTCCAGCACCAGCACACCGCATCACCCTTACTGTTCCTGAAACAGGTGGGCGCAGCATCACCTATGCCTAAGACCGAAACACTACAACCAAAGAAGCGCCTCGTCTTGCTTGATGCGCATGCCATCATTCACCGCGCCTACCACGCACTGCCAGACTTCACCGGGCCAGCAGGGCAGCCAACCGGCGCGCTCTATGGACTCTCAAGTATGTTGCTTAAAATTGCGACCGATCTGCGCCCCGACTACATCGTGGCATGCTACGACCTGCCAAAACCGACAGTGCGCCACGAAGCGTACGCAGACTACAAAGGCACACGCGGAAAGTCAGACGATGCGCTTGTAGCTCAGCTCCAAAGCTCGCGCGACGTATTCAAGGCGTTTTCCATTCCTATCTACGAACGAGAAGGGTTTGAGGCGGACGACGTCCTTGGCACTATCTGCAAAGAACTCGCAGACAACAAGGATATAGAAGTCATCATCGCGTCAGGCGACATGGACACGATGCAGTTGATTGATCAGGGCCGGGTATCCGTCTACACCCTCAAGAAGGGATTGAACGACACTATTTTGTACGACGAGCATGCGGTGCGCGAGCGCTACGGCTTTCCGCCAGAGCTTATCGCCGACTACAAGGGCTTGCGCGGCGACCCGTCAGACAACATCAAGGGTGTGCCGGGTGTAGGAGAGAAGACTGCGACCGAACTGATTCAGAAATTCGGCTCAGTGGAAAACATATACAAGACAATCAAGAAGAACGAAACCGCCCTCCTGGAGGCGGGAGTAAAGCCGCGCATCATTGGCTTACTCAAAGAGCACGAGGAAGACGCGCTGTTTTCAAAAATGATGGCAACCATTCGCACTGACGCCCCAATCGCGTTTCGTATTCCAAAGGAGACGTGGAGAGAACAGTTGAAGCAGGAGGCCGTGTTCGCGCTTTTTGACGAGTGCGGGTTCCGCACACTGCGCGCTCGTGTGCGCCTACTTACAGGCGAGGAAGACATGGAAGACGAGGCGATGCTGGCGGCCATGGAAGAAGAGGAAGAACAGGAGGAGCAAGCGGCAGACCCGCAGAAACTGCAAGAGGCAAAGGTGATGCTCTGGCTTTTGTACTCTGAATTTACCAACCCCGATTACGACGATGTGCTCGGGTACACCAAGACACACACCTTTGATGAAGCCTATGAGGAACTTACGCGCAGGCTTGCAGAAACTCCCACATTGCAAAACCTCTACGACACGATAGAGAAGCCGCTCATTCCGATAGTTTCCGAGATGGGGCACTACGGCGTACGCATTGACCGCGCGCTCTTAGAAAAATTGCGAAGCGAGTATCAAGAAGAGTTAACGGGTATTGAGAAGAACATCTTCCAGATGGCAGGGAGAGAGTTCAATGTTAGCTCCCCGAAGCAGCTTGGCGAAGTGTTGTTTGATGAGCTTCTACTCACCGTGAAGGGGCAAAAGAAAACCGCAGGAGGGCAACGCAGTACCAAAGAGACCGAGCTCGAGAAGATTCGCGACCTGCACCCCATCGTGGACGAGGTGCTCAAATACCGAGGACTGAAGAAGTTGCTTGGCACCTACATAGAAGCAATCCCGCCACTTCTTGATGGCGAGGACAGACTGCATGCCGAGTTTCTGCAAACAGGCGCAGTCACCGGCCGCATGGCTAGTCAGAATCCTGGTCTGCAAAATATTCCTATTCGTACTGAACAAGGAAGGGCAATACGCGCAGCGTTTATTCCAAAGGACGGATACATGTTGGTTGGTCTCGATTACTCACAGATTGAACTGCGCATCGCAGCCATTCTCTCAGGCGACGAAAAACTGTGCGAGATTTTCAAGAGCGGACGCGACGTCCACACGGAAGTGGCTTCCGCAGTTATGGGGGTCTCTACTGAATCAGTTGATAGAGAGATGCGTCGACGCGCAAAGATTATTAACTTTGGCATCCTCTACGGCATGGGGGTGAATGCGCTTAAAGTACAGCTGGGCACCACCATTGGCGAGGCGCAGCAGTACTTAGAGGATTACTTTGCTACGTTCTCGCGCCTCAAAGAATACTTGGAAGAAACCAAGGGTTACGCGCGTAAGCACGGATACACCGAGACCATGTTTGGTCGCCGCCGTCAGTTCCCAGAAATGAAATCGCCACTGCCGTATGTGCGCGCACAGGCAGAGCGCATGGCTATCAACGCGCCGATTCAAGGAACACAGGCAGATGTCATTAAAGCAGCCATGGTGCGAGTGGATGCGTGGCTACGCGAGATAGGGGCGCGCGAAGACGCACACCTTATCCTGCAGGTGCATGACGAGCTAGTGTACGAGGTGAAGAGTGAGCGCGTGGAAGAACTCGCGCGAGGGATTGAAGATATTATGGAAGGTGTACTCACTGATGAGCAGCGAAAGGGTGTGCCGATACTTGCGGAATGGAAGAAGGGACCGAACTGGGGCTCTATGGAGTAGTCATGATTTATCTATTTTGCGGAAGCGACACGAATAAGGTTCGGGCAAAGGCCTTTCAGTGGGTAGAGGCCGCGCGCGCAAAAGCACCGGACGCAGTGTATGTGCGACTTACGCCCGAGATGACTACGCCGGAGATGGTGCGCGGCGCACTCAGTAGTCAGGGGCTCTTTTTCTCCAAATCACTCATACTTCTAGACGATCCGTTCTCGCAGAGCGAAACAGGCGAGACGGTGCTCGAACTACTTGATGAGCTGGCGACCTCACAGAACCCGGTCGCAATTCTTGCACCGAAGCTGCTGGCCGCAAGAGTAAAAAAGGTAGAGGCAAAAGCGGAGAAAGTATTTAAAATCGACGCGGCTGAAAAAGCCTCACGCGGATTTAACAGTGCCCTCGTGAACGCGCTCGCGAATAAGGACAGTGCAGGACTTTGGAAAGAATTACAAAAAGCGTACCGACAAGGAGATGCGCCCGAGCTCGTGCACGGACTCCTTCATTGGAAGGCGCGCGACATGGTGCAGAAGGGAAGCCCGAAATGGGGGAAGGATGGTGCGCGCACACTCTCGCGTGAACTAATTGAGTTGGTAAGTGATTCCAGGAATGGGGATTTGGGATTGAGGGAGGGGTTGGAACGGTTTGTGTTGAAGGTATGACCAAGGTAAGAACCAGTCAGGAACTATTCGAGTCGCAAGAGCACCTGATCTACGAAACGGAGATGCTCTTTGCTGTGTTTAGACAAAACAATTTTCAAGCCCTAGAGAAGGATCTTAGATTTGCACTACTCGAATCATTTACACTACACTTGAGAAATTT
>CAYITJ010000017.1:0-14409 GCA_964366435.1 uncultured Candidatus Saccharibacteria bacterium
GGAAATCAGGCGTATCAATGTGTACTTCGCGCTGGTGAATGAGGGACTTCTTTGTCTCAAAAATATATTCATTTGGGTCTTCAATCGTTACGATGTGTTCTGCGCGTGTTTCATTTATGCGCTCCAAAATAGCGGCAAGTGTCGTGGACTTACCCTGCCCAACCGGACCCACAACCAAGAAGAATCCTTGCTGCTTCTGTGTGAACACCTCAAGGACGGGCGGAAGGCCGAGCTCCTGGAAGGTACGAATCTGGTGCGGAATAAGACGAAGCGCAATCGTCACTGCACTTTGCACAATATACGCATTGATACGGAACCTATCTTTACCTTGGTGCGAGTACGAAAAATCCACCGCTTGCGCAACCTTGAATCCCTCCCAACGATCCTCAGGGAGGATGCTTTTGAGCAGTGCCTCGGTGTCTGTTGCCGTAAGCACCTTGTGCTGCACCAGGGGGACGAGTGATCCCGAGACACGAATGATAGGAGGCGAGCCTGCAGAAATATGCAGGTCCGAGGCTCCCTCTGCAACAACAGTGTCGAGAAGTTCACCTATGTTTGGGGCGCTACTACTCATGCGGGTGTTTCAATAATGCGAAGCGTTTCAGCGAACACCTCAGACGGAATAGCCGACGCCTTAATAATGTAGCCGTGTGCACCAAGTGCCTTTGCCCTATCAATATCGCTCTCCTGCCCCTGATTAGAAAGAACAATCAGTTTGCTCATTGTGGCGAGACCCTCCTTTTTAATTGCTTCAAGAACTTCAAAGCCATCAACCCCTGGCATAACAATATCGAGAAGAAGGGCGTCAGGCGCTGGCTGCTCGCGAAGCGCCACGAGCACTTCCTCCCCGCTTGAGAATGCCGTGACCTCGTGGTTTGCAGCCTTGAACTTCACCGCATACATATCAAGTAAGAAACGGTCGTCGTCTACGAGGTAGAGTCGGTAATGCTTTGATTCAGTTTCCATATGCGGTCAATTATATACTCGGTTCGGCTACTGCGACTGGTGTTGGCGTTTCCTCCGATTCTGGAATTGGCCTTTCCTCTTCGAGCGGAGCGCCACCAAGCGCATTCACTTCTTCAAACGGGATAAGTCCTTGCAATGCTTTGATAATAGCATCCTCTCGCAGGGTCAACATACCCTTTGCGCGTGCGGCGGCGTAAATCTTCTCTTCCGAAGGACTAGTAAGTACCACGTGCTCAAGTTCCTTATCCATACGAAGAATCTCAAACACGGCAAGGCGCCCACGAGTGCCGTTTGGACAGTCCGGGCCTGGCTGAGCCTGATACACATGCTCAAACTTAGGAATCTTATTGCGGTATTCGGCCGGCAAATCTGCAAACTGTTTGTCGAGATTGACTCGGGTACTTTCAGTTATAGGAATCGGCAAACCAGTACCCGGGCAGAGCTTACGCACAAGGCGCTGTCCAATTGCTGCAATGAGCGTAGGAGCAATGAGGTAGGGGTCCACACCCATATCCACGAGACGTGAAATAACACCCGAGGCCGTGTTGGTGTGAATTGTTGAGAACACGAGGTGTCCGGTAAGTGCAGCCTGAATAGCAAGCTGTGCCGTCTCCTTGTCACGAATCTCTCCTACCATGATGACGTTCGGGTCCTGACGCAAAATGGAACGAAGACCGGATGCGAAAGTGTAGCCAATTTCTGGCTTCACTTGCGACTGCGCAACACCTTCAATCTCGTACTCAACCGGGTCCTCCAGAGAAACGACGTTCTCAGTCTCGCGATCAATGGAAGAGAGCATTCCAAAGAGTGTGGTCGATTTACCCGAACCCGTCGGTCCAGAAATCAAGATAATGCCGTAGGGCTTGGTAAGAATCTCCTTAACCGTTTGTAGGTCATACTCAGAAAATCCAATGGACTCAAGCGTCGCCATTGACTTAGACCGGTCCAAAATACGCATCACTACCTTTTCGCCTGACTGTGTTGGGAAGGTAGAGACACGGAAGTCAATGCGACGATTCTCAACGTTTGCCGAGAAGCGTCCGTCCTGCGGCTTTCGCTTCTCATCAAGTCGGAGCTGCGAAAGAATCTTGATACGCGCGACAACTGCCTGATGTACCTTCGCTGGAAGCTCAAGCGACGTATGCAATTTGCCATCCATACGGAATCGCACGCGCGTCTTCTCAATAGTAGGCTCAATATGAATATCACTTGCCCCTCCCTCTACTGCATAGCGCAGGATAGTTGCAACAATTTTGGTGACAGGTGCGTCTGGCTTTATGGTGGCGTCCGCTGTTTCTCCTCCCTCATCTTCCTCAGCGTCGTTCTTCTCTTGCGCAATCGTTCCCTCAAACTCTGAGAGCGCCGCTCCCACATCGTCCTTCATGCTCTCGTACTCGCCCATTACCCGAGCAAAATCGTTGCCGCTTATGATGAATAGCTTGTACGGCAACCCAACTCGGCCAGAAATAAACTGGAGTGCATCAAGCGCCTCAATGTTGTCTGGGTCTACAATTCCCACCTCAAGGGCACCATCCTTCTGAGCGATAGGAACAAAGCGGTAGTGCTTTGCGGATTCTTCGGGAATAAATTCGAGAATCTCGCGACCAATCGGCTCAATGGGTAGTTGGCGGGCGGGAATATTGTAGTGCGCTGACAGCGCCTCGAGCACCTTCTGGCTTTCAACCCCTTTCTTATCAAGAACGGCCTCAACAGAAAGCCCTCCCTTACGGACCTCCTCTTCAATAGCTGCAATGTCAGCCGCTTCTATAAGACCCTTCTCCGCGAGTATGGAGAGTAGATTCATAGCCAGTATTATGGAGTGACAGCAACTCCGGCAAGTGGTGCAAATGGATCCCGACGACCCTTCCCTTCTTCTACGACACTTGTGCGAATGTCCTTAAGCGCAGTAAAGCGCGGGTCAGCGAAAATGGCTGAGTCAAAGGTGACTGATTCAAGCTCGCTTGAAAAGCCGAGGAACGTGGCCTCCGTGGAGCTTGATGGTGGTTCTCCCTCGGTCACGATGTCAGTGTTGCCCCCATCCTTTGTCATGTAGTAGGCGGCAGCGCCAATAATAACGATGATGAGTGCTACCAGGGAGATGTTTTTCTTAAGAAATTTCATAGTCGCAGCAATTACGGAAGCCAATACAGGCGGAAGGTCATTTGGTACCGATACACACCTGTCGGTGAGTCGGTGAGCTGGAACTGAATGAGGTCAAGCGGACGCAGACTAGACTCAACTCCATCTAGAAATGCGCGCATTTGGGCGTACGAACCAGCTGCAGTGATGGAAAGGTCAAGCGACTCGTATGGCTTGCTTGGGTCAAGTGAGAGTACCTGACCAGTGGGTGCTGGGCCTCCCTCTACTTCGGCAGCATCCCCCTTCGTACTTACTTCAGATTCTGTAGTGTTGAAGTTGGTAATAGTAAGGCCCGAACGAGACGCCAAACCATCCAAATCAAGAATGAGCTGCACGTTGTCTACATTGTCTGGAAGGTACTGCTCCAGACGCTCAATACCATCTTCAGGAAGCGCCTGCTCTTCTGTGGCTAGCTGCGCCTGCTTTTGTTCGTAGCGAGTGGATGCAGCAAGCGCCGCGTCGTACTTCTTCACCTGCGCGCGAGCAGCGGCAATGTCCTTGGTGACAGTTGGATGTACGTACCCCGCGAATATACCGCCGGCGATAAGGAGAAACAGAATTGGAAGTGCTTTGCTCATCATGGTGTTGTTGGTGCGGTGGTCGTGCTCGGTGCCGTTGTTGCAGCAACAGAGGGAAGGGCTTCAAGCGGTGCTGCGGGAGCAACGTTTGCTGGCAGCATCACTGCTGCTTGCGCTTCAGGCGTCAGCAGTATGAGCTTGGGACTAACCTCTGCACTGAGTGCGAACTTAACAAGCCCTGTCTTATCCACGGTAATGCCAGAAAAGATAGCTCTGCGAATCTGCTTTTCTCCTGCGAACGCTGAGGACTGTGCGGCAAGCGCATTAAATGAGCGTGCGGTGCCTCGCATTTCAATAACTGCAGTGCGGTCATCCTCTACCGTAAGTTGAAGCGTTTGGAACCGCACATTTTGAAGTGTCAGTGATTCTAGTGTTGAGAAAAACTGCGACGATACGACGTGCCTGTTTAGAATTACGTTAGCAACCTTTATACGGTTGCGCAGACGAATGTAGTCTTCTACAGCAGTTGGGTCAATACTCTGTTCAGCAGCCTCAAGACGCAGCTGGCGCGCAGTCGTCACCGTATCAAGGTATGTTTTGTAGCCAAACGCTGCGCCCGCACTTACTACAGCTGCAATGAGTACAAAAATGCTTACGTAATACATCGCGCCATTAGCTGGACGCAGTCGTCTGCTCTGCGCAGGAAGTGCCTGCTTTGGAACAAATGAAGTTGGTAAGGTTGGAGGGAGAGCCACAGTACAAGTATATAAGGTAAGCGTCAGCTAAGCCATGATTCTTATGCACACATGTGCAAATGGGCGAGGTGTTTATCCAGCCTCTTCCAGTTTGCGTAGCGCGAGACCAACCGCAACAGCAAACTCTGGCCCAATAGCTTCAAGCACAGGTCGCATAAAGGCCGGCGCCTCTGTCTTTGCAAACGGGTTTGCAACGATGACGTCCACGGAGAAGAAATTTTTTGCGTATGCAGCAAGCTCCTTGGTAACTCCTCCCCCGCCCGTAAGGACAAGACCTGATATTTGCTTATGCTCAGTGTTCTCGTACTGAGAAATTGCTCTGCGTGCCTCATCAAAGATACGAGAGAATACCAGCTCTATAGTTTTTTTGTCATATCCATTTTCCGGGGCCTCACCAAACCCGTGCTCCTTCTTAAGTGCCTCTGCTTTCCCGAGTGTCAGACTGTGTGCGGCGGCAATAGTGCGCGTCACATCCTGCCCTCCTTCTGGAATGTTGTGCGAGAACGCAACAACGCCATGCTCAACTACGTACACCTTGGTCGCAGACGCACCGATATCAAGTACCAGCACTGGCTTTACCGGTTCATTCACAACTGCACGGATAGTGCTAAAGATTTCGATCTCATAAAACGATGCCACGACGTTCGCGCCACGCACGACCCCATCAAGAAGGGCGAGCTCATCGTTGTGTACGGCAACCAAAAGTACAGAAACGGTTCTCGGCGCAGTTGTTGCTGGCTGTTCTGGCGTCTCAATAGTTGGAACAACAAACCAATCAAGCTGTACTTCTGACACTGGTACGGGGATGTACTTGCGCGCCTCTAACTCAATAATGGTCTTTTGCTCAGCAGGGTCCTCGCGGTACGGAAGCGTCACAAGCTTCAAGAGTGAGCGAGAGAAAGGAATAGAAACCCCGGCGTCCACCGTGGTCACATTTGCTTCACGCAACAAGTCGCGCAGTGTCTCGGCCACTTTTGCGGCGGGCATGTTGGTAGCCTGCCCTACCTCCCCTCCGGCATAGGGACCAAGCGCGAGCTCACCATACGTTTCAAGCACCACCACACCGCGCTCACGGCGCAGCTGGACTACCTTGAGCGACGAGGAACCGACATCAATTCCTATGACGCTCGCGCTTTTCTTCTGACTTCCAAGAAGGCGCGCAAAAAAGCTCATACGCAAATTGTATCATGTATACATGCGGTTCCTGCTCCGTCTTTTAGATGCATTGCTCCCACCGCGCCACACTAAGGCGCTTGTAGAGAGTGCAACGCTTGAAATGCTCGGCGCACACGTGTCTCCGTCTACCCAAAGGCTAGCAGCGGCCACCGTTACATCGCTTCTGCCCTACCGAGCGCCGCTAGTACGCGCGCTCATTCATGAAGCGAAGTATCATGCCGACGCAAAAGCGACAGAACTGCTTGGCACAGTCCTTGCTGACTACCTACGCACCTATGAAGAAGATAGACGATTTGATACCAAACGGATTGTGCTTATTCCAGCTCCGCTTAGCAGTAAACGTCTGCGAGAGCGCGGATACAACCAAGTAGAAAGCATCGTGCGCGCAGCGCTCCCGCAACTACCTGATCGGTTCCTATTTGGAACGGATGTGCTTATTCGTACAAAGGAAACAGTTCCTCAGGCACGACTCTCACGGAAGGAGCGTCTTACTAATGTGAGCGATGCCTTCGCCGTTACGGGCGCGATACCTGAAGATGCCATAATTGTGCTCCTGGACGATGTTGTGACGACGGGCTCTACGCTGGCTGGAATGAGTGCGTCTTTTAATACGGGTAATCGCCCCGCCATACTCCTCGCATTGGCGCACTAGGGCGAAAATGCTACATTGGAGGACGTAGGAGACGTGGCTATGAAATGACGCGGGGTGTCATTTCATCCGAAGGGGTGCCGGGAGGCACGAAGCCCGTCTCTGTAGTGAAACGAAGGAGACGTGGCTGAGTGGTCGAAAGTACCTCACTGCTAACGAGGCGAGCTGTAAAAGGCTCCGAGGGTTCGAATCCCTCCGTCTCCGCTAATGAAAACCGCCATTCGGCGGTCTTTTCATTGGCGGAGACGAGTACAGCTGGGAGCTGTACGGGAGGGATTCGAAGCCCAGCTGAGCATTCTTGCGAGCGAACATGAGCAAGAATCCAGCTGCGGGTACTGTTCCTGTATTTCATACATCTTCCTCGTTCGGCGCCAAGTAATACTTAGCCCGCATTCCTTGTGCCTCGCTCGTTACTGTAAGGAACGAAACTCCCTCCGCCGACTATGTAGTGTGAAATGAATATTTCTGCTATACAAAGACAAATGAATCGTCACGTGAAGATTGCACTTTTTGTCGCTGTTGGTGGTTTTGCAGCCATCGGTCTTTTGTTTACCGTGGTATTTATCGGTATGCAATTTGGCCTCTTTAATGTACGCGGCTCAAACGATGTTCGGAATGCGTCCTTCCTGCGCCTTGCCTCTCCAGAGCTCGCCAAGAAAGTAGAAGTTGACCGTACCCCCTGCGACGACAGCACCATGACCGTGTGCGATTGGAACACCACCCCACAATGGGAAGTGGTGAAGCAGGGGCTATTGAAGGACCAGGTGCTCATCTCACGCGTAGCATCGGAGACGGGTGTATCTACGCGTCTCATTGCTGCAGTGGTAATCCCAGAACAAATCCGCTTCTTTACTGCCGAGCGTGAAGTGTTCAAGCGCTACTTTGAACCACTTAAAATTTTGGGCTCTCTGTCGCAGTTCTCTCTTGGCGTATCAGGCATCAAGCAAGAAACAGCCGTACAAATTGAGGGCTACGCAAACGACCCCACTTCACCCTTCTACCCAGGCGACGGCATTGCAGCGCTGATTGCCTACGACACGCCGGGCGATCACAGCGCAGAGTTGTATGCGCGCCTCACCAATGAGAAGGATCATTACTATTCCTACCTCTACACTGCAATCTTTATAAAGCAGATTCAAATGCAGTGGCAGCGTGCTGGCTTTAGTCTTACCAACACTCCCGGCGCTGTTGTCACGCTCTTTAATCTTGGATTTGAGAAATCAAACCCAAACGCAGCTCCGCAAACGGCGGGTGCTCCTATCACCGTTGGTGGCAGAACATACACGTTTGGCGAGCTGGGAGAGAAGTTCTTCCTCTCAGACGAGATACTTGCAGAGTTTCCTCGCTAGTATTCGCACCCATCCGCTGCCCCAGGTAGAATATGAGTATAGGTGCCTTGGCACGTAGTTATTCATCATTCTTTTCGCTATGACAAAAATTGGCTGGATTGTCGCTATCATTCTTGCAGTTGCGATTATAGGAGCGGTCGTGGGCGTGTACTTCAGTATGAATAACCAGCCAGCGCCGGCTGCAGAGACTGCCCTCCCCGAGCAACCTGCAAATCCCCAGGGAGACGCAATGGCAGCAGTTGAAGTGACCGCCAGTGCACAGACCAGTACGACCGTCACCTACACTGACGCAGGATTTACCCCAGCGAAAGTATTTATCAAGAAGGGCGACGCGGTGCAGTTTATAAACAAGTCCACGCACACTATGTGGGTCGGTGTTGATGACCACCCAACTCACACCGAGTATGACGGCACCTCTACCAAGGAGCACTGTGCCGCTGGCAAGAACCTAAACGGTTCATTTGATCAGTGCATTGGCTCAGCACCAGGTACCACCTACACCTACACGTTCACCAAGACGGGCACGTTTAATTACCACAATCACACTGCTTCAAAGGACAGCGGAAGTGTCGTGGTTGAATAGGCCACATCATGAAAAGAGCAAAACGGCCCCATTCGGGGCCGTTTTGCTACATGGTCATAAACACGTAGACCCCAAACGGCACCACCCAACTCATAAGGTCTACCAGACTATGCATCTTCATTTGCCCGTGGGTATGTGGCTGCAAGAAAAATTCTTGCGCAACAAGTGCAAGCGACGCCAATACGAGGAGCACATAGAGCGCCACATCGGTACCAAAGAGGTGCTTGGAGACAAACGTAGCAACCGTAATAAACAGAACAGCCCCAACTACGTGGCACACACCACGGTACGTAATAAGCCACGCGCCATAGCGCCCATACCCGCGCTCTGCCTGTATGCGAGCAAGCACGGCGTCATACGCACGACGAAAGCGTACGCGCTGCCCTTCTACTTCTACCGCAAACGGGTAAATGCGGTCAGGAATGGTGATGAGGAAGTTATAGAACGTGAACACCTTGGTGCGCATAGGCTTGGTACTCGTAAGTATACGATACCTAGCGAACGCTTTTAGCAACCGCAGGGACGACGCGCTTATCAAGCACGTCGGGGATAATCTTGCCCGCCGTCGGCTTTTCAACGAGTGCGGCGAGGGCTTTGGCTGCGCGTACTTTGGTCTCCTGCGTAATCTCCTTCACTCCCTTATCAAGGGCGCCACGAAATATGCCTGGAAACACGAGTGCGTTGTTTATTTGATTTGGGAAATCAGAGCGCCCGGTTGCAATAACCACTGCCCCTCCCTTTTTCGCTTCTTCGGGAAGGATTTCTGGTGTTGGATTGGAAAGTGCAAACACAATTGCACGCTCTGCCATCGTGGCCACCATGGTACTTGTCATAGTGCCCGGCCCCGACACACCAATAAATACATCTGCATCCACCAGTACATCGGCCAAACCTCCAGAAACATTGCGCGGATTCGTAAGGCGAACCAGCTCCTTTTTAGAATCGTTCAGGTCACCTCTTTCTTTAGAAAGTGCGCCCTTGGTATCCACCAGCACGATGTCCGTAATACCTGCAGCATGAAGTAGCTTTGCGGTGGCAACGCCGGCTGCACCAGCCCCCGCAATCACTACGCGCAGTGTGCCAAATTTTTTCTTCACTACTTTCGCAGCATTGGTAAGGCCCGCGAGCACCACAATGGCTGTGCCGTGCTGGTCGTCATGCATCACAGGGATAGAGAGTGACTTGATGAGACGCTCTTCAATATCAAAACACTGCGGCGCCTTAATGTCCTCCAAATTTATGCCACCAAAGGAGGGGGCAATAGCTTCCACCGTGCGTACTATTTCATCTGGGTCCTGCGTGTTGAGTACAATCGGCCACGCATCAATCCCAGCAAACTCTCGGAAGATGAGCGCCTTCCCTTCCATCACCGGGAGCGCGCCGTAGGGACCAATATTCCCAAGACCAAGTACGGCTGAGCCGTCAGAAATGACAGCGACACTGTTTCGCTTCACCGACATGAGTCTTGCATCTTCTGGATGCTCTGCGAGGTGGCGACTGGCAACACCGACGCCCGGCGTGTAGTAGAGCGCAATGTCTTCTTTTGTCTTGAGTCGCACACGACCCTTTGTTTCTATGCGCGCGCCAGCATCTTTGAATGCCTTGAGTATCTTTTTTTCCTTTGGTGTCATGTACGTTCAGTATAGAGAGAAAAGAGGTCGCGTCTACGGGGATAAGAAAAAGCCCTCGTTTGAGGGCTTTTTCTTATGATACGCGCTCTCGCACCAGTATCTTCTGAGTACAGGTGGTCGTTCCACCAGGGCCCGTAAAGGTGAGTTTGAAGACCTGCTCACCTGGGTGACCGAACACGATGTTCTGACGGCCGCGTGCCGGGCGCTTCTCCTGCGTGTATAGACCAGTCATATACTCAGCCTTCTGTGAACGCCATAACAGCGTGGTGGACTCGCCAGCGCGAGGCTTCTTGTACGTAAAGTAGCTCTTACAAGTAGGTGGCTTTCCGACGTATTCACTCTCTACGCCAGACACCTGGAGCGACGGCTGCGCAGCCTGCACCGGTACTGCAGCAAAAAGAAACGTGAACACAAGCACAGGAATAGCGAATGAGTATTTCATACCCTAATGGAACCATATTTTGAGCCATGATGCCAGAGCGTAGCGCTACACAAGGAGCGGTATACTGACACTCATGAAAGCGTCTGACCCGATTGTGCTCCACTTCCCGCGACTTCGACCGGACCAGCGCAAGGCGCTTACTAAATTGGGTCTCCATACCATACAGGACCTGCTCTACCACTTCCCTGCGCGCTACGAAGCAGCGGGTCCCACGGGCACTATTTCTGGCGTTACAGCTGGTGCTGATGTGACACTCTATGGCACGGTGCGGAAGCCAGTCGCAAAGAAAGCATGGAAGAGCAAAAAGCCTATTGGTGAGGCGTGGCTAGAAGACGCGAGTGGCAAAATCAAAATGATGTGGTTTGGTCAGCCATACATCGCAAAGATGTTAACTGACGGCATGGTGGTAAAAGCGACAGGCAAGATTGCCGGCACGGGCGCAAAGGCGTACCTTGCTAACCCAGAAATTGATAAGTCCCCCGTACCTCCCGAAGGCATTCACGACACCCTCTTTGCCAAGGGCGACAGCGCTCCTGTATCGGATGACACCCTCTACGCTATCTATCCAGAGAGTAAGGGCATCTCGTCCCTCTGGCTGCTTCATGCCTGTCGCAAGATATTTGAAACCGGGGTGCAAAACACCATAGAAGACCCCATCCCCGCCGACATGCTCGCGCGCTACAACCTACCGGTGCTTTCCTCCGCACTCGTGTGGATGCACGTGCCCCGCAAGCTCTCTGACGCGCAAGCAGCAAGAAAGCGCTTTGCATTCCAAGAAGTACTTGCGCTGCAACTCACTTCACAAATGTTGCGACGCCAAACGGAGCAAGAGAAAGCTCTCCCTATTGATGTAGATGAAGCACCCCTGCACGACTTCATTGCATCTTTCCCTTTCCCTCCCACAGGTGCGCAGTCGCGCACCATTGAACAAGTGCGCAAAGACTTTGAGCGGGGCTACCCCATGCGCAGACTTCTTGAAGGAGATGTGGGCAGCGGCAAGACAGCCGTAGCAGCCGCAACTGCATATATGGTGGCAACCTCTACCCCGCCAGGCAGGCGTAGTGGTACCTTGCAGGTCGCCTATATGTGTCCCACCGAAATCCTCGCGAAGCAACACTTCTCCACGTTTGTTTCGTATTTCAAAGACCATCCTATTCCTATTGGTCTTATTACGGGTAGTGAATGTCGGAAGTTCCCAAGCAAAATTCGTGGCGAAGAATCAGCAAAGGTATCGCGCGCGCAGTTTGCAAAGTGGGTAGCGAATGGCGAGATTCCGATTGTGATTGGTACGCACGCGCTTGTATACAAATCACTTGAGTTTCAAAACCTCGCGTACGCAATTATTGACGAACAGCACCGCTTTGGTAAGGCGCACCGACAAAAACTCCTGAAGAAAGACGGCGTTGCGCCGCATTTGCTTTCTATGACTGCCACACCGATTCCGCGCACGCTCGCACTCACCATTTATGGTGATTTGGATATTTCCCTGCTGGACGAAATGCCCGTGGGGCGTAAGCCAGTGATAACTGAAATCCTTGGACCAGAAGTGCGCGAAACTGCGTATAAGCGTATGCACGAAGAATTAGCGAAGGGTCGTCAGGGCTATGTTATCTGTCCGCGTATTGATGAGCCAGACCCAAGCAAAGAAATGGCACTTCAAGCAAAATCGGTGAAGGCCGAAGCAGAACGACTTGGTCGCGACATCTTCCCGCAGTACGCCGTGGATATTTTGCACAGCAAGATGACCCCTGCAGATAAAGAAGCGGTGATGAAACGATTTGAAAAGGGTGAAGTGGATATTCTGGTCGCTACGTCGGTGGTTGAAGTAGGAGTGAACGTGCCAAACGCCACCGTCATTTTAATTGAAGGGTCAGAGCGCTTTGGCCTGGCGCAGCTGCACCAGCTGCGCGGCCGCGTCATCCGCTCCAATAATCAGGCGTACTGTTTCCTCCTTCCCGAGTCCTATGGAGAGGCTACAAAGAACCGACTCACCGCACTCACCACTGCCGCAAACGGCTTTGAACTCGCTGAGCATGACCTGGCGCTGCGTGGCGCAGGCGAGCTCTACGGCGCGCGGCAGTGGGGCATGTCAGACATTGCTATGGAGGCGCTCAAGAACTTGAAACTGGTAGAAGCTGCTCGAGAGGAGGCGCGCACGCTTATTGATGAGGACCTCACCCTGGCAAAACACCCAGCACTGCGGGAGCTTGCACGAGCTGCCGACGAGGAGGTGCATCCGGAATAATGTGTGCGCCCGGCAGGGATCGAACCTGCGACGACGGAGGTATAAGCTCCGGGCTACTACCACTGAGCTACGGGCGCTTGTTCATGGAATCACACTGTTGGTGTCTCTGCAAACTCTGAGCGTATGTACTCAAGTCCCATAAGTACCGTTTCCATAACATCTCTATTCTCAAAATACACATTGCACGTACCATGAGTGAATTTCTGAGGATATGTAAGTCCAGAACGCGCTGAATCTTTTATGTATGGGTTTCTAAAATTTTTGCGTGGAATACCGAGTGTTTTTGACCAATACGCAGTTTCGTATTCAATATCCATATCTCTGTAGAGATGGATCTTTACGCGCAGCTTATCTGTTGCGACCCCGAGCGACTGAAGCCATGCAATAAAGAATTTCAGTACCGCTGGATCAGTGTTTGAAATTGTCGTGGTAGTTGTGGTTGTTTTGCCTCCCTCACCCCAATACAAGAATAAGCCCGCAATGAACATTTCCTTATGGTTCATCTTTCCTATCTTCTTTGACACTACCTGATAAACGTTTGCCAGACGTTTATCTCTCTTCGCTTTCATAGTTGCCCGAAATCTCTCAATTCGTACAGCACTATTTCCTCGAACTTCTTTCATTCGAGCTTCGGAGAGCGGCATGTCTCGGAGCCATAGACTCAGGGTACTTTTACTTACACCTAGTGATTCCTTAATTTGGGTGTAGCTTGCGCCGTCCTTTCGCATGCGTATCGCCTCGGAACGCTTTTGTCGTAGTGCCATATATATGAACCTTTGTACACTCATTATATAGTAGACGCCCTATGTCTGCGTGAACACAGTGAATAGTCGAACACTGCAACAGCCTATTTTGTGCGAACCATGAATACCTGGTATGGTGCAGCCAGGCCTTTTTGGAGACTACGCACATGAATGGTTTCGTTCCCGGACTGTCAGAAACCCTGACGTGGCCTCGCTACGGTCGCCACAATGTGGCGATTGCGGTCGTCACCGTGGTGGTGCTGGCGCTCTTTGTCGCAAGCATCGGCATGGGTCTTTCCCATAGCGGACTGTGGTGGCTATTGTCAGTCGCTTTGGTGGGGCTTCTACGCTCTCATCGGCTACGTGATTGGCATTCTGGACTTCATGGAACTGATCGACCTCGTGTCCTGACCAGACACAAAACGGCGGCCCGCAAGGGTCGCCGTTTTGCCTTCCGCACCATTTTAGACTTACACTATCGCTTCTTCTTCCTTCGCCTTTGGCGTGATGCCGTTTGCGATAAGAAGTTTTTCAAACTCTTCACGCTCGAGCGTCTCTACTTCAACAAGGCGCTCTGCAATCGCGTTAAGCGCAGTGCGGTGATTCACCAGCACTTCGCGTGCGCGCTCACGTCCCTCGTTTAGGATGCGGGTCACTTCCCCATCAATCTTGCCGGCAATCTCCTGAGAGTATGCGTGCTCGCCGTATCCACGGTCCACAGAGAACGCTACCGGACCGACCAAGTCGCTCATGCCGTAGCGGGCCACCATGTCGCGAGCAAGCGCGGTGATAACCGCAAGGTCGTTTGATGGACCAGTAGTAAGGTCATCAAATACCATTTCCTCTGCCACGTACCCGCCGAGCGTTGTTGCAATGTCGTCCAAGAATTCCTTGCGCGACTGCATTTTGCGGTCTTCAAACGGAAGCTTAAGCGTGTAGCCAGCTGCGCGCCCGCGACTGATGATAGAGATTTTGTGAATTGGGTCAGCAAACTCAAGGACCGAGCCAACGAGCGCGTGCCCTGCTTCGTGGTACGCGGTCAAACGCTTTTCACGCTTACTCATCAAGTGACTCTTTCGCTCGGGACCGAGCATCACCTTCTCAATAGAGCGGATGAGGTCGTACTGGGTCACTTGCGTGCGGTTCTCGCGCGCGGCAAGAATCGCTCCTTCGTTCATAAGGGAGTAGAGGGCGGCGCCCGAGAAGCCGGGCG
>CAYITJ010000018.1:0-13808 GCA_964366435.1 uncultured Candidatus Saccharibacteria bacterium
GCGTCAGCAACGAAGGGCGCAGGCGGCGGCTGCCAGCCCCGCAATCTCTATCGGCATGGGCGGGGGGGGTGGGGGCGGTGGCTTCGGCGGCTTCGGCGGTGGTGGCTTCAGTGGAGGAGGTGCTTCCGGCAGCTGGTAGCATCGGTATCTACAACAACTTTGAGGCGGGTCGCAAGACCCGCCTTTTCTTTTTATATGCGCTGATCATGTCCGCATAAACACCTCTGCGATAGTCGTGCGGAAATAGCCAATCGGTGGTAGGCTAGAGGAAACACATAAAATTCTTACCATATGGGATCAAGCAAACACGGAGTAAGTCCAAAGACGCCTCGCAAGAGTCCTCCAAAGACCAAAAAGCGCCTGGCGATTAAACTAGCCAACAAAGGACGCGGTCAGTAGTCAAACAGAAAACAGGCACCCGAGCGGGTGCCTGTTTTCGTGCGCATGAACTATGTACCCAGAACCTCTTAGTTCTGAGCGGGTTCAGGCGCTGGAGCAGTTGGTGCAGGCTCTGCAGCAACGGGCTCAGGCAACGTGACATTCACATCAATGGCACGCTCTTGCGGAGCAGCTGCCGTGGGAGCTCCCTTCATTGCGGGAAGTCCGTAGAACACGAACAGTGCAACCGCCGCTAAAAGCACGAGCGCGCCCACGACCAGTGCCACTGGGCCGGCGCCGCTATCTGTATTTCCATTTCCAGGAGTGTTTATAATTGTTGCCATACGATTGTGTAGTGTTAGTGAGTTTACAAAGAGATCTTCTTTTCCCCGCTTACCATTAGGGCTAGCGGCGAACAGCACGCAATATCGCAATGAAGATACATGCGCCCAAAATTGCGACGAGGAAACTGTAGAGGTTAAAGCCTCCGACACCTCCCTGACCAAGCAGACTCATGACGAATCCACCCACGACTGCCCCAACGATACCCACAAGAATATCCCAGAGCAGACCTCCCTCACTCTTCATAAGAAGTGATGCAATCCATCCGGCAATAGCCCCAAACACAATCCAAAGTAGTAGTCCCATACGTTAAGCATTAATTTGTTAAACGGTCTCCTGACGATCCAGCTTTGCAGCAGCTTCTGGTGTAGAAACTGCACGTCCCATAAGGAACAATTTCACAATCGCCATAGCAAGTACCCAGTAGACGAACATCGCTAAGAGCGTTGTCCACTCAAAGGCAGAGCCTTCAAGTCTGGTGACCCCAAAGACACTCTGAAACGGAAGAATGAACGGGTACGAGAGGTTGTAGACAAAGCTACTAAATCCGGCGCCAGGGTTTGCAGCAAGCAGCTTAAGCGCCAGACGGAACGCAAGCAGGATTTCAATTGCACCAAGAACGTACCAGACAACTTGTGTGCCTCGATACAGTGGCTTGGTACTAGGAGCGTTATACGAATTCATACGATGATAGTTATGAGTAGTGAGTCGCACGCTATTGCGGAGGAAGTTCCGTTGGCGTGAGTGCAACGTCAGCAGTGACAGGCCGTGCTGGCACGGTGTTCGCCGAGCGTTCGCCGACAAGCGGCCACGTGCGCAGCATGACCAGACCAATTCCTACAATCATGAGTATCGCTGCCACAACGTATACGGCTTGTGGCACTCGAGTTTCGACCGAACGCGGTCGTTGAATGATTGTTGCCATAATAGTTCGTTCAGTTACGTAGTCCATTGGTATGAGCAGTGTACGTACGGACGTTTCCTGCTACTACTGTAGACGTTTGAATTGCCGTTTGATTACGCAATTGTGCTACTGAATGCTCCACACAGTTCCGCGAATTGGGAACGCTCCAACGACGGATGCAGTGCTTTCTACACCAGTGACGTCAAGAATAATGTTTGAGTTTCGGAAACTCGTGAGTACCGATGCCATCATCGCGCGAATAGTAAACAAGCGTCGCTGTCCGGGAGCAATCGTTGCATCCATGCCCGCGACAGCCTCTTCACCACTAAATGGAGCGTTCACTGCACCACCACCAGTGACCGCAACTGATAAACCCTTATCATCAATCACAGAGAGCCCGATGATTGCGTCTGTATCAGTACTTCCCTTCTGCTCAAGAGTAATCCCCGTCACGCTCGCTGCGTTCGCACCGGTGTTGTGAATTTGCAAATATGCTACGGGCACAGAAGCGCCAGGATACGCCACTCCGCCACTTAGTAGTGGCACATTTGAGACGCGTAGCGTGGTAGGTCCCTGCGCCTGCGCCTCCGCTACCTCAAGGGTTGCGCGACAAGTCGTAGAGCCTGCGCTGTTAGCAAAGGTATAGGAGTACGTAGAAGTCTTGGTCGGCTGCACCATAACTACACCGGTCGCACCAATTGGCGTACCGCCGTTAGTAGCGGCTGTCGCGCGCGTACTTGCCCACAAAAGATAGACTGGCTTGCCACGAGGCACCTCTACACTGTCGTCAGAGAATACTTCAGCAATATCGGAAGACACTACTCCAAGCATACAGACAGGCGGCTCGGCTGCTTGAGTGACTGCTGGAGCGAACGCACCAAAGAGTACTACTGCAATAAAAATGGCACGGGTCGGAGTGAACATGGTCATAGGAAATGAGTGATTCGCACATGAGTAACTACTTGGAGACGACAATAGGACACGCGTACACGTGTCCTATTGCTTGCCCCCACGGACGAGTTAAACGCCGTTTACGTTGTCTCCAACGACTGCTGAGTCGTCAAGACTATCAAGCAAAAGAACACCACTGTGAGTTGCAATACCAGGAGCATTTGAAATTGCTGCCATCCAGGTGTCAGCAATGATAGTGCTTACGTTTCCTGACTGGTGCACATATGCATACGTTGCTGCGTGCGAAAGTGCTGGTGCTGCCATCACTGCGAAAGCAGCAACGACGACGGCACTTTTGCCGAATGATGAAATAAAGGTTGAAGTGATAGGAGTTGTCATAGATTTGAGTAGTTACTGTTTTTGTAGGAGACATCGACCGTGGATGCCTTCATACTACAAGACGTACAGATGCCAATTACATTACAAGAGTTGTAATTTGATTGCCGCCAAGTCACTCGCAAGCACTTCTGTTTGCTCTTCTAGCTTCTTTAACTTGCTGAGTATGTGCACCTCGTTCTCTCTCGCCTGCTCAGCAATCCCCTCTGCAATGGCCATTATTTCCGTCACATCCTCCATAGCAAGTAAGATAATGGGAGACTGGCCCGCAAGAGTACTGCTCTGAAATATTCGGCGAGCATTCAAAATCATCACCTTACGCCCTACTCCAGGGAATACATGAATTACTTCAAACCCTTTGAAAAAGGTGTTACTCGGAAGAATCTCCTCAAGTAGTTTTCGCAATGCTGGAATGTTCCACTGACCATTTCCCAGTTCATATACATGCTTCTTCTCCGTCGTAGAAGCCTCTACCTGAAAGGTTCTATAGAATGACTCGTTGGCTGCCATCACGCACAAGTCCTTATCAAGAATGAGAAATGGTTCACGTACCGTGTCTACGACGGTTTTAATGTACGTCCAACTTTCTTCCCATAGACGCTCTGCTAGTGCTGTTTGCTGTGCGTCGGGAGTGGGGTTGGTATGTTCAGTCATGAAATGGATGCCGTATGGGTCGCAACCGCATTACAGCGCGACTCGAGTAATAGTGTTAGGGTACACCTAGATACGGTTCGCACCTAATTAGCCCGAGCTTCTCTGTAAGTTATTACAGCGTGGTACGGCTTCATATGTAATGACTCCTCAGCAACGGAGAGAGGCGCGTATGTCAGCCACTATGTCAGGAGCATACACTGAGTACGGAAAGGGTCTATCCAGACACTCTCTCTTTAAACTCCACAACCAACAACTGAGTGAAGACTTGGTACAGGACACGTACTTTAAAACGTGGAGCTATCTGGTGCGCGGTGGCAAGATCGACATCATGCGCTCGTTTCTCTACCACACACTCAACTGTCTGATTATTGATGAGTATCGTAAACGCAGCACAAGTTCTCTTGATGCGCTCGTGGAAAAAGGGTATGAACCTGGCGAAGATAAGACCGAGATACTTATCAATCAATTCGACGGAAAGATTGCATTGCACTTGTTGGACAAACTCCCTGAGAAGTATCGTGTGATATTGAACATGCGGTACCAACAGCAACTCTCGCTTACCGAGATGTCAGCGCTCACTGGCCAGTCTAAGAATGCCCTGTCGGTGCAGATTCACCGCGGCCTTACAAAGTTAAAGGCGTTGTACACGCACTAAGGTGCGTAGACACGGTATTGCTTTAATTATCTAAATGTGTTATTATGTGTTTGGGTAACAACGCCCTGCACTACGTAGGATTTGCACATGTCCATCAGTTTCTCTCCACCCGCGAGCTCGGCTCTCGGTGTTCTGCTCGAGCGCCTCGGTGCGCTCACCCCGGCCAACTACATCGCGACGGACGTGGACGTCTCCACTGTGGCTGCCGACACCATCGCTGGCCAAGTGGACGACTACGCTCGACGCCTGTTCACCGTTGTCTCGCAGCTGATGCTGGACACCAACGCCAAGATCACCCGCCAACGGGAGATCTACGACTCCGCGGTCAAGGCGGCCGAAGGCCGTGACGACATCAGAACGATGAAGGACGCCGTCGGCGAGGACTTCTCGCTCGAAGCCCTGCAGGAGTATCGTCGACTGGAAGACGAGGTCGCGCTAGCCCGCGACGACTACGACCAACTCTGGCGGCTGTTCTGGCGCGAAGTCCGCAACCAGTTCCCCAAGGACAAGAACGACGAGCGCCAGCTGCAACTGAGCATCTACTCCGACTGGTCGGTGGCCTGGACTGAACCGGTCGCCAAGACCTGTCCGCGGTGCGGCCAGGTTCACGGAAGCGGGCGCGACCTTAGCAGCATCTGCGGCGAGGGCGTGGTTATGGGCATGGGCAGCGTGCGCTGATCTTTCCCTTTCGGGGGTCCACCTTTTTCGCGCGCGGCTCCGGCCGCGCGCGATTTCTTTTATACTTTCGCGTGCCTCGGGCAGCGGCAGGGCTGGCAGTGCTCAAGCCAATACTCTTTGCCGTAATCGTAGGTAATTTCCTCACCAGCCTTTATATTCTTTCTAGCCATCACAAAAATGCGATTCTTATGAATCTCCGTCTCTGCGTTTGGCACGCATGAGTGATTAATGTAGCCAGCCTTGTTCCACTTTGGCTTACCATCAATAGTGAACCCTTTGCGTATTTCAAATAGATACTTGCTCTTGCTCGTGTCTTCTTCTTCCGCACTCACGCGGCGCCCCACGTACTCAATAATGCAGACACCTTTTGGTATCGCGTCGACAGCATAAAGACCAAGGCCGGCAGAAGACCTGCCGACCCGGAGCGAAAAGTCACCCGGAACGTATTTCCCTTTCATAGTATTGAACCATAGTACCGTATGATCGGTGATTTCGCACAACCGCGCTACTTAGAAACCTGCTCGTATGTGTACTTTGAAATCTCCTTAATAACAGAAGAGAGCTCGTTCTGGTTCTTTCCTCGGGTCATGACACACAGCAGATACTGCTTCTGAGGCTCATAGACGATTCCGCAATCATGAAGCTGGTAGAACCCGTCACCGAGATCGCGCTCCCCAAACTTATGAGCGACAGGAACACTCCTAGGCACTCCGCCACTGAGACCCCCATCGTATGTTGCGCCCACAAGTAGCTCGAGCGCCTTCTCAGACATTTCTTGACTCAAGAATGAGGCATTGTACAGAACTCTAAAGAACGTTGAGTACTCAACAACCGTTAGTGTTGTCTGTGCATCGCTTAAATTGACACCCTTTACTCCGAGACGGTCAAAAAGGCTGACGTACTCTTTCTCTGGCAGAAGTGGATAGAGTGCAGTGAGCGCGTCGTTGTCCGAATATTTAATAAGATGCTCCAGCAATTGTTCAACAGTGTACTCTTCTCCAGAGACGAGAGCCACGTCGGGCCGAATTGTTTGATGCGCAGATTCTGGCGCCTCTGAGCGCTGGTACGTAACTCGCTGAGTCAAGAAACCTGGTCTGGTTTCTGCATGCTTGAGGAATGCCATCATAAGAGGAGTCTTCAAGAGAGAAGCCGGGAAGAACTCCTTGTCCTGGTTGATTCCGAAAGAAGGCCCGTTATTAAGATCTCGGTAGTACACCGCCACCTCTGTAATGCTTGGGCGTGCAAGCATGTCCTCTACTTTTGATTCAAGGTCGCGCTCGAAACGAGCCTTTGGCGCGTCAATGGCTCCTTGAGCGACATCACACTCAAGCAACGGGTTGGTATACACCCCCCCTCCTTCGCGTATTTGCCGCGACGCAGCAATCGGAGTGTCTTTATGGGCAACAACCCTATCTATCGCTATGGCTGTTGCACTCCCAAGAAGGAATGCAACAAGAACTAGGACCACTGTCTTATTTTTCCGCATACGATACCCACTAATACCTGCATTGTACTCATTTCTGACTGAAAGGAAAGTGCTGGCACAGCCCCAGTGGACGAGGTACACTCAGCCTATCTATGACAGGTAAGGTAGTAATAGTTATTGCGGGCTTCCTAGTTGTGGCACTTATCGCATTGCTCGGATTTGGCGTGTACAAGTACGATGAGCTGCGCACCACGTACCAGTCCACCGCAACCGAGCTTGCCTCAACCAGTAACGCTCTGACGCTTCTTGAATCCGAGGCGCAGGTGCTTGAGGCGACACTGGCAACAGAACAAGAACGAAATGGCACCTTTGCAAAGCAGATAAGCACCATCACGAGCACAGTGGGAACCCTTGATAAACTTGCACGCACCGACAAGGAGCTTCTCGCCAAGTATTCTAAGGTGTATTTCTTGAGCGAGCACTACACCCCGGAAGAGCTTGCTACTATCGATTCAAAGTATGTGCACCCAGAAGACAAGGAGCTATTTTTGCATGCAAAAGTTGTACCGTCCCTTGAAGCGCTTGTCGAAGAAGCACATCACGACGACATTGATCTGCGGGCTACTTCTGCCTTTCGTTCCTTTGCAGCTCAGGGCGCGCTGAAGTCAGGGTACAAAGTGCTCTATGGTACCGGAGCCAATGCGTTCTCTGCCGACCAGGGGTATTCGGAGCACCAGCTTGGCACTACGGTTGACTTCACCACCGTTGCCAGTGGTGGAGCGCTCGTTGGATTTGAAAAGACTCCGGCCTACACCTGGCTTACGCGAAATGCGCACAAATACGGGTTTGTGCTTTCTTATCCAAAGGGCAACGCCTACTATCAGTACGAGCCGTGGCATTGGCGCTATGTGGGAGAGAAGCTAGCCACCCGCCTCTACCAAGACGAGGACTACTTCTATGAGCTCGAGCAGCGCGAGATTGATACGTATCTGATATATCTCTTCGACGAATAACAACGTCCCGCGTATGCGGGCCGCCTTTGCCTACTTCAACACACTCCACAGTAGCGGGTCTTGTCCCCCATCAAGCTTAAAGATAGCCACGCCGCGCAGGCCAAGCTCTTTAGCAAGTTTCACCTTTGCTTCAATGGCAGTGGCGTCGCTCCAGGTGAGCATGTAAAACGGCGACTGCTTCCCCTTCTCCTTTGCAAGCGCTATGGACCCAAGCGCAGCCATAAGTGAGGAGTGAGTTCCCTTTGGAGCTTTTGCCGATAGTGCTGCGTTGTTTGGAAGCGTCGATGGCGTACTCTTTGGTACATACGTGAATGCGAGTTCACCAGCGCTATTTCGCTTTGGGGTTATGCCGTACTCGCGCGCAGTGTCCGTGCCGTACTTTGGATTAAACGCCTCTAGGAGTGAATAGCTGTATCCGCTGCCGTCACTGTACGGCATCACTTGGTAGATGTACCCGTAGGTGGCAACACCGAGTACAAGTTTGCTCTTGTCTATATCCTTCAGAGCCAGGTTCGCTACTTTGCGCACCCACGCAACGTCGGCCACCGGCGCATACAACTCCTTTCCGGCCGCAGCATTTAGCGACAGGTCTGCACGCTGTTGGTCGTAGGTCATCAAGCGCACGCGATCACAGTACTTGTTAATCGCCTTGAAGTCGTTTGCGTACTCAAGGTCAGTAGGAATGGTCTTGTACAAATCCTGCGGTGGCGTGCGGGCCTCAATAGTACACATGAGCCACTTGTTCGCCTTGTTCTTGGCAAGTGCTGCAGACAACTCCTTTAGAAACGCAGAGTAATTGTCGCGGTCGCTGGCGCGCTTGCCCTCGTAGTCGATGTCAACGCCGTCAAAGCCGTTGCTCTCTACCATTTTTACGATTGCAGCCACGTGCGCCTTGCGGAGCTTCTTGTTTGAGAGCACGTTGTGTATCGCTTCAGTATCGCTCCACATAATGGTCGGGATAACTCGCACGTTCTGCTTCTTGGCTGCGACAAACAGGGTCTGCCATTCTGTGCGACTTATTTGTGCAGCATCATTGAGCGAGCCATCCTTCTTTACGGTGTACCCAAACGGGTTCACTTCACTGAGTTTTGAAACGTTTGGCAGTACATCCTTCGTAGATGAAGCAACGCGCCAGTACGGAAGCCAGCCCGAATATTCGAGCTTGGTAGACGCTTGAGTGCTCGACGCAGCAGACGCTTCTGCTGGCATACACAGAAGAAGTACAAGAAGCGGAAATACTATGAAAGTGGTGTGTTGGCGTAGGTTCATAGATAGAGTGAGTATAGCAAATGAGAAAGAGCGGACCGCCATGGTCCGCTCTTTCTTAGACGTATGAAGGAGAACCTTCTTACGGTTGGAGATTATTTTAATGCCAGTGTTGCTTCACTAAACATGGACGCAAGTTCAGCCTGCGTTGTTGGCATGCGATTGATATCAACCGAGCCGACAACCGTGACCGTCACATCGCGACACACGCCAAGCGCAATACCAGGGTTTACCTCGCGACCCTCTACTGGCACGGTGTTGTGCTGGTCGAGGAGCACGTCAATCTTCTTGGTCCAGCGCTGATGCATGGTGTCCGCAATAACGCGGTACCCGATCTGCGATTCAATCTGGGAGAAGCGGCAGCCCGGCGTATCCTTTGACGTACGCTCAATCTTGATAACGGTACCAAATGGTAGCTCGTTGGCGAGATCGCGTGAGCGAGCGGCAACCACCTCAGAGTTTGAGCGGGCACCACTTGCGGTCGTCATAGGGTCGCCGTCGGTTTGACCAGGAACTGCGTTGTACGCAGTCATGGAAACCTGGAGGGAGGAGGCTACCTCACGAGAGGTAGCCAGGCGTTTGGAAGGCTCTTCGCCCTCCGCTGCCACGACCTTGGCTACCGGACCAGTTGTTACTTCAGGTGTCGGCGCCGAGGTTCCTCCTGGCATAAAGATGAAGCCCATAAGGGCTGCTACTGCAATAACAGGCATAAATTAAAGCCGCTCCTTACGGATACGGCTGATAAGCCCATAGTAGCAGACTTGACAAAGCTTGTCAAGAGCTGTGAAGCAGACCACACCCTTTCTGGGGGTGTTCTGGGCCAGCCTGTCAATAGCCGTTTTCCCTTGAAAAATAAGGCTTTTTTAGCATAATTTCGACCCTCCAGGCAGGCGTCCGAGTAAGCCAATCAAGGGTGCTTTTGGACACACCCGTTTTCACCCGCAACAGGCAATACGTAGTAGACTGTTGCCATGAACCTATTTGACGCAGTCATACTGGGGGCGATTGAGGGCCTTACCGAGTTCCTCCCCATTTCTTCCACCGGGCACCTTATATTGGCCAGTCACCTCCTTGGCATCCCTGACAGCGACCTGCTCACGAGTTTCGCCATCGCTATACAGCTCGGGGCTATTTGCGCGGTGGTTGTGCTCTACTGGCGCAGCTTCCTTGATATAGAGATATTGAAGCGCCTTTTGGCAGGATTTATCCCAACAGCGGTTGTGGGCCTCATCCTCTACTCATTTGTGAAGCACTACCTTCTCGGAAACGAGATGGTGGTCGTGGCAGCGCTCGCGCTCGGCGGCGCAGCGCTTATCGTCTTTGAGCTGCTGCACAAGGAAAAGCCGGACGCACCCGAAGGACTCACGTCTATTACCTATCGCCAGGCAGTACTGGTAGGACTCGCTCAGTCGGTGGCGATGATTCCGGGCGTGTCGCGCTCAGCAGCTACCATTATGGGAGGGCTGCTACTTGGTATTCGCCGTACCACCATTGTGGAGTTTTCATTTCTCCTTGCTGTACCCACCATGGGCGCGGCCGTCGCGCTTGATGTGTACAAGAACTACGAGCTATTCACTTACGACAGCGTCGCGACTATCGGCGTGGGATTTATGGTGGCGTTTGTAGTGGCACTTGTTGCAATCACTTCCCTCCTGCGCTTTATCAAGAAGGCGACGTTCATTCCGTTTGGTATCTACCGCATTATCATCGCAGCGTTATTCTTCTTCCTTGTTCTGTACTAGCTCTTCACGCCAACACCCCGGATAAAGAGAAACAGCGTTAGAGCAAATGCGACCAAGGTGAGCCCGCCCATCACACTAAAGGCAAGCCACATAGGCACGTCAGAAACTCCCAGGAATCCGTAGCGAAACGCGTTCACCATGTAGAGGATTGGATTGAATAGTGAGAGCGTGCGGAAGAATGGTGGTAGCTGGTCAATAGAGTAGAACACTCCCCCAAGGTAGGTGAGCGGCGTGAGTACAAACGTAGGCACTATCTGCACCGCATCAAATGACTTTGCAAAGACACCATTGATAAGACCCGCGAACGCGAACAGAAGCGCAGTCAGAAATGCCGCGGCGAATATAATCAGGATATTGAACACCGCGATATGGGTGAAAAAGAGCGACACTGCAATGACGAGGATACCCACGATAGTCGCGCGCATGACGCCGCCGGTCACAAACCCTGCAATCACCGCCCAGGTAGGCATTGGCGACACAAGGATTTCCTCAATCGTACGCATAAACTTGGCGAAATAGAAACTAAACACCGTGTGCATGTACGCGCTTGTGATAATCGCCATCATCACCAATCCTGGCACAATGTACTGAATGTAGGAGTGCCCCTGAATAGGCGCCACTTGAGACCCAATGAACGTCCCAAAAATCGCAAAATACAGCGACATAGTGATGACCGGCGGAAGCAGAGTCTGCGTCCAGATACGCGTCATGTTCACGAACTCTTTGCGAATGATGGTGTAGTAGCCGACGAGTGCGGGAGAGCGTTCCATACTAGTTTTTTATCAAGTTCATAAATACTTCCTCAAGTCGTGAGCCGTTGTTGCGGATGTTAGCAATCACGACGCCAACCTTGGTGAAATCACGAATAGCATCATTAACTGAGTCGCCGGGCGCAAGAGTAAGCTCTAGCGTATTCTCATCCAGCTTCTTAACTTTCAAATGGCGCAACAGTTCGAACTGCGCCGTGGATACAATTTCCTTTGTATCAACAACGAGCGTCACATAGTTAAGGCTCGTCAAAAGCTCTTTCACATTTCCTTCTTGGATAATCTCACCCTTGTTCACAATCGCCACACGACGGCAAAGCTGCTCTGCCTCTTCTAAGTAGTGTGTAGTGAGCACGATAGTTACCCCCTCCTCGTTCAGCTTCCGTAGGAAATCCCACATAGTGCGACGCAATTCCACGTCCACCCCAGCCGTGGGCTCATCTAATAGAAGCACTTTTGGCTCGTGCACGAGCGCACGGGCAATAAGTACGCGCCGCTTCATGCCGCCTGACAGCGATTGTGCCTTGTCGTTTCTCTTCTCCCACAATCCCAAATCCTTGAGGAGCTGTTCCACTCGTGGAAGTGCTTGCTTACGAGGAATACCGTAGTACCCTGCCTCGTTCAAAATAATGTCTATCACTTTCTCAAAAATATTGAGATTGATTTCCTGCGACACGACACCAAGCTGCGCCTTTGCCTTGTCAGGGTCTTGGTCTAGAGACACACCAGAGATTTCCACCGTCCCAGAGGATTTAGTCGTGAGTCCCGAGGTAATACCAATCAAGGTACTCTTTCCTGCTCCGTTTGGTCCAAGAAGCGCAAAAAACTCTCCTTGCTCTACTGTGAGCGATACCCCCTTTAGCGCTTCAGTACCTGGCTTACCTTTTTCTCCTTCGTATACCTTCTTTAAATCAGTAATGCGCAGTGCTGGGGTGGTAGATGTCATAACAAAGAGGAGTATACCATTTGGCCTTTTCCGCGCTAAAGTGTGCACATGAATCTTGCACAGGCACTGGAACGCAAGGCACTCGTGCGCTTCCTACGCTACACCCTCGTGGGTGGCTCCACGTTTCTTTTTGACCTACTCCTCCTCTTTGCGGTCACGACATATGCAGGAGTCCCCTACTACCTGGCAACCCCTAGCGCTTTTTTGATAGCGGTATCTCTAAACTACCTTATTAGTCGTCGGTTTGTTTTTCGCGGTACTACGAGGAGGCACCGTGTCGGCTATTCAGTGTTCATTGGCATTGCGGTACTTGGTGCACTTCTAACTACCCTTGGCGTCACGCTCTTTGTCACCTATGCAGGGCTCCATTTCCTTGTTGCCCGCGTACTCACTGCACTGGTGGTTGGTATGGGCAACTATCTGTTCAATCTCTTTTTCAATTTTAAGGTTGTCGGCCTTCACCACTAGCACCCTTGCTCAAAGGGCAACTTGGTGCGAGACTCGCGGGTAGGTGTTTGGTCCTCGGAATCAACCAAGGACCCATTGGAGGATAGAGACATGAGCAAGATGAGAATGCCTCTGCTTATCGCTGGCGCATTCATCGCCGGCGTAGTCGGCACCTACCTGGTGACGGCTCCGGAACGGGTTACCGCGGAGAATTCCATCGCGACCGCGCTGGCAATCGGAACCAGCGTTACGCCCGATGTCTGCGTGGCCAAGGCCAGGCGGCAGGCCCTCGTCGGTGATTTCTTTCGGGGCCCGACAGAGCGCGTCTCGTACCGTCGCGCTGCTGAAGAGTCCTGTGTGAAGAAGCTCACGCGAGAGTTCGCCACCAACTCGCCCTGATTGTCCAAACGAGGGGGTGGACCCAAAGACGGCCGGCGCAAAACGCGCCGGCTTATTTTATATACAGCCGGCGAGAGGGAGCGACTGGTATACTGCACCTATATATGTCTGTTCCCCTCGTTACACGTTTACAAAAAGAAATGCGCGGAGACGTGTCTGTTTCTAGTAAAGACCTTGTTACTTATAGCAGAGACACGAGCATTTTCACGCGTACGCCCGAAGTAGTGGTGTTTCCAAAAGACAAAGAGGACGTAGCAAGCCTTGTGCGCGCGGTACACACTGCAAAACAGGAAGGTATGCCGGTATCCATTTCAGCACGCTCTGCCGGCACCTGCATGTCAGGCGGGTCGCTCACCACATCAGTCGTTGCCGTATTTACCAAATACATAAACAAAGTGATAGAGGTTAGAAACGGCTACGCGGTGGTTGAGCCTGGCTGTTACTACCGCGATTTTGAGAAAGCGACCCTTGCAGACGGCAATCAGATACTTCCCTCCTACCCCGCCTCACGCGAGATAGCAGCCCTTGGTGGAATCGTGAACAATAATTCTGGAGGCGAGCGCACCCTTGAGTACGGCAAGACAAGCGACTACATAGAAGAAGTGGAGGCCGTACTCGACGACGGCAGCATCGTAACGTTTGGCCCGTTGACTCCGGTAGAAGTGGAGGAGAAGAAGCAGCTTAAAACGCGCGAGGGTGGCATCTACCGTGAACTCACTGCCCTCCTTGAACTGCACAAGGACGACATTGCTGCTGCTAAGCCGAAGGTTTCTAAGAACTCCGCAGGCTACGCCCTGTGGGACGTGATGGACCCGAAGACTGGTGGCATGAACATCGCAAAGCTTATCTGCGGTGCACAGGGTACACGCGCACTTAGATCGGAAGCGCGTCGTGTAGGGAAAGA
>CAYITJ010000019.1:0-13537 GCA_964366435.1 uncultured Candidatus Saccharibacteria bacterium
TCGGCACCTCGATGTCGGCTCACCTTAGCGCGGGGCTGGAGAAGGTCCCAAGCGTTTGGCTGTTCGCCAATTAAAAAGGTACGCGAGCTGGGTTCAAACCGTGCGGGTTGTTCATTCCTTCGGGAATGGACGTTCGCACTGTTTGAATCCCATTGAGTTGTTAATCCGAAATAATATAAATGGTTTTTTCGTCAATTGAGAAAGTATAGAGATACCAACCATGACACGGCGGGTATGTGCAGGAATGTACATACGCAAACTGACTAATATCGGTGAAACCCTAGTTACTAACGTAGCGGGCAACACCGAGGGAAGAGTAGTGTGTCGGAAAATGGTCTGCGTGTCAGTTCGTTCGTTCTTCGTGCTTGCTTTCGGGCAGGCACCACGTTCGGGCCGTACCGTACACCAGGGGGAGAGCCACAGTGACGTCCTGTCGCTCTCCCCACCATTTTCCGGCACATTTCTTGCCCGTAGAGACTGAATGTCAGTCACGAAGAACTCGTGATGTTACAGTCCGATCCTTCGAGTAATCGAAGCAATCTGGTAAGAGCTAATCACTCGCCAGAAAACACAATGCGTGAGACAGGTTGGTCTCCTATCTACTACAGGCGTTGATTCTTGATGAGATTTGCCCCTAGTACGAGAGGACCGGGGTGAACTGACCTCTGGTCTACGAGCTGTCACGCCAGTGGCATCGCTCGGTAGCTATGTCGGGAACTGATAACTGCTGAAAGCATATAAGCGGGAAGCAAACTCAAAGATAAGGAATCGTTATGAGGCTCCAAGAAGATTACTTGGTTGATAGGCTTTAGATGGAAGCGCAGTGATGCGTTGAGTCGAGAAGTACTAATATGCCCAGTTTTCTGTGCGGAACCTTGATTGTCACTAACGTTTTTAGTGTGATTTAAGTGCTACCTATTTGCATAACATCGTGTGACGCATAAACGCGCCCATGATGCTGGTGATTAATCGGAAGGGCCACACCCGTTCTCATTCCGAACACGGCAGTTAAGCCTTCCAGAGCCGATGGTACTCGCAAGGGGAGAGTAGGTTGTCGCCAGCATCATGGGCGTGTTTTTGTATACTTTTGCGAGCTAACAGAGCGCGCAGGGGAGAGTAAGAAAGTCCGCACCTCTACGAGGATGCGGATTTCTTTCATCCTGCATTCCGCTCGAATAAGAATATGCGGACATGTTCTTATTCTTGCTTCATTTGGCTGTAGGTTGTCGCCAGCATCATGGGCGTGTTTTTGTATCCAAAGATAGCAAAACCTCCACTTCGTGGAGGTTTTGCTATAGTTAGTACATGGTTACGTTTATCACTGGCAACGCCGGTAAGTTCGCTGAAGCCAGCGCAATTCTTGAAGGTATTGAAGTAACACAAACTAAGCTCGACTTGCCTGAAATTCAGGATCTTGATCCGAATATCGTGTTGCGAGAGAAACTACTCGCAGCTAAGGGAGTATTATCGGGCGCCTACGTCGTTGAGGACAGTTCGCTCACGCTCTCGTGCTTGGGTAACGCGCTGCCAGGCCCTTTCATAAAATGGTTCGAGGACGCACTTAGTGTGCCGGGTATATACGAACTCACGCAAAAGTGTGGGGATAACAGAGCGACCATACATACGCATATAGGGTTTATGGACGAGGCTGGTGAGATGCATTACTTCTCTGCGTCTATGCAAGGAACAATTGTTGCCCCCAGAGGGGATAAGGATTTTGGGTACGGACCGATTTTTTTGCCAGATGGCAGCAACAAGACATTCGGAGAGATGGAACGTGAAGAGAAGTACGCACTTAGTAGTCGAGGAGCCGTGTTTCGCACCCTTAAGCACTTCCTAGCGCAGGCGAAAGGGTAATATCGTATACTAAAACCATGGCTTTAGATTGGGCAAAACGAATGCGCCTCATGATTATTGCGGGAATTTTAGTGGTACTGCTCCTTATCATTGGCGCCACCGTATTTGCGTTTGTATATAAGGTGCCAAGTTGTACGGACCGCACGCAGAATCAAAGGGAAGAAGGTGTTGACTGTGGTGGACCGTGTACCTACTTGTGCACAGCACAGGTTAAGAAACCGAACCTTGAGCTTGTGCGGACATTCACCCTTGTTAACGGGAGAACCGATGTGGTTGCCAAGATTCAAAACTTGAACAAAGGGGCAGAGGCTAAGGCCGCGCCCTACGTGCTCGAGCTCTATGCCGCAGATGCAACCCTGCTCGGACGTCTTGCAGGTTTTGTGGATTTACCAGCCGGAAGAACAGTTCCACTGTTTGTGCGCTCAGCTGCTGGTGGAAGTGTTGTTGCGCGTGCATTTGTAAACTTTGACCCCGAGAAGATTGCATGGAAGGCTGCAGAATCCGCAGCACTACCACTGCGTGTATCAGCAAGTGCCTTGGTAGAGGGTAATGAGCCAAAGATAACAGCAACCCTTACCAATGAAAGTTATGACACGGTCTTTGATGTGCGTGCAGTGGTGGTGGTCTATGACGGAGAAACAGCAATAGCTGCATCTGAAACACTTGTGCCAAGCATTCGTGCACAATCAGGGGTTCCCATTACTTTTACATGGAACGAGCCGTTCTCGAGGCCGGCAACTCGCTTTGAGATCCTTCCGACGATACCGCTCCCATGACCTTTCTTGGCAGTTACAATCGTCTTCGCGCGCTCACTCGGGAGTGGCCGCTGTTTTTGATACCGGTAGCACTTTGTGTGCTCGGCATCCTCACCATGCACCCGTTTGACGCAGGGTCAGAGACGCTGGCGCCTCGTCAGCTTACGTGGCTAGCGGTATCGGTTGTTGCATTTCTCATCTGCGCATCGCTTGATATGCGGTTCATACGGCGTACTCCGGTAATCGTTGCAGGGTACGTGGTGACCATTACACTCCTAATCCTCCTTCTTCTGGTTGCTCCAGAAGTGATGGGCGCCAAGAGTTGGTTCACTATCGGCGGTTTTTCTTTCCAGCCAGCTGACCTTGGAAAGCTCGCATTCATTGCACTCATGGCCAAATACTTCTCCCGCAGGCATATGGCCATTGGTGATTTTCGTCACATCCTCCTTTCTGGAGTGTACGCAGCTCCAGTTATTGTGCTGCTTTTGCTTGAGCCGGATCTTGGAACTGCAGTAATTTTTAGTGCTATTTGGTTTGGTATGGTGCTCGTCTCGGGTATCCCAAAGAAGCATCTTTTGATTGTGGGCTCTGTAGGACTTGTACTTGCTGCAGGACTCTGGTTCGGTGGACTGCATGATTATCAGCGCGCACGTATTATGGCGTTCGTAAATCCCGCAGCTGACATTCGTGGTTCAGGCTACAACGCCTACCAAGCCACCATTGCAGCTGGGTCTGGGGAATTGTGGGGGAAGGGTATTGGATACGGCACACAATCAAAACTTAGGTTCCTTCCAGAATATGAGACCGATTTCATTTTTGCGGCCTACGCTGAGGAGTGGGGATTTGCTGGTGTCGTGCTGGTGCTCGTGTTGTATGGAATACTCTTGTCGCGACTATTATCTATATCAAGAAAGGCGGCCACAAACTTTGATGCGTTCTTCACACTCGGTGTGTTCTTGCTTTTCAGCGCGCACCTCTTCATTCATGCGGGCATCAACCTAGGACTTCTTCCGGTGACAGGAACCACGATTCCATTTATGAGTTACGGAGGGTCGCACTTGCTCGGTGAGTTCGTTGCGCTTGGCATTGTGGTGTCCTTGGCGAGAGCAGGAAGGAGTGTGCCAAGAGACCGGGCTATGGCCGAATACGAAGGGTGACCTCGCTCAGGTGTTTCCCTGCGAAAAGTACAGAATATTTTCCTGCTGGAAAATTTCTTCCTGCTCGGCTCGTCAGCCTGCGCAGAGCCTTTTCTCGGAAAACACCTTTCGCTCGTTTAGAGTGGAAGAAACATTAGGAGTAGAGTGCGAAGGTTTCGTCGAACATGCGGTCTCTAGAAAAGCCAGTAAGTACGCGGTTCTGGAGTGCTTCGCCAAAGTGACGGCGCAATGCTCCGTCGTGTGCAAGTATCACTATCTTTTCAGCCAATGCCTTGTCGTCTCCTGCCGGAACAAGGAAGCCACTTTCGTTGTCGGTAACAATTTCAGGAATTCCTCCTACGTCGCTTGCGACAACGGGAAGTGATGCTTGGCCTGCCTCCAAAAGCACGTAGCCAAGGGCTTCTGAGTAGGAGGGAAGTACAAACACATCAAGTGCAGGAAGGAGGCAGGCGGCGTCTCGCATATGGCCCACGAAGTGCACGCGCGATTCTATCTGCAGCATATGGGCAAGTGCGGTAAGTCGTCCACGGTCTTGCCCGCCGCCGATAAGGACAAGCACTGCTTCAGGTACGTGAGGAGCAAGAAATGCGAAAGCACGAATGAGTACATCAAGACCTTTTGTTGGGTGCAGCTCAGCAAGGGCACCAATCCACAACGCCTGTGCGGGAATATGGGTAGCTGCCGCATCCTCTAGAGTTTTTCGTGCGTCGAGGGAGGGGAGGAGGGGTAGTGAAACAACGCCATGATGAATAGTAACGAACTTGCGTTTAGTTCTCGGCATCCATGCAGCGTCGCTTTCAATGGCTCTAGAGACCGCGATAGTTTTGTGTGAAAGAATTACGGTAGCAAAATGAAGACAGCGGAACGCTATCTTTTGCCAGGTGGGCCGAAGTTCGTTCCATGCCCAGCCATGGGCGGTAAATATAATGTTCGGCACGAACAGGAGTCTCGCCGCAAGCACGGCAATGAACCCTGCCTTAGAGCTATTTGCGTGCACTACCTGTGGTCGCTGCTTTCGGATGAGTGAGACGAGACCAAAGAACGCGCGAATGTCAGCGCCAAGCCTGACATCACGCGAAAGGCCTGGAATAAGAAAGGTGGTGATACCTGATTCATGGAGTCGGTGGACGAGCTCTCCAGGCGCACCCACCGCAACAGATACGATATGGCCCCGGTGATGTGCTTCTACTGCAAGCTCGTATACGTAGCGCTGTGCGCCACCCCAGTTACTTTTGGTGATAACGTATAGTATGGAAACAGCTCGAGTGGGTGTAACGTCCATGCGGTGATGAGTGTTTTATAGTATAACCTCCCTAACATGATCCATGGTGGCAGACGCATCTCGGCACTCCTATTTATAGGCGATTTCGTCGCGTTTGCGGCTAGTCTGTGGATTACACTCCTTATCCGGTACGGAGAGGCGCCAAGTGAGGCGGTGCTCGCGCAACATATCCCCCCATTTGCGCTCTTGTTTGGCATCTGGCTCCTCGTGTTCTATTTGTCAGGTCTCTACGGAAAGAGAATCATTCTTTCAAAAACGTCGCTTGCTAACGCACTCCTAAAGACGCAAATAGTGAATATTGCCATTGCTGCAGTGTTCTTTTTCCTGCTACCCGGAACGGGTATTGCTCCAAAGACCAACCTCGTTATTTACTTGGGTGTCTCGCTGATGCTTGTTTTCCCGTGGCGCTTGACCCTGTTTCCTCGTCTTTCTCGTCCCTTCACCAGAGAGAAAGCACTTCTTATTGCAGAAGGTCCCGAGGCGCTTGAGTTGGTCCGTGAGGTCAACGCGAATGCGCGCTACCATCTTGAATTTGTAGGAACTATCCCTCCATCAGAGCTTACCGATAGTTTTGACGTGGGGGCCAAGGAGGCTATGGCAGCTGGAGTCACCGTGCTCGTGGTGGACACAGAGCATGTTCGGGTACACCCACTACTCCCAACACTTTACGATTTCTGTTTTTCGCAAGGACGTCGAGAGCTGGTTGATTTCCAAACTATCTACGAAGATGTGTTTGATCGCGTCCCGCTGTCGCTGTTGTCTCATGAGTGGTTTGTTAAGAACATGACGAGCGATTCGCATTTCTATGCGGTGGCGAAGCGGGTCATAGACCTGTGTGGGGGACTGCTCATGGGGCTCGTTACTATCATTGCCACGCCGTTTGTATGGCTAGCCCTTCGTCTTGAGGGTCCTGGCCCTGTATTCATTGCACAAGATCGTATAGGAGAGCACGGCACACGCATGAAGGTGTACAAGTTCCGCAGTATGCGGCAGAACAAGTCAGCCTCGCAGGAATGGACAGTGGAAGAGAAAAACGATAATCCTGTCACCAAGGTAGGAAACTTTCTCCGTCAAACATCTTTGGATGAATTTCCTCAGTTCATTAACATCTTGAAGGGTGAGCTCTCACTCATTGGGCCAAGGAACGATATTGAGGGTCTCGGAAAGCGCCTTGCAGAGTCCATTCCGTACTACATGGTGCGCTACAGTGTGCGCCCGGGTATTACTGGGTGGGCTCAAATAAACCAGCAGTATGAGCAGGGGCATATAAGTCCGCAGTCTATTGAAGAGACAAAGATGCGCCTTGCATACGACTTTTACTACATAAAGTATCGGTCGCTTGGCGTAGATTTGGTCATTGCGCTTAAGACATTGAAGCGCATGGTATTTCGCATAAGTGCCTGGTAGGAAGGGGGAGTTTCAAATGAATCCTTTTTGACGTACTCTAGGTTGTATAGGACATGAACAAACCGCACACCATTCTTATTACCGGGGCTGCAGGATATGTCGGCAGCATGCTCGTGAAGCAATTTGCCGAGCGCGATGATGTGGCAAAAATTATAGGTATTGATAAGGAGTCAATGCCGGAGATGTTGCAAGACATCTCAAAGCTCGTGTATTTGGAAACAAACACTTCTGATTCTGGATGGCAGGATGTTGCCGAGGCAGCAGAGCCAGACATTGTGATAAACGCAGCGTGGCAAATTCGCGAGATTTATGGCAATCATGCGCTCAGCTGGAAGTGGAACATAGACGGCTCAGACCAAGTCTTTGATTTTTCCTTTGAGCACGGAAGCGTTAAGAAGCTGATTCATTTCTCAACCGTTGCGTCCTACGGTGCCTATCCAAGCAATACGCTCGAGCAGCGCTTCACGGAAGAGGATCCGTTTCGCGAAATGGATTATCTCTACGCAGAAGAGAAGCGCATCAGTGAGGCGCACCTGTACCAAAAATACCAACTCGCCGCTACTGAGCGAGACGACATTTCTGTTGCAATAGTTCGTCCTGCAGCAATCACTGGCCCGCGTGGTCGCTACATGCGCATCAGATTCGGACTCCAGTCCGCGCTCTCAGGACAGCTAAAGAGCACCTTCGCGTATCGCGTGATATCGCTTCTTGTGTCGCGCATCCCTGCTACACCCAAGTGGCTTCGTCAGTTTATTCATGAGGACGACGTGGTCGGCATCATTGAACGTCTTTCCTTTGGGGAAGCTGCGGGCAGCTACGAGGTGTTCAACATTTGCCCGCCCGGCGACCCTGTCCTTGCAAAGGATATGGCGCGCGCAGTTGGAAAGAAAATCATGCCTATTGCCCCATGGGTAATGAGAGTGGGGAACTTCTTCGCGTGGCACCTCACCCGCGGAAAGATTCCAACAGGCAAGGGTGCGTGGAAAAGCTACTCGTATCCAATTGCGGTAGATGGAAGCAAAGTTACGCGCAAGCTTGGCTACATGTACCAGTACAATTCCTTTGATGCGTTTTATTACACCGACGGCGTGTACGAGTACTCAGTACCAAACGAATCCCGCAGATCAAAGTTAAAAACATGATTGTAGACGGGCGAGCCATTGCTCTAGAGATTCTGAACGAAACAAAAACGCGGGTGGAGGCACTGGGGCGTACTTCTGTCGTTCGTGCTATCACCGCAAACCCGTCTCCAGCGACGCTTTCGTATCTGCGAATTAAAGCTGCACGCGCAACAGACGCTGGTATGCGCCTCGAGGTGGTCACTCTCGCGGACGATGCCACATACACTCACTACGAGGACGCTGTTCTCGCTCCTGGCGCAGACGCGGTGATTGTGCAGCTCCCGCTCCCACTGGGCGTAGACAGCGAAGCGCTCGTAAACACCATTCCGCTATCGCAGGACGCTGATGTGCTCTCGATGCGTGCAACCACTGCATTCCAAAATCAAGAGCCGGGCGCGGTGCTGCCACCGGTAGTTGCTGCTATAGCAGAGGTTCTCTCACGCACGAACACAGTCGTTTCAGGTGCGCGCGCGGTAGTGGTGGGGCAGGGAAAACTTGTGGGAAAGCCAGCAGCAACGTGGCTTGAAAGGGAGGGTGCGCAGGTGACCGCCCTTACTCGGGAATCTGCGGACAGAAGCGCCTTAGCTGAGGCTGACATAGTAGTACTCGGGGCAGGTAGCCCGCTTATGGTCCAGCCGGAGCATATCAAAGAAGGAGTAGTGCTCATTGATGCAGGAACATCAGAGTCAGGGGGACAGGTGGTGGGGGACGCTGACCCTGCATGCGCAAAGAAAAGTGCGGTGTTTACACCTGTCCCTGGCGGCATGGGCCCCATTGCGGTTGCCTGTCTATTTCGCAACGTCGTCACTCTTTTGGAAAGGCCGTTGCAGGAGGAATAAAAAGTCGTACACTGGTTCCTATATGCGTATATTCTCTGCCGTCGGCGTCATTGTTGTCGCCGGTCTCCTTACTTGGTTCATTGTTTCAACCGAAGGTCCTGACTCAAAGTACCCGGTTAAGCTTGGTCTTGATTTGGCTGGAGGAACATCTCTTGTCTACAAGGCAGACACGAGCGACATCACCACTGACAAGCAGGGGGCACTTAACTCTCTGCGTGAAGTGGTGGACAAGCGCGTGAACCTCTTTGGAGTGGCAGAGCCGCTTGTGCAGCTTGAACGCTCAAGTGCAGTAGCGGGTGCCCAAGAGGACCGACTTATTATTGAACTTCCGGGCATTACCGACGTGAAGGCAGCAGTGGATTCTATCGGCAAGACTCCAGTGCTTGAATTTAAGTTGGTGCGCGGAACCTACGAGCTAGCTGACACAACCGCCTCTACTAGCCTTGGCTATGTTGCTACTGGGCTTACAGGACGCTACGTGAAGAGTGCGGAACTTCAGTTCGGACAGGCAAATCCTGCCAGCGCAAACGAACCAATCGTCGTGCTTCATTTTAATGAAGAAGGGTCAAAACTTTTTGAGGACATCACTCGGGAGAACACGGGAGAACAGCTTGCCATCTTCCTTGATGGGGAGCCAATTTCAACACCGGTCATTCGCGAGGTAATCACTGGTGGAACCGCAACCATTAGCGGACAATTCACCCCTGCAGAAGCACGTGAGTTGGTGCGTGACCTAAACTTCGGTGCACTGCCCGTACCAATCGAGCTCGTATCAAGCGATACGGTCGGGTCCACCCTTGGTGAGGGGGCGTATGAAGCAGGTCTTCACGCTAGCGTGATTGGGTTCCTTTTGGTGGCACTCTTCATGATTCTCTGGTACCGCCTACCAGGACTCATCGCCACCGTTGCGCTTGTTATCTATCTCCTCATCACGATTGCGCTCATCAAGTTCATTCCAATCACCCTGACTGCCTCAGGTATTGCAGCGCTCATTCTCTCTATTGGTATGGCGGTTGATGCAAACGTACTTATCTTTGAGCGCTTGAAGGAAGAGCTCCGTAGTGGCAAGGGTCCGCGAGAGGCAGTGCGCCTTGGGTTTGGTAGGGCGTGGCCAGCAATTCGTGACGGTCACTTCACCATGATTATTTCGAGCGTCATCCTATTCTGGATGGGTACGTCTCTCGTGCAAGGATTTGCGCTTGTGTTCGGTCTTGGTGTCATCGCGTCGCTATTGACTGCCGTATCTATCACGCGTGTGTTCCTTCTCGTCATTGTTCCAGAGGAGGGAAGTCGCGTCTGGCATTGGCTCCTTGAGTGCGGTCGCGGTTCTAAGTCTAACCACAAATAGCTTCTAAAATTTTATCCTATGATTAAAACTGCTAAAATTTTAGTTCACATAAGCTTTTCTAAGCTCACGGTGTTCGCTAACAAAACCTAATATGTTCGTTGTAAAACATCGCTCGTTCTTCTTCTGGCTCACCGGTCTTTTGCTCGTAGGCTCTATTGCTGCGCTTATTATTATTCCGCCACAGCTCTCCATTGAATTCACTGGAGGCTCACTGGTAGAAGTTGCGTACACTGACACCAAGCCCGAGCTGCATGAGCTTAAGGAGGCAGTAGAGAACTTGGCACTTGGAGAAATATCGCTTCGCGAAAGTGGTGAGAACGGGGTAACGCTCCGCACACGCTCACTTTCTCCTGAGGAGCACGATGCGCTCCTGGGGGCGCTTAGTATGGCTGACACACACCCACTTACTGAGCTTCGCTTCAATTCCATCGGTCCGTCTCTTGGTAAGGAGCTTGCGATTAAGGCGCTCTACGCAATTGGTGCAGTGGTACTTGCCATTATGCTCTACATCGCATTTGTGTTCCGCAAGGTGTCACGCCCAGTGCCAGCGTGGGGGTACGGCATCACGGCGGTGGCCATGCTCATGATTGATATCATTGTGCCGTCCGGCTTCTTTGCAGTGTACGCGTACTTCACCGGCGCCCAGGTGGACACCCTCTTTGTCATCGCGCTTCTCGCATTGCTTGGATACTGTATCAACGACGTTATTGTTATCTTTGACCGTGTACGCGAGCACCTTCGTTTAAACGAGGAGCAGAAGATAGAAGAAGACTTTGAGGTGACGGTAGGAAAGTCCATTACTGAAACGCTCGGACGCTCCATTAATACAGCGGTCACGGTAGCGCTTGCACTCATTGCGCTCATTGTGGTTGGAAGTGAGGCAACCAGAACATTTGCGCTCGTTATGCTTGTAGGTGTTATTGCAGGAACCTTCTCCTCTATCTGCCGCTCAGCGCCACTCTTGATTCCAATTGCTGCAAAGTTTGGAAAACCGATTGAGGAAGCAACTTAAAAATAATACGTATGTTGATTGGTGTCACTGGAACAAACGGAGCAGGGAAAGGAGCACTTGTTGAGTACCTAGTGAGCGCCAAGGGCTTCTCTCGCTACTCTGCGCGCACGGTCATTCTTGACGAAATTCGTGCACGACACCTTCCTGACACTCGGGCCAACATGCGCGAGGTGGCAAACGATTTGCGTAAGCAGCACGGCGCAGCGTACGTGATTGAAAAGCTCTATGCGATGGCAAAAGACGATGGGAAGGCTGTTGTGGAATCGGTGCGCACCATCGGGGAGGCTGAATTCCTAAAAGAGAAGGGCGCATTCATTATTGCGGTGGATGCGGAACCAAAGTGCAGGTATGAGCGTGTTGCGAACAAGGAGGGCTTTGAAGTGGCGCACATGTCTTTTGAGGATTTCCGTGCCATCGAAGACCGAGAAATGGCTTCAAGCGAACCGTGGGACATGAATGTGTTTGGAGTTATGCAGCTCGCTGACGCGCGCATCACAAACGATGGTACTCTTGCCGAGCTACATCAGGCTGCCGACACGGCGCTTGCAAGTCTTGGGAAAAACAGCGCATGATTATCGGCATCACGGGCTCGTTTGGTGCGGGAAAGGGGGCGGCGGTTGAGTACCTCGTACAGAACAAGGGATTCAAGCACTTTTCAGCCAGCGGGTTTATAACGGAAGAAGTGGCTCGACGCGGACTGCCTGTTGATAGGGACTCCATGACGATTGTGGCAAACGATATGCGTAAGGCGCACGGCCCAAGCTATGTGGTTGATTCACTCTATGCGAGAGCGAAAGAGGAGGGTGGAGACGTGGTGATTGAAAGCCTGCGAGCCGTAGCGGAAGTGCGAAGAATCCGTGAGCTTGGTGGATTCGTGCTTGGTGTGGATGCGCCAGCAAAGCTCCGCTTTGAGCGTGCGGTAAATCGAGGAAGTGAAAAGGACAATGTTTCTTTTGAAAAATGGCTACAGCAAGAACAGGCTGAATCTAATCCAGACGATGATACCAAGCAGAATATTTTTGGTGCGCTGAAAGAATCATCTGTAGTTATAGAGAACGACAGTACGCTTAGCGCGCTACACGAGAAACTAGACGAAGTTCTCGCTGACCTCGCTTAATGAGGACACATAGTCGCTACGCTCCGTGTGTCTCAAAGAAGTTAGGAAACATAACTGATACATAGTCGCCCTGCTCCTTGTATCTCAGGTTAAGAAACATAATAGATACATAGTCGCTGCACTCCTTGTATCTCTAATAAATAATCGTTCCGACAAACGGCTCACCGTTTAAATACTTTTCGAACTCCTCTAGCTTGGCGCCGTTGATAATTGCAACTTCTAGACCAAGTGCCTGTGCTTCCTTTGCAGCTACTGGGTCAAATGGGGAAGAGAGACCCGGATCCCACTCCTCGGGGATAAGCTTCCTGAATTCACTCCAAGAAATCTTTTCTATCTTTGTCGCGGTTGGGTCCTTGCGTGGGTCTGCGGTGTATACGTAATCAATATTAGAAAGGTTCACCAATTTTTTGGCACCCATATTCTTTGCAGCCATCACGGCGCAATAGTCAGTAGACCATCCCGGCTTCCAGCCAGCGCCCACAATGATGCTATCGCGCACCGAAATACGACGAGTCGGGTTCTTTACAATGCGAGCCTGTGCTTCTTCATTGAAAATAGTGCGCAGGAGATGTGCGTTTAAGCGGGTGGAGTGGATACCCATCCAGTCCAAGTCTTCGCGGTCTAGGTCACCACGAATCTCTTGTGCTGCTTCTTGGTAGCGACGCGCAAGCTTGCCCCCGCCGGCGATTATAAAAAAAGAAAGACCCGCACGGGTCTTGGATGTAATAAGCGAACGAAAACGAGATACAAAGGGAACGTCAATTGCGTCAGGGACGAGTAAAGACCCTCCTACAGAGACCACAACATACTCACGGGGGGCTTTTTTAAAACGCATGCAAGGCTTGACGGCTCTCTCCATTCTACGCCCATCGCCCCGTATCGCAACTTGTGGAAATGTGCACGCGTGATAGTCTCTGTCCAGACTGAAACGGAGGGTACTTCCATGGCTTCTTTTTTGCTTACCGGCGAATACTACACCGCTCCTGATCGCGGCTCTCCAGATGGGCACTGGTACCCGATCAAGCACTCCTTCCACGCCAAGTCTCACAACGCCGCCTGTGGAGAGGTGAAGCGCTACCTCGAGGACAAGTATTCGTATTCCAGCAGGGGCAAGGAAGAGTTTAGGGGTCTTAAGCTCGTCTCCACTCGGGAGATAGACCTCACGCATATTCTGGAGTGAGTGTCACAAAGTGTCCCATATGGCTCCGCCACGACCCAAGGTCGTGGCGGCCTTATTTTAGGCTACCAACTACCGCTTGACGCCATATGACGGGGAGGGTAGTATGCATCTATCGCCTCCCTTTCTGGGAGGTGGGGGTTTTGTTCGCTCTACGGAACAAACGATTTTTGACAACTGAAGATGTTCTAGAAAATAAGGTGATGAACACCAAGAAGTTTTCTTGTGTTCCGCCTATTCTTAATGAGAGTTTGATCCTAGCTCAGGATGAATGCTGGCGACATGGATAAGGCATGCAAGTCGAACGGACCGCAAGGTCAGTGGCAGACGAGGTAGTAACACGTAAGTACGTACCCCATAGTCTGGTATAGCTCGTCGAAAGACGGGGTAATCCCGGATGGTCCCGCAAGGGTAAAGATTTATCGCTATGGGAGCGGCTTGCGTAATATCAGCTTGTTGGTGAGG
>CAYITJ010000020.1:0-13088 GCA_964366435.1 uncultured Candidatus Saccharibacteria bacterium
CTCGTCAGAACAGCCTCGACTGTGGATTGATCAGCGGGAGCAATCCACAGACCGTCCGCCCGGCAGTAGCTCTTCCTCAGGCGACGCAGGGCAGTGATGCCCTCGCTATCCTGGTTAAAGGTTACGCGGACCAGTTGTCCAGGCCGAATGGCCCGAGCCTTTGCGATAAGGTTGGTAGCCTCCACGGTATCCTCCCAGTTTGCTGTTTGGCCTAGGTAGATAATGACGCCCAGCACAAAAGAGTCAAGGGTATGAAGTTAGCAAGGGTCGTTGGGCTATACTGAGGTTCTATGCGCACGCTTTGGCGAGACGAAATACCACAGACAACAAACCCGCTGAGGTTCTTCCTGTTCGTGTCCAGACCACATTTACGAATGGCGCTTATCGCGACAGCGTTTGTTGTTATCGCGAGTGTTATGCGTGCATTCATTCCGTACCTGTATAAGGTCATTGTGGATCAGGTAACGGCACTCTCGCAGGGTCAGTACATGACGCTGTGGTTTGCAGTCACAGCCTTTGTGTTCGTGGGATTGCTGAGCAACCTCTCATGGCGCGCGAGTGGTTTTGCTGGGATGCGTTGGGCCACAGGTGTGCGGGCAACTGGTCGCTCAGCACTTATCTCGTACCTAACACTTCACAGTCACCAATATTTCTCGGAGCGTTTTGCAGGTTCTCTATCTAATAAAGCAAAACAGGCGGGGGACAGCGTTATGTCGTTCGTGGAGAGCTACTTGTGGCAATTCCTCTCGTTCTTTGTGTCGGTTGTGGCAAGCTTCATTGTGGTATTCACCACAAACTCAATTGTAGGCTTCATTCTCCTGGCCATGTTCTTGGTGATGACACCTCTTAACATATTCCTAGCACGTGGTCGTGTACCGCTCTCCGTGGCAACCCAAGAAATAGAAACAAAACTGAATGGAGCGTCGGTGGACATGATTACTAATATCACCGCCGTACACGAATATGCCAGACGACCCTTCGAGCTTCGAATACTAAAGGAACTCATCATGCTCCGCCGCAGAGCGGGCATACGCAACTGGTCATATGGCGAGTGGGTGCTTACCGCCAACAACATCATTCAGAGCATCTTCACGGCGACCATGCTCTTTGTGGCGGTGTATCTCATGACCAAAGGCATCATTACTCCAGGTGATGTCGTACTCTTGCTTGCTATGGTCGCGCTCCTCGAGGAGCAGCTCACCTTTATTGGAAGCCAATTGAACGAGTTTGCAGAGAATTGGGGGACGGTAAAGGAAAGTCTCACCGAAATAACAATTCCTCATGATGTGGCCAATGCCGAAGGGGCACAGACACTCGTTCCTGGTATGGGAAAGATTGAGCTCGATACGGTCACCTTTACCTACGGTGGAATAGATGTTTTCAGCGGTCTATCGCTTTCTATCCCCGCTGGGCAGCGCGTGGGTGTGGTTGGGCGAAGCGGGGCGGGCAAGACCACACTTATGAAGCTGCTCCTTCGCCACTATGATTTGGCAGGAGGGCACATTCGCATCGATGATACTGACATCGGCTCCGTAACCAAGGACAGTCTCCGGGACGCTATTGCGGTGGTCCCGCAGGAGCCAGCACTCTTTCACAGAAGTATTGCTGACAATATCGCGTATGGGAAAAGTGATGCGACGAAAGAGCAGATAGTGCGGGCTGCGATACTAGCGCAAGCTGACGAGTTTATCAAAGTACTCCCGAGCGGGTACGAGACCTTGGTGGGTGAGCGTGGCGTAAAGCTCTCTGGTGGACAGCGTCAGCGTGTCGCTATCGCGAGGGCGCTCATTAAGGATTCACGCATTCTCCTACTGGACGAAGCAACCAGTGCGCTTGATAGCGAGAGTGAAGTCTTGGTACAAAAGGCACTCCTTACGCTCATGGAGGGTCGCACCGTTATCGCTATTGCACACCGCCTCTCAACACTGCGTGCTATGGACCGTCTACTTGTGTTTGATAGGGGTGCAATTGTCGAGGACGGTACGCACGACGAGCTTATCGCCAAGGGCGGCATCTACGCCGATTTGTGGAATCATCAGGCGGGTGGTTTTTTGGAGGACTAAACTTGGCGGAGAGGAGGAGATACGTGGAGTACCACTTTCGCCCGCGAGTCGAGTGCTCGTCGTCACTCACACTCGCTCTGCACCACAGGACCACTTCCAATTTCTAATCGCTACGCTCAAGAAATTTAGGTCGGGCACCGCCCCGCTGTTTTGTCCTGCTAGACAAAACATACTCCGGCGTTCGAATCTCCACACGAGCCAAGCATTTGGCTCGTTCTCTCTCCGCAAAATGAAAAACCGCCAAGCGGCCTCATTTGCGGAGAGGGGGAGATTCGAACTCCCGAGGAACTTTCATCCCTGCCGGTTTTCGAAACCGGTGCATTCGACCACTCTGCCACCCCTCCAGGGCGTATTGTCCCGACATCCTAGCATTTTGGGGCATTAAAATGTAGGATGCTGTATACAGACGGCTCCATCGTCTAACGGTTAGGACGGGTCCCTTTCACGGACCAAATCGGGGTTCGATTCCCCGTGGAGTCACAACACACAAATCGCCCTTCCGGGCGATTTTGTGTTGAGTCTCCAAGCAGTCTTGGGAAGACTGCGTCGGGGAATCGAAGACCTTGTGAGCTGATTCTGCGAGCCCACGAAGCAGAATCTCCACAAGGTGTACTGCTCCTGTAAGGAGCGAAAGCGAAGCGTTTCCCCGTGGAGTCACCAACTAGAACAACAGCTTCTGCAGGAAGTTGCGGCGCTCAATATCGCTCTTGGTAGAGACGCGCTTCATAGATTCCCATAGCAGGAGAACGGCAAGTGCATAGAAGGCCACAAAGAGCACGAGGTCTGAATATCCGTAGTATTCAATATTGATAATGCCTACGAGTGCTGCAAGAGCAAAGAACACAAAGCCTGCGGCGCTAAGTACGATGCCAATAGGAATCATGAGGGACACATACCGGTACCAGAATCGCTTGTGATCACCCTTCTTGTTTATGTAATAGGCAAGGGGAATGGTTCCAAAACTTACTACCACGCCAAGAACACGGTCCGCAAACTCAAGCAGTGGAGAGCGGTATAGAACCGCACCGTCCCAGATACCAAAGGCCACCAGGAGCGAGAACAGGCTACCAATTACAAAGAGTGCAGCATATATATAGAATTCATAGGTTCCCACGCGTTCTTGGCGCAGATCGGACACCATGCGCTTGGGCGAGAGAATGCGGATATATTTCATACGTAAAGTATAGCTTATACTGTACCCATTATGGCTTTCAAGACACCGGTCCCCGCCCCCTGCAGTGAATGCGGCGACGGGGCCATTTTCCATCGTTTGAATTATGTGAGTATCGTTATTGATGAGACGCTCGGCTGGATATTTGGAAGCGCGCCAAGTGGTCCTGCTAAAAAGCCAAGCAAAACAGGGCTCTTTTTCAACGGTATCGAGCGGGCCGCTACTCCGCACATTCTTGAAGCATTTATCCGTGTGGGATTTGCAGAGCGGGTGACTGAGCCAGACGACGATACGCAACTGCTGGCACTTATGATTTGGAACGAGGCAAAGGAACGCGGGATAGTAGTGGAGGAGTTTCGTCTGGCAGGACTGCCGCGCAATATTTTTATGGCTCGCTACCCAAGTGGTAAGAGGATTGCGTACGAGGGTATCCCGCTTCCTGTTGAAGACAATGCTCGTGTGCGCTGGATGGACAACAAGGCGATTTTGAAGCAAGAGTTCATGAAACTTGGACTGCCTGTCGCTAAGGGCGGCACGGTACGTACACTCGCTGGTGCTCGCAAAATTATGAAGGCACTCACTCCGCCGGCAATCGTGAAGCCGTATTCAGGCTCGGCTTCGCGTCACACCGTGCTCCACGTAATGAGCGATGAAGATTTGGTCCGCGCATTCCGGATTGCGACCCAGGTAGCACCACGTGCCGTTATTGAGGAAGAACTTGTGGGCCCGGTGTATCGCGCCACCACCGTGAACGGAAAATTTGTGGCAGCACTTCGTCGTGACCAGCCGCACGTCTTTGGCGACGGCACACACACAGTAGAAGAACTCGTACAGGACGCTAACACGCACCCAAAGCGCCAAGGGCCGTACTTCCATCACATCAAACTGGACGAAACTGCGGACGCGGAACTCGCATGGCAGGGACTCATGCGAGAGAGCGTGCCAGAGAAGGGACTTCGCGTGACGCTTCACCAGAAGGTGAATTGGAGTGTTGGCGGGACCACTTGTGACGTTACTGCCGACACGCACCCCGATAACATCGCGCTCTTTGAAGAAGCATCTCGTGTCCTTGGCGCTACCATTGCGGGCATTGATTTCATCATCAGTGACATCTCTCGCTCGTGGAAGGAAACAGAGCGCTGCGGCATCTTGGAGTGCAACAGCATGCCGTTCTTCGATAACCATCACCTGCCGTTCGAAGGTTCTCCCCAAAACGTAGCCGCAAAAATTTGGGACATGAACGGGTAGTAGCTTGCAGGCCCTGGTCTGGTATACTGAATCCAAGGTCGATTTGCCAGCCAATTAAGCATTGGATGGCTTTGTTTTTCTGCCTTCTGGCAGACGCAAAGCCATTCTCCAACACACTATGATGGACGAAGATACAATCATCCCTGCAGAGGGAGAAGAGGTAGTAGAGGCACCTGAGGCTCCGGCTGACGAGGCTCCTACTGTGGAGACTGGCGACGAGGAGGCTGCGTAAGCACCACCCGTTCAGTAAAGAAAAACCGCGCTCGTACGAGCGCGGTTTTTCTATATTCCAGCAACCTTCATGGTATTGACAATTTATATACAATGTAGTATTATACGTTTGGAAACGATGTTTCCCCTCATTGGGCTAGAGAGGATTCAAACTGGCCAAGGGATGCCACGATGTGGCCGCTCCCGCTATCCTAGCGATGCTAGAGAAAAGGACTACATAATGCGTGGTATCAATGTTGAGAATGGTGTCGCCACCATCGATCTCACGACCAGTGAAGAGTTCGTCGGCTCGACCTGCCCCGAGGGCATGTTCCCGCCGACCGGCTACCGGTACAGCGAGTTCGCTTTCTCTCCGAAAAAGGGGACGAACGGGCTGCTGATCTTCAAGTATGCCGAGCTCGGCGAGCGCTACCACTTCTGTCCGTACTTCTGGAAGGACGGCAAGCTGTTCGTGGAGTACGAGCACCAGTACGTCCCGGCCAATCCGTTCCTCAAGAGCGGTGAGTACCGGGAAAACGACTTCGGCTTCATGGTCCAGTACCGACCCGACCGCGTCTTCGTGACGAGGATCCCGGCGGACCTGAAGGACGGCGTGGAGTATCTCCTCGTCGACGTCATGACCATGTTCAAGTTCATCAGCGGCAAGATCAATCGCCGACAGCTCGCCCGCGCGGCCATCCTGGCCCGCAAGCGTGAAGGCGAGCGAGTTACCCAGCAGCAGATGCTGGAGGCCTCCGCCGAAGACTACCGCAACCTGCACGAAGAGTACCACCGAGTACTCGGAAGCAGCCGGGGGTACGCGGCCAAAGCGCGCACTTACGGCGACCTGCTCGGGCGAATTCACGACATCGCCACTCGCAACCAGCACAGCAGCTGGCGGAACTGGATTCGTGCGCATCTGCTGCGCGCGGTCCTGGGCGACGATCTGGTCCAACAACTCACCGACCAGATGAACAATCGCACCATCTAGTTCACCTTCAAGTCCGCAATGCGGCGACCCCCCGGCTCACACCGGGGGTTCTTCTTACCTATTTCGAGCGAGCCACTGGTAGATGTCCTCAAGCGCCTTCACGCCGTCTCCCGCGGCGATGTTGTTCTGGTGGTATAACTCGTCTGTACAATCTCCTGCCGCCCAAACCCCACCTGGCACCTCATCTGCGTCGTTGCGGGGCCCCTGCACCTCAGTCGCCGTACCAGCTCGTACGTCTCCCTCGCTGCTTTCCCCGCGCCTCGCACCTGAGGCACCATCTGAGGTTTGGGTAAGATACGCGCGCTGATTGCGAGGATTCGTGACTATGCGGCCCACCTCGTCGAGCTCCACCAGGCCCTTTGCAAAGCTCGTATTTGGTAGCACGCCAATCTCTACAAACACACCCGTGACAGGGAGTAGCTCTGTCTCCCCTGTCTTTACATTCTTCACCGCCATACCCGTCACAAACTTCTCGCCGTGCACTTCCACTGGCTCGGTGTCCGTCATGGCGCGAAGATTTGGGTGCTGGAGTACCTTCTCTACCGTAATCGCGTCTGCTTTAAATTCGCTGCGACGATGAATAAGCGTCACCGACTTAGCGTACGCAAGTAGCTGCGCAGCAGTCTCAACGCCTGCATTACCTCCACCCACCACCGCAACATCCTGGCCCGAGAACATCGGTCCATCACAGCTGGCGCAGTAGGTGACACCCTTATGCTCAAAGAGGTCTGCACCGGGCACGGTGAGCTGTTTTCGGCCTGCTCCTGAGGCAAGGAGCACTGCCTTGGCGTCTACTGTTTTTCCCTCGGCAGTAGTAGCACGGAAGCCGCCCTCTATTTTCTCTAGCTTCTCCACGCGCTCGCCCTCGGTGAGTGTGAGTACGTCGTCCTTGTACGCGAGTAAGTGCTCACGCAAATCCTTAGCGAGCTGACTTCCTGGAATGTTCACGGTACCAATCCAGTTCTGAATACCGTCTGATACGGTGGATTGTCCGCCCACCTCCTCGGTTATGAGGGCGGTCTTCACGCGCTTACGCGCCGCATAAACTCCCGCTGCTATTCCTGCTGGCCCGCCGCCAATGATGATGAGGTCGTTCATAGTGAGCGCAGTATACCAAATTCAGCCCCTGATACTGTTGATTGGGCACCCTGTGGCTCGTAATCTGGCAGCTTGACTTTATCTATATATTGTGATACTATTAATGTAGTATAGTTCCTTGATATTTTGCGAGTTTGCCACAGCGCAGAGCGGCTTAATTAGGCCATTCTCCGCTGTGGCAAAACACACGGCAACCGCGTCCAATCCAATCCTGCATTTCCGCAGGACGATCAAACGCATGGAGACCGTCATGGGAAAAATCACCGCTGACCAATCCCGTCAGATCATCGCTACTCTCATGTTGAACACCAACTGGGACGGCATCGACTTCGGGAAGTCCGGCCTTCAGGACGCGGTCATCCGCGATCCCAAAGGCGCTGGTGCACGGTTCACCGCGTTCCTCAAGAACGGCGCGAACATGCAACTGCCGGACGGCTCGAAAGCGCCGACCCCGGCCGCCAAGCCGTCCATCCTTAACCCCGTCAACGACAACGTCCAGCTCGATGCCGTCGCGTCCTATGACCCCTCGGGGTTCAAGACGCGTCCGGGTCTCTGGGTTTCCGACGAGTTCGCATCAAGGGTCGGCTCGAAAGCGAAGCCGGTCGAGAACTTGGGCGCTATCACGCTCTCGTCCTTCGGCCTCGCCAAGAACGCCTACGACAAGGACATCAAGTCCGATTCCAACATGCCTGCGAACCACGTGTTCGAGAGCGAATCGGAATTCGTCGCCTACCTCGACCAGATGATCCAGAAGCAGTCCGAGGGCAAGGAGGGCGACCTCCTCAACAACGGCTACTGGAACATCTTCTATGTCGCGGGCTACGTCGTGGTCGTGCGCTGGAGCACCGGCTACCGGGGGTGGTACGTCTACGCGTGGTGCCTCGGCGTCGGCCGCTGGTTCGCTGGCATTCGCGTGTTCGCTCGCAACTGAACCTTGTTCGCTTTGGGCGAGTCCGGCAATTCGGCTGGACTCGCCACCGAATCCTCTTGGATTCCTTTGATACTTTGTATCTTTGGACCTTGGGGATTTTTTGTTTTGTATACTAGGAATGAATCCTTGGTAATACAGTGGTCATGGCTACGGTATAGGGATTTTAAAAATTTATAAGTCTGAATTTCTCCGGTTACGGCTTGAGAAAGAGTGCTTTAAGTTTTTATAAAAAATATTGGTAGTTGGTACCTGAAACTGGAGGACTTTACGTCCCAGATTCGATTCAGCCTGGAGAGCATTCTAAAGGTAGTGGTATGGATGGTTTCAGGTACGAGAGTCGCAGGCTACGTCGTGAACGTGAACTGGAACTCCGACAACCGGAAGTGGAACGTCAACGCGTGGAACCTCGACGACGACAACTGGAACGCTGGCAATCGCGTGTTCGCTCGAAACTCCCGTATTTCTCCCGCACCTACCGTGCGGGAGTTTTAGTTTCAAGTCCACGCTTCCAACCGCCAAGCATTTTTCCAATTTCAAAGAGCCGTTCAGAGAGGATTGCATATTTCTGGTTATCCAAAGCCTTGATCTCCCACGAGACTCGTAGCAGGAACTTTAAGGCATCAAGCTTACGGATCGCTTCCGTAATAGACACTAACTTTTCATCCTTGCTCTGGTAGCTCGCTGCCCAGAGAAGCTCTGCTATCTCTATAAATAAAAGATCTATCTTGTCCCCGAGGGTATAGCGCGACTTCTTAGGGAAATGCTCTCTGAATTCATGCCATAGCTTATATACTGAAATACTATGCTCGATGATCGGCAAAAGCTTCGGGGGGGGGTAGCATTCATGGTTCGACTGGAATTCGCTCGGTTGATACTTACCAAGATATCATTTCCACTGAGAATCTCTTGGAAGCGTGGCGTGAGTTCGTAGCGGGAAAGCGAAGACGTCTCGATGTACAAGATTTCGAGCGTCGCTTGATGGATAATTTACTCCTTCTTAAGGAAGATTTGATAACCAAGAATTATCGGCACTCTTTATACAAAGCGTTCAAAATTACTGATCCAAAGCCACGCGATATCCATAAGGCGAGCGTACGAGATAGACTCCTACATCACGCAATCTATCGGAAACTCTACCCGTTCTTTGAGCGCACTTTTATAGCGGATTCTTATTCGTGCAGGGATAAGAAAGGCGTCCATAAGGCGCTGGAGCGATTTACTAAATTCTCCCGTATCGCGTCCCGGAATCATACGAAGACAGTATGGGTACTCAAGTGCGATATACGAAAATTCTTTGCTTCGATTGATCACTCAATTCTGAAGGGTATTCTTGCTCGCTACATTCCAGATGAGGATATCAATTGGCTGCTCTCAACGATAATAGACAGCTTCTCGCCAGTTAAGCCAGGAGTCGGACTACCGCTGGGCAATCTAACCTCTCAGCTTTTGGGGAATATCTACATGAATGAGCTAGATCAATTCGCAAAGCACCAACTCAAGGCAAAATACTATATCCGCTACGCGGATGACTTTGTAATCCTCTCGGAAGATAGGGATTGGCTTCTATCACTCCTACCCCGTATTGAGACTTTCCTAAGAGAACGACTAGCGCTCACTCTTCACCCAAACAAGGTTTCTATAGCAACGGCATCTTCAGGCACTGACTTCTTGGGTTGGGTTCATTTCCCAGATCATAGGGTTCTGCGAACATCGACTAAACGGAGAATGTTGAAGCGCATTGAGGAGGTAGGGGGAAACAGGCAGAATGTGCAGTCGTATCTTGGGCTCCTCAAACATGGGAATGGCCAGAAGTTGCGAAAGCAAATTCAAGAAATGCTGACGTAAGACACATTTGCCCCCCCAGCGAGCTGTGTTTGAAAGAAAAGGCTTCCTGCTCTTTCCCTTGAGAGCGAGCGTTGCAGGGAAAGACGCTAAACCGAAGAAGGCAGAGGAGCTATGCACCAAACGAAGAATGCCGTACCCAGAAGGTACGGCATTCTTCAGCTAGAGCGAGCTGTTTGAATCTAACCCGTAAGAATTTAGAGGGTTGAGATTCAAATTGCGAGCGTTACTTTTTGTGACGCTTCAAGAAATTAGGAATCGCTCCCCACGCATCCTCCTCTTCTACTACAGGAGGAGTGATGGTCTTTGGCTCTTCACGGCGCTGTGGCTGTGCGGTAACGATTGGCTCCTCACGACGAAGCATCTCGCGGATTGGAGTTGGGGCAGGGGCTGGTGCCTGCGCGGCTTCCTGCGCTGGTTCTGGAGCCGGTGTTGGCTCCTCACGACGAGGCATGTTGTCGTTGAAAATCTTGCCACGCACTTCCTCCTTTGGTGGTGTTGGCATAGAGAAGAGAGAGCGCTCGTTGCTTGCAGCAGCAGTGACGGCACCATCTTGCTCTGGGAATCCAGTTGCAATAACGATGATGCGGATCTGGCCCTTCTTGAGCTTCTCGTCGCGCATGATACCGAAGATAACCTTGGCGGATTTGTCGACGGAATCGGATACCACCTTCGCGGCCTCCTGCACTTCAAGGATTCCAAGATCATCACTTCCAGCGACCACAAAGAGTACGCCACGAGCGCCAGCGATAGAAACGTCGAGCAGTGGGGAGTTAACCGCCTGCGCAGCTGCGTCCTGCGCCCTGCGGTCGCCCTCAGCCACACCAATACCCATAAGGGCAGGCCCTGCGCCCTCCATAATGGCCTTAATGTCGTTGAAGTCAGTGTTGATTTCTCCTGGCGTGGTGATGATGTCTGACACACCCTCTACTGCCTGGCGGAGAATCTCGTCAGCAAGCGCAAAGGCAGTCTTTGCGGTGGTCTGTGCCTCTACAATAGAAAGGAGCTTATCGTTTGGAATAACGATGTATGCGTCCACTTCGCGCTTAAGCTCGGCTAGGCCGCGCTCTGCAATCTCCTTGCGCTGAAGTCCCTCAAAGGTGAATGGGCGAGTGACAATAGCCACGGTGAGTGCTCCCACTTCCTTTGCAATCTTTGCCACAACAGGAGCAGCGCCGGTTCCAGTTCCACCACCGAGTCCACAGGTGATAAATACCATGTCAGAACCCTGCAATGCTTCCTGAATTTCCTGACGTGTCTCTTCTGCTGCGCGCTTTCCAAGTTCTGGATTCATTCCTGCGCCAAGGCCCTTGGTGAGGTTCCGTCCGATGTGAATCTTTCGTTTCGCGAGTGAGCGATGCAAATCTTGCGCATCAGTGTTCACTGCAATAAATTCAACTCCCTTAACTTTGGAGTTAACCATGTGGTTCACAGCGTTTCCGCCGGAGCCTCCACAACCGACTACGCGAATGCGAGCAAAGGTCTCGACTTCTGGTTCAACGCGCTTGGACATACTAAATGGGATATGGGCCTATAAATAAAGGTTCAATTAACTATACCAGGGTAGCCCAGCTTGCAAAGCTAGACAGAGGGTGGAAACGTGCTGTATTTTCTCCGCACTTATGGGAGAAATTGGCGGAAGAAACGGGCGAGGGACTCAATAAATGCGCCAGCTCGCGCCTTGTGGGGTGTTTCGGTGTCGCCCGTGAGGCCCCAGAGCGAGAGACCATAGGCCACAGCCCAGGTGGCGTCCTTAATCTTGGTGTCCTCAGTTATACGCACATCAGCGACCCGGGATGGGAGGGCGAGCGCTCCCTTAGCGATATCTACAATGGTGCCCTGGCCAGATGCGCCGCCTGAAATGATGATACCGGCGGGCAAACTGCCGCGCTTACCAAGTGCTTTCAAGTGCTTATCAATCAAATCAAACATGGTGCGATAGCGCGCCGTCACAATCTCTTCAATTTTCTTCTTCGGGTACATGGTGCCGCCGAGGTGGCCTAGCTTCAGTCGTTCTGCGTCTTCAAGCGATACCTTAAAACCAAGCGCGAGGTCGTCAGTGATGTTGGTAGAACCAATCGGGAATACTTTTACGGAAATAGGAAGCCCCTCGTCGTACACAACTATGGAAACAGTCTCGGCACCAATGTTTGCAAGTACGCAGCCCTTCATCTTCTGGTCCTTGGTGAGGGTGACGTAGGAGCCTGCAAGAGGGGATGCCATACGGTCTATCACTTCAATGTCTGCGGCCTCGGCAACACGAATGAGCATTTCTGCATGCTGGGTAAGACAGGTAACAAAGAGATAGTCCGCTGAGAGGCGTGTTCCGCGCATGCCAAGCGGTGCGCCGAGTGACAGGTGGCCGTCCACGCGGAATTCAACAGGAATCTCATGCAGTACGGTGCGATTGAGGAACCCTGGGCGGGCTGCTTCGCGCGCACCCTCGAGCGTCTTTTCAATATCAAGCTCGGTAATTTCTTGGTCGGCACGCGAAATAACGGTCTCGCCACTTGCGCGCACCTCGTCTAGCGATATGCCGCCAACAGCAAGGAAGCCCTTTTTAATAGGGAGGTGCGCGATTGCTTCTGCCTGCTCGCGTGCTTGGCGCACCGACGCCGCTGCGTCCTCTACATCCACCACGTAGCCGTGGCGCATGCCACGCGTGGGAGCGATGCCCGTACCCAAAATTTTGAGGGTCGCACCGTCAGGGGTAGACACTTCTTCCACTACCACGACTTTCGTCTGGTGGGTGCCGATGTCAATTCCTGCTGCGATGCGTCGAGCCATTGTAAGCGCGTGTAAAGTACTAGCTGATAAAGCGCTTCAAGAGTAAGCGTTCTTGTTTCTCCATTGTAGCCCCGTGTTGCTGTCCCTTCAAATGAAGCAATCCGTGGATAAAGAGAAATCCGACGAATTGCGTGTACGTCATGTCGTATTTTTTTGCTTGACGCTTGGCAACGAGTGGACAAATAACTATCTCGCCACTTTTGTTACCACTTTGATAGGAGAGAACGTTTGGAGTGTAGTCCTTGTTGCGAAGCTGCTTGTTCATCGCTTGCGCCCGCGTCTCGCCGACAAAGGCAAGGGAGACTTCCCAGGTCGGCAAGATATGCTTGTGAGCGGCATCAAACGGAAACTTCACCGTTTTCTGCCGTGTCATGTTGCGAATATCAAGCGTGCTCATATCAAAACTAGTATAGCGCAAAAAAGCCGCCCTTTCGGGCGGCTTTTTTGTTCTACTTCTTTCCGCGGCCCTTGCGAGCGTTTGGATCAATCTTGCCGAGCTTTACCTGCTCGTTGTAGGTCTTGATAACCTCTCCGCGAACCATAGCGCGTGAGTGCATCACGTTCTTGCTCTTGTTGCGTGAGTAATAGCGAATCTTGCGAAGCGCGCGAACAAGGCCAAGACCCTGGCCACGGCGGGAAAAGCGACGAAGAAGGGAGGCAGAACTCTCGTTCTTGCCACGGACTACTTCAATGCGAACGGCGTTATTCATACGGTGGAGAATAGCACAGATAGTGGGTTTGTGTCTA
>CAYITJ010000021.1:0-11510 GCA_964366435.1 uncultured Candidatus Saccharibacteria bacterium
CCCCTCTCGGGGTTCTTTTCACCTTTCCCTCACGGTACTAGTTCACTATCGGTCCTGCAACATATTTAGCCTTACCGGTTAGTTCCGGCAGATTCATCCGAGCTATTCGTGTCTCGAACTACTCAAGAACAGGAGCACATAAGGGATATCCATTTCACATACGGGGCCATTACCCTCTGGGGCGTCGCTTTCCAGCAACTTCTGTTATAGATATCTTTTGTAACTTATGCCGTACAAGTACGGAGCTCCTGCCTTACAACCCCGATATCCGAAGATATTGGTTTGGGCTGTTCCCGTTTCGCTCGCCGCTACTAAGGGAATCACGAGAGTTGCTTTCCATCCATTCGAAGCATCGAATAGACGGAAAGCAACTCGTTGTTGTTTTCTATTCCTCCAGGTACTGAGATGTTTCACTTCCCTGGGTGAGCTCTTACGATCATTAAGTCGTAAGTGACCATTACTGGCCGGGTTTCCCCATTCGGACACCTCCGGATCAAAGACTACAAATCGTCTCCCCGAAGCATTTCGCTGATTAGTCGCGTCCTTCATCGCTGTTGCAAGCCTAGGCATCCACCGTGCACCCTTCATGTTTCCTGTGCGGAAACCTGAACACCACTAACGTTTCTTTTTTGTGATTCTATGCAATTCAAAGCCACTGACAGGTATCGGCTCGATACCGCCATTGTGTGGCGTTGATTACCTATTTGCATATTCGTGTGTCAAAGGTCGTGTGTTCTTTCAAGAAAAAAACCCCTCTCGGGGCGGTGCACACCAAGCCAAAGCTTGACGTCTATCCGCTCCGTTTAGTCAGTAATTTCTTGGTCTTCAACACGTATTCACGAGTATACGCGGGGTGCTACGGCGTGTCAAATGCATTCAGAAATATAAGATATTCATGGTCGCCAGGTGCTGGCTCCCTGAATATCTAAAGACGGCGCCCCTTTCGGGGCGCCGCCTGTATTACCACAAATAAGCAGTCTTACCCGCTTATTTCCTTGCTCATTTTCTCAATAGCCTTTGCTGCTGCCTGCTGCCCACCAAGGCCAAATGCCAAGCCGAACGCAAGCGCAAGCGCAACCACTACCCCTGTGAAAAGGGTCTGCACGAGCGGAGAAATACCAAGGCGATCAAGCGCTGCAAGGATTGCGAAAATCCAGATAGACCAGCGCGCAATCGCACCAAGGAAGTTAGCTGCGTGCATGTTTGCAGCCTTTGCTGCGCCTGTGACGACGCGCTGAGCTGCCTCAGCGATGACTGCCGCAACAAGAAGAATAAGTACTGCCACAATGACCTGTGGGAGGTAGCCCAGTACTACGGTACGAAGGAATACCGTCACATCAGTGAGGCGCAACACATCAAGCGATGCGAGGAGGAACACGATGATGAAGAACCACTTCACAAGCGCACCAAGGAAAGCACCTGAGTTCAGCTTGAACCCAGCACGATCAAGCACGCGCTCAACACCCGCTGCACGAAGTGCCTGGTCCACACGAAGTGAGCCAATTACCTGTGCTACAAGGCGTCCGAGGCCAGCTCCAACGAGCCAACCAATGATGAATATGATAACGGCTACTACTAAGTTAGGGAGGAACTGTACGAGTCCCCAGAAGAGGTTCTGGAAAGAAATCGTAAGCACATCTGCCCAAGTGGTGAAAAACATAGGGATGGTGATTACTCTTTTTTAGGGCTACCTGGCCTGCTCTACGCATGACCAGCCTGCTTACTTATAAGTGTAGCAAGGGGTCCCCGCCTTCAATCCCCTACTGTGTATATCGTTCCGCTCACTTGCCAAATCTCAACCCTCTAAATTCCTACGGGTTAGATTTGGCAAGTTCGCTCCATTCTAGTGAGAGCGAGCTGTTCTGATTTAACCCGTTAAGTTTAGAGATAAAAGGAGTGGAGCGACTATTTATCTCTTATGTTTCCTAACCGACAGGGTTGAAATCAGAATTGCGAGCGGCTATTTATTGGTCACGCCAAGACGGTCCAAGATGGCGCGGTGCGGATAGTCAAACAAGTCGCGCAGGAGGCGGTCGTACACGCCCTGACGGTATCTAAACTCTTCTGTAGTAAACGATGCGTAGCGCAGCTCACGCCCGAGCTCTGCTTCTAGTGCCCGCACCGCAGTAGCCAGATGTTTCTCTTCTAGCTTGTCTCCCACTACGAGCAAATCTACTTTGGATTCAATTGCACCAGTGAATAGTCCTGAGAGCGCAACTAGACGAAGACTCCCCGCTTTCTTAAGTGTTGCGATAGCATCGGTGTCGCTTATGTCGGTAGTAGCGCGTACAAACGTTGCCAGCGCATCGTAGTGTGGAAAGCGTTTGTTAGCCACGTAGCCAGAAACCCCCTTCCCTGTTTTCTTCTTAATGACGCCGGCAGCGACCAGTACAGCCAATTCCTTCTTTGTGGCGTCTTTGTTCGTGCGAGCACGGAAGGCTACATCTGCGAGCGAAAAAGCGGTGTCGTCGTTAAAAATAAAGAGGCGAAGAAGCTTTAGGCGGGCTGGAGAACCAAAGAGTTTAGAGAGCAAATCCATATGAATAATCTTATTCTACCTACCCCACCCACCCATGCAACACTTGACGTTATACAGAAAAAGTCCGCATTTCTGCGGACCTTTTTCTTATTACTTTCGTTGAGGTAAATCGTCTAGAATCTCAATCCACGGCAGTTTCTGGGAGGTCCAAATATGTTCCTGAGTTTTCAGGTGTGTTGCATCATCAAACGCACCGACGGGTATGTAAATAGAATCATAGTCCTTCCCGACACTCGAATCAGTGTAGAGGAATGTGGATGGCGCGTTGCATTTCTCACAGAAAGAGCGAGTCACTTTTTCTGAGGAGGAAAATTCTCTAGGCGTACCCTTGAGCAGACGGTAGGACTCTTTCTTGCATCCCACCCAAACCATATAAGGTGCGCCACTTAACTTTCGGCAATCTACACAATGGCACGCACCAATCCATGTTGGCGCTTCGTCAACAGAAAAGCGTATCGCTCCACAAAAGCATCCTCCTTCCATTACGGAAAGTATAAAGCACAAAAACCCCTTTTAGGGGTCTTGTGCTCGGAAACGGTTGTGGAGATTACTTAAGAGTAACCTTAGCTCCTGCCTCCTCAAGCTTCTTCTTGAGCTCAGCAGCATCGTCCTTGCTGAGACCCTCCTTCACCATTGAAGGAGCACCGTCAACGAGGTCCTTTGCCTCCTTAAGACCAAGTGCAAGCACCTCCTTTACCACCTTGATAACAGAGATCTTGTTTGCACCAGCGTCAGTGAGCTCTACGTCCATAGTGCTCTTCTCCTCCTCGCCAGCTCCTGCTCCTGCTCCTGCAGGACCAGCAACTGCAACGGCAGCAGCAGATACACCGAACTTCTTCTCAAATACCTTCACGAGCTCAGAAAGCTCAAGAACGGTCATCTTCTCAATTTCAGCCACGATAGCAGCGAACTTTGCAGGCACCTCAAATGCCTCCTCAGCTGCGGCTGCAGGCGCCTCCTTTACCTCCTCAGCTGCAGGGGCTGCCACCTCGGCAGCCTCCTCTACTACAGCGTCCTGTGTTGTTTCGTCAGACATAGTTGATAGTTTAATTACTAGTTTTCACTTTGCCTGAAATAGTCAGAACTATTTCAGATAATCGACATATAGTCGCTTCGCTCTTTATGTCGCTAAATTTATGCGGCCGCCTTTTTTCGGCCTGCGGACAGATAAGGGACAGAGTCGCGCTACGCGCTCTTCTTTTCCCTAATCTTATCGAGCGCAATAACAAGTCCCTGGATTGGGCTGTTGATTACGTTTACGAACATGCCACGAAGTACTGGTAGTGGTGGGATGGTTGCGATTGCGCGCATACCAGCTGCATCCACGTACGCTCCGTCAAAGACTCCTCCCACGATAGAGAGAGCGCCCTTGTGCTTTATGCCGTGCTCATGAATGAGACGAGCAGGAGCGGTAGCATCTCCAGCAGTCCATGCCATAGCAATTTCGCCTGGAAGTTCTGGGAAGGTTCCCGTGTACCCCTTAGACTCAAGTGCGCGACGCATGAGGGTCTTCTTAGCTACGTAGTAGCCAATGTCAGAATCGCGAAGCGTGCGGCGCATTGCCGACGTATCACCTACTGAAAGACCCTTGAATGCTACGAATACTACCGACGCTGCGTCTGCGACGCTGTCAGCAACCTTCGCAACTACTTCTTGCTTCTTTGCTTTAGTAATAGCCATGTGTTTTTTTGGTGATTGTGAACCTGAATAGGTTCGGTGTACGGAAACGAAAAAAATCCCTTGCGGGACCAAAGATAGGAGATGAGCACACCTCAATAATAGTGAGGGGTGCGTTCCTGCACCGGGCTTATTGCCTTTTCAGGCTGCCAGTGGTCTTCGGTCCGTACCAAGGCACAATACCTTGAAACTGAGCTGTCGGCAAGACTTAGGCCATTGCGGATGCAAAGTTAATCACAAAGAGCGCGCCGCCAATGATGAAAAAGAACACGGTCACAAACACCGCAAAATGAAAGATGTAGGGCGCAAGGGGTGCTTTGCGGACGCGTGTTCGCATGAGCTTCTTTGGAACTGCCATATGCATACAAGATACCACCCTCCCCCACTCAGACAAAAGCAAAAGCCCCGCTCGTAAGCGGGGCTTTTGCTTTGGCTATGCGTTTGACTCGTAAGTCTTAGCTAACCGATTCTCCATTCTCACCCAACTTCTTCTATTAGAAGAGGTTTACAGACTCAAGATCAGACTTGAAGTCGTTTAGGTTTGAAGTGTAGAAGTTTGGTGCTGCAGAGTCGCCAGCAACAGTCGTCCAGTTGATACCGGTGAGCTGTGCGCCAACGAATCCGTCAATACCTGCTGTAGCTACAACCGTAAGAGTGAACGTACGGGTCTTGCCCTCGTCAATCTTGTAGAGCGTGGTGGTGTCATCTGAGTCTGTGTCAGACGCTGAGATTGACTGAACGGTAGTAGTACCGGTCGTAGAATCTGAGGTCGTTGCAAACTGGAATCCAGAACCAGCAGCACCAGAACCATCACGACCGTAGTCTGCAGTCACATCACGATCGAGGTACATGTCGTCACCAATTGCCTTCACATCAAACTTGATCTTGAAGGTTGCCTGGTCTCCAACACCTGCGGTGTCAGAAGTAGCCTTGGTTGTCGTAACGCTGTCTAGAGTTACCACGATGCTGTCCTCGAAGAAGGTCATCGTCTCGCCAGTAGCAGAGCCATCTGGAGATACGCTGTCACCCTGCTCGTCCTCAGCATCCCACGCAGCAACGTTAGATGAAGTTGCGTAGAGAGTAGTTCCAGAAGCGAACGTCGTTAGGTCAGTGTCGTTAAGGTCAACAACCACGTCGAAGGTAACGGTGTCTCCGTTATCTACGGTGTAGTCGATGTCCTCGAAGAGTGCCTGGTAAGAAGTACCAGCTGATGACGGAATGGTTACCGTGTCAAGCGTCGTACCGTCTACCTGAAGCATTACGCGCTTTACTGGACCATCAACACCAGCGTCCTCAGAAGTTACAAGTCCAACTGGGAGGTCAGTGATGAGGATGTCCTGCTCATCGGCCTCAAGGTCGAATGAGAGGATGGTCACATCGTTCGTGTCGTTCACATCATCAACTGAAACGATGGTAGCCTCTGGGCTCTCATCTGCCTCGGTGATGTTGAGGTCTCCTGCAGTAGGCTCTTCAACATTGAAGGTCTCTGCAGTGATCTCACCTGCGGTTGCGTAGGTCTCTGAGATACCAGCAGCATCAACTGCACGGATACCATCAGCAGGAACGTCAACTGAGATGTTTACAGTAGTGTCGCTGCTGTCAACGTTGCTAACAGCGTCAACTGATACGTAGAGCTCAGCCTGATCATCCTCCTTCACGATGCCCTTAAGGCCAGCGAAGCGGAATGAGTAGACATCGTTGTCGTCCTCGTCAGCCTTTGATACATCCATAGAAGCAAGCTTCTTGCTTCCCATCCAGAGCGTGGCTCCGTCGATGTAGTCGTCAAGCTTAGAGCTACCACCAGATCCTACGGTGAACTCAACGTCCACACGCTCGATCATGATGTCAGAGTCCTGAGCCTCAACCTCGAAGCCGAGAACCTTAACATCTGAATCACCCTCGTCAACCTCAGACTCTACATCTGCAGAGACGTTTCCGTTGATATCAAGTGATCCCTCTCCACCCTGAAGTGAAGAAGTGTCGGTAGTAGTTCCACCGGTGGTAGAACCTCCTCCCATGCCGTTTACCTTAGCGCGAGTGATCGGGCCGAAGTATCCAGCAGCAGGGGCAATACCGTTAGCAGCCTGCCAAGCAGCGAGAGCTGCCTGAGTCTGTGCTCCGAAGTATCCGGTAGCGCCAGCTGCGATGGTGTGACCCTTGCTAATAAGCCAGTTCTGAAGAGCAGTAACGTCAGCTCCAGAAGAACCTAGAGTTAGGTCCTTAGAGAAGGTAACGGTTGCACCAGCAGAAGCAGAACCTCCCATAGAAGCCTTTAGAGCCTCGATCTGGGCCATGAGTGATGCGATAAGAGCTGCATTGTCAGATGCCGTGTCAGCCTTAGCAGCAGGTGCTGCGTAAGCAAACGACATCGCTACAAGTCCGAGACCTGCGACAACTGCTGCAATCTTTGCGATCACATTGTTGGTTGCGATAGACATAATTTCTTAAATAATTTTTTGAATCAGAAGCGTATGCGATGCGAGACTAATAAAAAGTACATCGCATACACATCCTTCTTTCGAGTAATTGGTGAGCAACTCTTGCGAGCTACTCAACACGAACTTCCCTTTCACACTACCCGACAGGGCGCATTATCGACACGCGTCCCATCGGCTAGTTGGCGAATGTGAGGCATCCGTGCCTGCGTTCATCCATATTCAGCAGATACATCCATTTCGGTACCATCATCCTCCTAAAAGGATGACGGCTACACACCCTCTTCATTACAGAAGAGCGTGTGGTTTGTTCATTTGAGCACTATTGCGCTGTCAATGACCCGTCATTCAGGAAAGCGCACCAGCCGTACGGTATACCCTTAAAGTATACCCCAAGGCCTCTTCGCTTACCCCAATGTACCGATGTGGATAACGCAGGTACGTACCGCGTATACGGGAAAAAGGCCTTTGGCAGGCCTTCCTATATACGTCTACTTCCCTATCGCTATCACTCCTATAGGATAAGCCATTTTGGCCCAAAAGTCAATCCTGACTGGCAAAAAGTCCCGTCTGCGTTGTTGCTGAGCCACATCAGCTCATTCACCGTACTATCTGTACGGCTCTCTCGCTGATTTGGCTCGCGCCTAGCATACTGAGAACTTTTTCCTCAGACAGGTCAAACAGCACTCGTACCTAGCATCCGAGCCATTTTGAGAAACCCCTTGGTGAGGGTCAATTTCGAAGAAAGTCGCGCAATTACCTACGCGCCAGACAGGGCGTAGGTGGTCCAGCGGCGCTCGCCAGAACGGGTCACCTGACCCTCAGCAACAAGCTGCGCTAGCTCGCGCTGAATGGTCTTCTCGCTCACCTCGCGAATGACAAGGGATATGTCCTTTATATAGGAAGGTCCTTTAGTACTCAAAACGGACAGAATCGCCTCTCTCCTCCCCCCTCGTGCTGGGGCCGATGGTACCTGTCCTTTATCTTGTCCTTTAAAACTTTCCGGCCGCGACGGTGTCGCGCTCACCGGTGTGCGCTCGGTGTGACGAAGCGCTGCTCCGCTTACGCGCTGCGATGAACGAGCAAGTTCTGCAAGTGTTGGTGCCTCCTCTAGGAAGAGTCGTGGCTCTTCGTACCCAGCGACTTCTTGTAGCAGAAGCTGTGCTTCACGTGCAATCAAGTCTGCATTCATAGGAGACAAAAGTCCCCCGGTGCGGGCAATTGATAGGACACTGGAGAGCGCAAGCAACTCGCGAGAAAGTCCGTCGCGCGCTTCGCTTGGCGGAAGTACGGCAGCGTCTACAAGTCCGACCGCTACTCTATCAATACGATCACGAAGTGCAGGAGAAGCGCGGAAGGCAGGGGTCACCAGCTGGATTGCTTTTGCCAGTCGCTCAGCCTTTTTGTATACGTACACACGCTTTATGTCTTTATCAAATATGTTGGAGAATATGCTTTTATCTAAGACGAACGTATCCAGCTGCTGTCCTTCAGCGCTATTCTTGAGCGTATTGCTGTCCTTTATGTTTCGTATATCGCTCATGGACGTCTTATATATGTCTTATGTCCTTGTGACCGAAGTATAGGTCCTTGAGAGAGCGGACGCAATAGTTACCACTTGTCTTGTGGCTACGTGCTGGGCGCTTGCATCAAACGGCTTGTTTTAAGGGTGGTAGACTGTGCACATACTATTGATATGGCGAAAAAGAAAAGCTCTAAGAAGCAACCGGAGGAACAGAATTACCAATTGCTCGGCAAGTGGACGGCAGGTGTCGTGCTCGTCGCGTTCGGGCTCATCATGGGACTGGCTGCCTTTGGGCTGGCTGGTATTGCAGGAACCGCGCTGTTCACATTTGGGTACGGAGTGCTTGGAGTTGGCGCTTTTCTCCTACCTCTTCTCCTTGTTGCGGTTGGGTTCGCCATCATGCTTGAGCGCACCTTTGTGACGCCTCTTACCGGAGCTGGTGTTGTTTTGATTCTTCTCTCCACCCTCACCTTCCTTGGCATCGTCTCAAACGAATGGGGTGGCATGGCAGGAGCCTTTGCGGGACACGCTGCGGCAGAGTTCTTTGGAGTGGCCGGGGCAGTCATCCTCCTTATTGCGGTAGCTGCGGTCGGACTCATCATTGCCACCGACATCGTCGTGGTACTACAGAGAGCGAAGGAGGCTGCCGAGCAGGCACGCGCACTTGTAGGTTCGGTGCGTCTGCCAGCGCTTGGAAAGAAGGGTGAGGCAGAGACGGCAGAAGACGTTCATGACGAACACGAAGCGGCCGACGAAGAGACTCCTGCTGCTCGACCTATAAAGGAGAAAGAGCCAGTGGTGACCATGTTCAGCGACGCTAGTAACAACATGGCGGCGGCGGCAATTCCAAATATTGATGCAGAGTACGAAGCCCCTCCCCTCTCCCTTCTTGGCGAGGACAAGGGCAAGCCAGGGGTTGGCGACATCAAAGCGAACGCAAACATCATCAAGCGAACCTTTCAGAACTTTGGCATCTCCGTTGAGATGGACGAGGTGTCTGTCGGACCTACTGTCACCCGCTACGCGATTAAGCCTGCTGAGGGTGTGCGCCTGCAGAAGATTGTGACCCTGCAACAGAATCTAGAACTAGCCCTTGCGGCGCACCCGGTGCGTATCGAGGCCCCTATCCCTGGCAAGTCGCTGGTGGGTATTGAAGTACCAAACGCGTCAAAGGCTACCGTTGGTCTTGGAGGTGTTATGAGTGCGCCTGAGTGGTCAAGCTCAAAGAAGCCGCTTCTGGCTGCCGTGGGACGAGACATCACCGGTACTCCACACTACGTAAACGTGGCAAAGATGCCGCACGGTCTTATCGCAGGGGCTACCGGTTCTGGAAAATCGGTTGCTATTCACGCCGTTATCACCTCCCTACTCTACCGAAATGGGCCAAACCAGATGCGTTTTATCATGGTGGACCCGAAGCGTGTGGAACTCACCCTCTATAACGGTATTCCCCACCTTTTGACTCCCGTCATCACTGACCCAAAGAAATGTATCTTGGCGCTTAAGTGGGCAGCGAAAGAAATGGATCGTCGCTACGGTATTTTGGAGGAGTGTCAGGTGCGCGATATTGATTCGTACCATACCACCGTGCTTGAGCCTGCAAAGAAGCGCAAAAGTGCCGAGCTTCCTGAATCCATGCCGTACATCGTCATCGTGATCGACGAGCTCGCCGACATTATGCAGACCTACCCTCGCGAGCTTGAAGCAGGTATCGTGCGCCTTGCGCAGATGTCTCGCGCGGTTGGTATTCACCTCATCCTCTCTACCCAGCGTCCATCCGTAAACGTCATCACAGGCCTCATTAAGGCAAACGTGCCTACCCGCATGGCACTCCAGGTAGCAAGTCAAATTGATTCCCGAACAATTCTTGATGGTTCTGGTGCCGAACTTCTCCTTGGCGCAGGAGACATGCTCTACATGTCTGCAGACATGCAAAAGCCGGTTCGTCTTCAAACTGCCTACATCAGTGAGCAAGAGGTAAAGAAGGTGGCGCAATACATCAAAGCGCACAATGCTGGTGTACTTGGCTCCCTTGACCTGGGCGCAGGTGCTGGCGGTACTGGTGTGCACGAGCCAAACGACGCCATGATGCTTGAAAGTGACGACGAGGACGTGGACGATGACCTCTACTCGCAGGCAAAAGAGGCTGTTGAGGAGGCTGGACGCGCCTCTACCAGCTACTTGCAGCGCAAACTGCGCATTGGTTACTCTCGTGCGGCTCGCTTGATGGATCTACTTGAGGACAAGGGTGTTATTGGCCCTGCTGACGGTTCTCGCCCACGTGAAGTGCTTTCTCGTGCTGGCGAGCCTTCTGCAGGCGATACTGAGGAGGAACTGTAGCGTATGCCCGTTAGAAGCATTGCCGCCGCAGTCCTTGTAGCACTAGTGTTCTACGGCGCATGGAAGGCCACCCCCCTACTCTCGGGCCCGGTACTGCGCCTTGAGAGCCCTGCCGAAGGACAGTCCTTTGCAGACGGCGCGGTTGTCGTGTCTGGCGTAGCACTTCATACGGAAAAGCTCACCCTAAACGGAGCGCCACTCCTTATTGATAGGTCGGGCAACTTTGCCACCACCCTAGATATGCCCACCGGGGGCGGTATACTGTCATTAACCGTTACGGACCGTTTCGGGAGGACGCATACTGAGCAACGCTCTGTGTTTGTTCCGCTTCATTAGTCGTGTATTCCCTATCCTATGCCTGCAAAGAAAACAGTTGCCAAAAAGAAAGCTCCGCCAAAAAAAAGCACGGTGCTTGATGTAGATATAGAGACAGGAGAAGCGACCAAGGACAGCAAGCAGCGCTCTATTGAGCTTGCCCTCAAAGATATCAAGACAAAGTTTGGTGACGAGGCCATCATGACCTACGGCTCTACTAAGCCTGCGGCAACAGAGGCCATTCCTACCGGTTCTATTGGTCTTGATAATGCACTTGGGGTGGGCGGTATGCCCTGCGGACGCATCATTGAAATCTTTGGCCCTGAATCAAGTGGTAAGACTACCCTTGCCCTCCACGTGATTGCCGAAGCACAGAAAAAAGGTGGTGTGTGTGCCTTTGTGGACGCTGAGCACGCACTTGACCCTGAGTACGCGCGCAAGATTGGTGTTAAGTTAACCGAGCTGCTTATTTCGCAGCCTGACACCGGAGAGCAGGCGCTTGAAATCGTAGAGAGTCTTGTGCGCTCTAATTCGGTGGCCGTTATTGTGGTGGACTCTGTTGCGGCACTTACCCCAAAGGATGAGATTGAGGGTGATATGGGCGCTCACCATGTGGGCAAGCAGGCGCGCCTTATGAGCCAAGCTCTCCGCAAACTCACCGCCATCACCGCAAAATCAA
>CAYITJ010000022.1:0-543 GCA_964366435.1 uncultured Candidatus Saccharibacteria bacterium
ACTACACTTGAGAAATTTTATTAATTTCTTTTACCCAGAAAAAGAATTCAACACAGATATATACGCTAAGGATTTTTTTGTGCCTGGTGAGTGGAAATCTGTCGTGCCACCAATCTCTCCGGCCCTTGAGACGGCAAGAAAGAGGGCGAATAAGGAAGTTGGACACCTTACCACAGAGCGAATTTCGGGCGTAACGAAGAAAAAAGAGTGGCAAATGGGAGAACTCGCCCTAGAGATTTCGCTACTCATCGAGCTGTTTTGTAAGAGAGCAACCGCAAAGGAGCTGACTTTGGAAACGAAGGAGCGGATACTGAGTGCCTTGCCAAGACAGAATGCTTACGTTCAACCTGGGACGTGATTACACTTCTCGGGCGCGAGTCCAGGCTTCGTCGTCACTCAACCTGGCTCTGCCCACCGCCTCATTATTTTCTTCTGCTGAAGAAAATATATTCCGGCGTTCGAGCCCAGGCCCGGGGCCAAGCAGGTTTGGGACATAATGGCGCAAAATGAAAAACCCCCCCACCCGGGGGGGGGTGTGTTTGT
>CAYITJ010000022.1:553-9583 GCA_964366435.1 uncultured Candidatus Saccharibacteria bacterium
GCACTAATGCAAAAGCCACCCATCGGGGTGGCTTTTGCATTAGTGCGCCTACCTGGGCTCGAACCAGGGACCGTCTCCTTAAAAGGGAGCTGCTCTACCAGCTGAGCTATAGGCGCATGCTCACTGTTATACCGCTAATACGTGTACAGGTCTACGGTCAGACCGTTTTCGTCCAGCAATCTAATAGCTTCTCGCGAGTCCTTCCACAGGTCGCCGTAGTTTCTGGTGGAGTCATTCTTTCGGGTAATTTCTGTGCGACCAAGGTACACGCGCCACGTATTGCTTTCAAAATTAGAATCGTATCGGTGGCTCGCCACGCACCCGTTGTAGGTGAGGCGCGAATCAATGAGGGACAAACAGTTGGCAGAAATACGACTGCGCTCCTCGGGGGTCACACAAGTATTGGTGCTGCGAATAAGGGTGTAGCACGCATTGTCCTTGTACGGGTTTCCAGCAAAGTATTTATCAAACTCTTCGGAGGCAGACGGACAACGTTTGCTCAGGGACGGATTAAAGGACTGGTTCATTTCCAGGTATCCCGTACATTTATTCTCGGCAAACGACCCGCCGATAGGGGACTCGCCCGTTATGAGATACGCTCGCTCGCCTGGGTACAGCACGATTGGTTCGGATGCGTTCAGTGTCCCGCTTGTGGGCAGACGTGTGCCACGCGGAATGACGGCGTACTTGTCGGTAGCAACCGACATAACTCTCCATCCGGTAATAGTGATTGGCTCCTGTGCGTTTGAAGAGGCTTGAATCATGAGATATTCCTGGCTCGGGTCCGTGGCAGAAAGGTTCCCGCCACTTAGGGTGACCATGCCGCGCTTTGGGGAGGGTGAGCTGAAGAGCGCTTGGCGCTTGGCGTCTAGTTGGAGATTGCTAAGTTGATACTCAATATTCTGCAGGTTACCGCGAATCTCAGAAGACGAACGAACGGTTGGCAGGGTGCCGGTCACATTGATGCCGCCTCTAAACAAGCTGGTGTCGCCGTAGCCAACTTGTGTTTGCCCAACACCGGTGACTGGAGTAATAAAAGGGCCAGAAAATGAAATGCTGTTGTTTGGGCCGCCGCCCGCAAGCCAGAGCACAAAGAAAAAAACTAGAACTCCGAGAAAGAAGAGGCCGTCGCTGTACATAGAGCTATAATACCGCGCCCTACTTCATTCGCTTCAATTCTTCACGTACTACCTGTGCATCACCCCACGGCGTTCTCTTTCCACCCGCTTCCATTATGTAGGGGTCGGTGCCCTTGCCAGTGATGAGCACTACGTCTCCCGTGCGGGCGAGTGAGAGGGCGGTGGCAATTGCTTCGCGCCGGTCCATGATGATGCGCGGTGATCGGCTCATGCCAGAAGCCATTGCTTCCATAATCGCGCCCGGGTCCTCGTCGTACGGATCCTCGTTCGCAAGGATAACCTCGTCGCAGTGCTCGTCAGCAATCCGGCCCATAAGCGGGCGCTTCCAGGTATCGCGACCACCGCCCGTGTTTCCAAGCACACAAATCTTTCGACGCTTTCCGTACGCACCATAAAGCGCAGTGAGCGAATCGGGTGTGTGGGCATAGTCCACCACCGCAAGGAAATCCTGACCCTCCTCAATTTTCTCTGCGCGCCCAGGAATACGGGTAAGGTTGTGGAGCGCTTCGGCGCTCTTCTCAACAGGGACCCCAAGCCACGCCGCGGTCTTTATTGCGGCGAGAGCGTTGCGGACAGAAAACTCGCCCGGCTGCGGGATATCAAAAGAAACGCCTTCGTACGTAAATGACACCGACTCGTTGCGGTATGAAATGTTTGCAGCGTCACCAAGACCAAACGGAAGCTTTGTTTCCACTGGAAGCGCGAGGTAGAGTTTTGCGTATTCGCTATCACTATTCGCAATAATTGCGCGCGGGCGCTTTGGGGAGGTGGCAAGCGCTTGCCCTAGGCGGAACTTGGCACGTGCATAGGCGTCCATGCCGCCGTGAGATTCTATGTGCTCGCGCTGTAGGTTGGTAAAAACAAGCGCGTCCATAGCAAGAAAGAGGTGGCGGTTTTGCACCGCTCCCTCGGAGGTGACTTCAAGCACTGCGTACTTTGTGCCCTTTTGAACAGCTTCCTTTAGAAACCGTTGTAGAAAGCCGCGGCCAGGCATGGTCATCTTGAAGAGGTTGGGGCGCGACTCCTCGTTAACCGTAAAGCGAATGGTGCCTGCCATCGCAGTGGGGTAGCCAGCGTGCCGCAATATAGCAAAAAGCATTTCCGACACGGACGATTTGCCCTTGGTGCCAGTGATTCCAATCACGGTGAGCCTGCGAGCAGGAAAGCCACACGAAAGTGCGGAGCCAAATGCCCAGAGCGCGTGGTAGGTACGCAAAAGTATCGAGTGAAACGAGTGGGGGAGTATGCGAGCAAGAAGGGAGCGAAGGACGTGCATAGGCTCTTTACGTTGAGGCTGACGAGAGCGCGGCCTTAAGGCGCGCATCCTTACCAACGGCAGAACGAGGTATACGTGCCAGGGCACTGCGTGCCTCGCGCTCGGTATACCCGAGCGCGACCAACATATCAAACACATCCGCATCGCTTTCGTCGTGAGCAGCATCTCGTCCGCCAAGTTTCTCCGCAAGCTCCACTACAATTTTCTCTGCAGCCTTTTTGCCAAGGCCGGCCACACGGGTGAGGTAGTCTAGGTCGCGCCCCGCAATTGCGCTCTCGAGTGAAGCGCGTGGCCCGCGACGCATAATCGAAAGGGCGGTCTTTGGGCCCACGTTTGGCACGCCAAGAAGGAGTTCAAAGAAAGCACGCTCTTCTTCAATTAAAAAGCCGTACAAATCAACACCGTCTTGCTTAATGGATAGGTAGGTCTTAAGCACTACCTCTTTGCCTGTGGTGAGCTGCTCTGGGGTAGAGAGGTGTACGAACACGCCCCAGCCGGATACGTCCACCACAGCGCCAAGTGTGTCTACCGAGGAAACCATGCCGCGAATCTCTCTAATCATGCCTATATCCTAGCATTCTTGCATCCAGACAAGATATATCGTACTATCCGTTCTACATGGCAATCACTTCATCAGCAAAGAAGGCGCACCGAGCTTCCCTTAAGAAGCGCGTATATAATGTGCGCCGCAAGCGTGCGGTTACGGACACCACCAAGGTAGTTAAGAAGCTTATGGCAACTGACACCAAGGCAGCAAACGAGTCACTCAGCGCCGCATTCAAGGCACTTGATAAGGCAGCAAAGGGAGGCACGATTAAGAAGAACACCGCTGACCGTAAGAAGTCCCGTCTCGCTCGCGCAATCGCTCGCGCAGCAAAGTAAAGAGAAACCCCGGCAAGACCGGGGTTTCTTCTTGAGATGGGGCTAAAAGAAAGAGGCGCCCGTGGAGGGCGCCTCTTTCTTCATTTGTGCTTCTGGATGGAATCGAACCATCATTACGAATTCCGCAAACTCGCGTCCTATCCATTGAACGACAGAAGCTTCTGATATTTCTCCGCAATCTGAAGGCCCAAGGAAAGAAGTTCGCGGCGGATGCTTGTATCGTAATAACCGATAAAGCAAATACCTTGAAAGTTTTTCCGGAACTTCTTCTGCGTACTCCGCTTTTTAACATATATTTTCCCAAATTGCGACTTTGGGACCATGAGCGCCTGCGACCAGAAGTGCACGGCACGTGCTTGGTCATGATTCTCGCTTAGGTGCAGGCGTATTTTAATACGTGTCTCGTCCAGAGAGTACACCTTCCTGAGCAGGCTTAAATAGAAAACAGCGAGGACGGGGTCAGTGTTTACGAATTTTGGGCCACCCGACCTGTCGCCTTTTGTCCCTTCGGCCCAATACAACATGGCAAGCATGGCCTTCAAAAGACTTGAGTCTGTTAAATCCAAGTTCTGCAGCTCCGAGCGCGCTACCTCAGAAGCGTGTACCAGTCGCTGATTCTTCTTTTGCCTAATCGTTTCCAGTGCCTTTGCGCGAGCCAGATGTAAGTGAGCGTGTCGCCGGGCAGGGTCAGGCATTTTCCCTGTACTGTTAAACCAAACCGAAAGTGTACTTTTTGGTACCCCAAAGCGTTCTTTAAGCTGACTATAGTTCCAGCCAGCCTTTCCAAGACGAAGCACCTCTTCTTTTATTTCTTTGGAATAGCGTGTGCCCACTAATTCATTATATAGTACACGGTATGCACAAACGGCAACCTATGTTCAGTGCTGTGAATTATAGGCGGAAACGGTGAATCAGCATGTCAAAAACAGACTCATCATGTTTTCCCTCCTCTACGTGCGCACTAAAGAAATTATATATCTCCACAGGGTCGTGATCCACAATAGGCACAAGAATGTGAGGTACAAACACACGCTTAGTCTTTATGGATAGGGAAGGAGGCCAAGACGGGTCTGCGTATTCGAGGACTGAGAAGTGAAGCATTTCTTCGTAGGTGTAGAGAATTTGGTCTATGTAGAGTCCTTCATCTGTAATGGTGAATACGTGTCGTGTGGGCGCGCGCAGTGCCTGGAGCGCTAGGGTACCACTCGCTGCAAGCACCACCAGTGCCAAGATGATGTTTCCAAACAAGATGCACGCAATCATTGCAGCAACAGCAACAACACCAAGAGACCAGTACCAGTCGGCACCTTTTTCTTCAAACGTGTATTCCTGAGCTTCCCACTGGTAGAAGACCGTGCGGGCCATATAAACGTAATACTAGCACTGGTGTGTTGATGTGGGTGGGGTAATGCACCACAATCATCGGCAGTGCGCTGGTCGGTGGGTTCGATCCTTACAGCGACGAACGAAGAGAAGTGAGTGTTCCTCACTCACTTGCTCTGAGAGAGGAAGATGTATGAAATACAGGATCAGTACACCTTGCGGACGAATCTTCGCATCAGAATGCTCAGCCTCGTGCTCGCAAGGTCTTCGAATCCCACACGCTCAGCTGCCAGCTGAGCTCTCCTCCGCAAAAGATAAAACCCACCATATGGCGGGTTCATCTTTTGCGGAGGAGGTGGGATTCGAACCCACGGAGACTTTCGCCTCGGCTGTTTTCAAGACAGCTCGTTTCGACCACTCACGCACTCCTCCCTAGAGTGTTTAGGCTTCCGAAGAAGTCGATGGTGCTGGCGCAGGAGCAGGAGCAACATGCGCTGCCTCACTACTGCCCTTGCGGAACCAGACAAGGTACACAATCTCAGGAATGCCCAGAAGGTTTACGACAAGCAGAAAGACGAACCAGCCATTCTGCGAACCGCGCGCTGCATGCCAGAGCGCGTAGCCCTTAATCGCCACCGTCCACAGTGCAAGTACTGCAAAGAGTGGAAGGGCGAACGGGAACGCAAACAATGACAGCATTTCTGGGCTTCCCGGATGCATAAACCAAGAATTCACCATACCGGGAGACTATAGCACGGCTCGTGTCTCCCGTGTAGGATTTAGCTATGCGATACCTAGCAATTGATTTTGGCACCAAGCGAGTGGGGCTGGCCCTTTCGGACGAAGGTGGTCATATGGGGTTTCCCCACGGAACGCTCCCAAACAACGGACGCCTTATAGATGAGGTGCTCGAGCTTATCGCGCGCAAAGACGTTGGTGTCGTGGTGATTGGAGAATCAAGAAATTATGACGGCACACCAAACCCTGTTGCAAAAGCGGCGAAGGAGTTTGGAACGCTCATTGAGCGAAGACTCGTTGGCATGCCTGTTGTGTTTGAGCCAGAAACACTTACTACGCAGGAGGCGCGTCGAAACTTTGAAGGAGTGCGAGAGCCGGGAAGTGGCAACCTCCACGTAGACGCCTCAGCGGCAGCGCTTATTTTGACCAGCTATTTAGATAAACAAACAGCACATGGATAACATTGAAGAGGCGCTACCAGTGGAAGAAGTAACTAAGGAGGAACCACGCATTAGTATTGATGATCTCGCGAAGGTCCATGTACAGGTAGGAACCGTGCTCTCTGCAGAGCAGGTCCCCGATACTGACAAACTCCTTAAGCTCAGTGTTGAGTTTGGTGAACCGACTGGACCACGACAAATTGTTTCTGGCATCAATGAATACGTTTCCTCTCCAGAAGAGCTTGTTGGAAAGCAGCTTGCATTCGTCACCAACCTTAAGCCAAGAACAATTAAAGGACTCGAAAGCAACGGTATGCTCTTTGCAGTAGGGAACAAGGACACGTTCGCATTTCTTTCGCCAAGCAAAGACGTTCCTCCTGGAACGAGTGCTCACTAGTTTCTGCACGTTAGTTCGTGCACGCACAGCACAACGAAGCGGTATACTACGAACATAATGTCGGACAGTCTTTTTGCACGTGTGCTCCGTACTGAGTTCGCGCCACCGCGCTACCTTTCGCTTCCTGCGGCAGGAATTGATATCTCAACGAGTGGGATTAAGTCCGCGGTGCTTGCGGAGAGGGTAGGTGGGCTCGAGCTTGTGCGATTTGCAGAGCACCTTTTGCCTGCGGGCGCAGTAGTTGGTGGAGAGATAGCAGAGCCAGCGGCTGTTACCGAGGCGATACAGACTATTGTAAAGAAGAACCGTATCAAGTTTGCCAATATCGCGCTCTCAGAATCTCGCAGCTATCTGTTTGAAGCGGTACTTGAAGGAGACCACGAGAAGGCCTCGTCTAAAGAACTGCGTTCTCTCATGGAGCCACGTCTTGATGAGTATGTGCCGCTCCCACCGGCCGACGTTGCCTTTGATGTTGCGCGAATAACGACTACGGATTCCACAACTACCGTGGTTGGTGTGGGGTATGCTCGCCGCGTGATTGATGAATCGCTCGCAACGCTCGACGATGTTGGTATTGTCACGCGTGCAATCGAGAGTGAGACATTCTCTATTGCGCGGGCTCTCATGCCGCGCGACAGTAAGGAGACGGTGCTCATTATTGATATCGGAAAGACAACCACCAAGCTTATGGTGGTGACAGGGCAAACACCACGCTTTGCTACCACGCTTGATATTGGTGGGGACTCACTCACGCAGGCAGTCATGAAGCACTTTGGCGTGAGCGAAGAAGAGGCAAAGAAGGTGAAGGCAGAAAAAGGACTCGTGAGTGAAGATGGAAAAGACGAGTACATGTCGTCCATGCTCCTTACTGTTTCAGCGATCAGAGAGGAAATCACTCGTCGTCTTGAGTATTGGCAGGGAAGAGCGCAGGCGGGCACTACTCACGAACCAGTTACCCGCATTATCTTGACGGGGGGAAACGCAACCGTGCGCGGACTCCCTGAATATTTAGAAACCGCCATTAAATTGCCAGTTGCGCTTGGTGACGTGTTTACTAACTTGGCTTCGCGCGATCACTGGTTGCCACCACTCGATTATATGGAGTCTCTCGCGTACGCAACGGCTATTGGTCTGGCGCTGCGCGACTTTCACACAACCTAAGCCATGAACCTTCTCCCAGACAGCCGTAAGCGCGCGCTCGCAAACCTCTACCTTGTGCGGGTGGCCGTGGTAGCGATTGTTGCGCTATCAGCCGTGCTTGGTATTCACGCGGCGCTCACCACCCCGTCTCTCGTGTATGTAAATCAGGTGGTACGCGATCGAACGCAGCAGTTGGCAGGTCTTGGAGTGCAGCTCGCAGGAGAAGAAGACAAGCAGGTCGGGGAGCGCGTTGCGCGTCTCACTCAGACGGCTACCACTCTCACGCAGAACGCACAGGGAGTGAGTGCGAGTGGCGCCGTGCGAGCAATTATTGCCATTGGTCATCCTGGAGTAACCATAACGGGCGTATCATTTGCGCGCGGACAGGCCGTAGATACTCACCGGTTAAGTATTACGGGCAAGGCGGTGTCTCGAGAAGCGTTGCGCTCCTATGCATCAGCACTTGGTTCGTTGTCGTATGTGCGTACGGTTGATTTGCCCATTAGTGCGTATGCAAAGGAGTCGAACATAGATTTCTCTCTCACACTTATAGGTACTCTTACACCATGAACCGGTCACTCCTCATTCATCTAGGGATTGCTGCTGCGGTGTTTCTCGTCGCTATAGCGGTGGTGGTGGGTGTTTCGTTGCTGCTTGCGACCAAGGAACAAGAAGCAGAAAAGCTCGCGCAAGATATTGCTGCAAAGCAGGCAGAGACGGTACGTGTTGCGGCAGCCAAGGCCGCCCTACCAGTTCTCGTAGAGGCAGAGGAAGCGCTCGCGCGACACAACCTCTCGACTGAAGACATCGTGCCTTTCTTGGAAGGTCTAGAGAAACTGGGGAGGGGACAGGGCGCAACCGTTGATGTGCTATCGGTTACCGGTGGGGAAGGCAATCCTCCGCAGCGCCTCATGCTCTCACTCAAGGTCGCAGGCTCATTTGATGCGGTGGCACGTACTATCGGGATAATTGAATACGGACCATATGATACTCAGGTGATTACGCTCACCATAGATCGTGGTGTTAACGAGGAGGGGGCGCAGACATGGACTGCCGCGGCGATACTTTCGTTTGGCGCAAGCACAACCACTAACTAGTATGAAAGCACTTTTCCCTTCACTACAAACGGCTCGTGAGATGTTTAGGATGCGCACACACACGCACCCTACGCGCGACTGGTTTATCATCCTTGGCACTGCTGCGCTGTTAACGGGGCTCAGTGTTGGCTTTAATGTATGGCTTTACTTTTCGGTGACAAACAGCACGGTAAGTACAGGAACAGAGGCGGCGGTTCCTGCCTTTGATACGAGCGTAGTAGATACGGTAGAGAGGGCGTATGAAGCGCGCAGCGAGGAGGCCGCTCGGTATCAGGATACGTACCGCTTCGTTGACCCTTCGAAATAGTTAGGTTAGAACGGAGTGCTATAATCCTGGTAATGCCGTACAAGAATCAGGCGGATTTATATGCAGCCCAAAAGCGACACCGGGTGAAAATACGGACAGCATTGTTAAACTTTCTCAGTTGCAAAGAGTGTGTAGATTGTGGTGAGAATGATCCTGTAGTTTTGGAATTCGATCACAAAAACCCAGAAACAAAATCTAAGGGCGTTGCCCGGTTTCTCTCAGGCCACTTTTCTTGGGAATCAGTCTTAAGAGAAATAGAAAAATGCGACATTCGTTGCGCTAACTGTCATC
>CAYITJ010000023.1:0-8759 GCA_964366435.1 uncultured Candidatus Saccharibacteria bacterium
GTCGGTGGTACAAGAAGTGGGTGCACAAAAAGGACTGCTTACCCGCTCTGCTCTTGAACAATTCTTGAAGGACGCTCCGCCGTCCTACGCAATTTCTGAGTTCTAACAAAAAGGCCCTGCGGGGCCTATTTGTTAGAAGTCTTGTATGCCCGCCTCTGCAAGTTCGGCGTACTGCCAGTTCACTTGTGCAATAGCGCGTTCAATCAGTCCAAGTGCCCCAAGCCCAAACAGGAGCACCACTCCGATAGCAGCAAAGGTGTTTATAGGCGACTTGTGCATAGAAAGCTACACAGGTATCTGCCCCACCTCCCTTCGCGCCACCTCAGCAATGTGTGCACTGCTAAGTCCATAGTGTGCGAGCAACTCCTCTGGTGTGCCTGACTGCCCGAACTGATTATCAATACCAAGGCGCGTAACGGGCACCGGGTAGTGCGCAGACAGGCACTCAGCAACTGCGCTTCCAAAGCCCCCAGCGATTTGGTGCTCTTCAATCGTTATGACGCGACCGGCAAGTTTTGCTGCCGCAATGACTGCTTCAGTATCAAGAGGCTTCACCGTTGGAAGGTGCAGTACGATGCTATCAATTCCGTCTGCAGAAAGTGCACGTGCCGCTACCAGTGCTTCGTACGCCATACTGCCAGTAGTAAGAAGTGCAACACGTGGCTTGGCGCCTTTCCACAGGGTGATTCCCTTTCCGATTCCAAACGGCGTTTCTGGTGTTGTAAACGTTGGCACCGGAGAGCGACCAAATCGAATATATGAAGGACCTGGCAATGCCGCTGCAGCGATGACCGCCTTTTTTGCTTCTACCGCGTCAGCGGGAGCCATCACTGTCATGTTCGGCAACATACGCATCATGCCAATATCCTCAAGCATCTGGTGGGTGGCGCCGTCTGGCCCCACCGACACGCCTGCGTGCATACCGCACACGATTACCTTTACTTCATTAAGGGCGATGGTCGTGCGAATTTGCTCATAGTTTCTACCAGGGGAAAAGGCGGCGTAGCTTGCAATAAATGGAATTTTTCCTGCAAGCGCAAACCCAGCACCCAGGCATGCCATGTTCTGCTCTGCTACTCCTACCTCAATAAAACGGTCAGGAAACTCCTTCTCAAACCACTCAGCACGTGTTGATTCCTTTAAGTCGGCACAGAGCACCAGAACGTTTGGATTCTCTTTTCCAAGCGCTACGGTGCCGTGACCAAACCCATCACGCGTAGGGGCGTGCTCAATGTCTTTACTAAACACATCAGGCACGAGGTGAGAATCAGGGGTAATCATGTCGTTAGGCATATTCATGCGGTACGCGTCCGGCTCCACTGCGAAGCGCCTCCATAAATCGCTTTGCTTCTTCTTTAGTTGGTGGCTTGCCGTGCCACTTGTAATCAAATTCTATTTCAGGCACACCCTTTCCAGGAATCGTGTGAGCAATGATGCACACCGGCTTCTCATATATTGCCTTGGCTTGCTCTACCGCATCAATGAACGCACGCATGTTGTGTCCGTCCACTTCAAGCACGTGCCATCCGAATGCTTCGTATTTGTCTTTGAGTGAATCAAGGGGCATCACGTCCTCCGTCATGCCATCAATTTGAATATTGTTGCGGTCGATAATAGCGGTGAGGTTAGCAAGCTTGTTCTTCGCAGCCCACATAACTGCCTCCCACACATTCCCTTCGTCCTGTTCCCCGTCCCCCATACACACATATACTTGGTTTTTCTTTCCGTCCATACGAAAGGCGTATGCCATAGCAGCTGCCTGCGAAAGACCCTCACCAAGTGGGCCTGAGGTATTTTCAAGTCCTGGAAGTCGCAAACGCTCAGGGTGACCCTGTAGACGAGTGCCAAATTTCCGCAGCGTCAGACACTCCTCCACAGGAAAATAGCCCGCGTGCGCCATGGCCGAGTAGCGCACCGGCACAATGTGACCGTTAGAAAGTATCAAACGATCACGCTCTTCCCATTCTGGATTCTTTGGGTCGTGTTTCAGAATATGGAAATAAAAAGCCGTGAAAATATCCGCCATACCAAGCGGGCCTGCCGTATGTCCGCTTCCCGCAGCAACCAGCATGTCGAGAATTGTTTCTCGTACTGCTTCTGCTGTTCTCTCTAGTTCCAAAATGTTCTCGTCGGTGAGCGCCATTACTCTCTAGTATACCGCAGCACTATTCGTAAATACCGTACTCTTCGGTAAGTACCTTGAACGCGTGGAGCGCCTCTTTCAGATCAGGCGCCTTCCACAGCGCCGAACCTACTACAAGTCGAGAAACGCCAATTTCAAGCAGTCTTGGAGCGGTGGTGAGAGAGACGCCGCCGTCCACTTGCACTGACACACTTGGATGTCTACGCTTAAATACATCAATAGTTTTGATGATGCTCATATCAAACGGTTCTCCTTGTCGCCCAACACGTTTGATGCCCATAAACTGCACGTACTCAATTTGGTCTAGATACGGAGCAAGGAGTTCAGGGTCGGTTCCTGGAGTAATAGCAATACCAATAGAAAGTAGTCCTGCCGCAAAATCCTTGTCGTGACCGTAGGAGGTGCGAAGGTTTTCTAACAAGTGCTTCACATGCTCAGTGCTGTCAGCATGAATAGTGACACGGCTGGCACCAAGTTCAATCCAGGCGCCCACGGTCGCTTCAGGACTTTTGGCCATGAGGTCAATTTCAATACGACACTCCCCTGAGCGCGGAATTAAATCGCCAGAAGCGAGCATACGTGAAAGCTCACTCGGGCCGGTATCATACGGCCACGTTGCAGGACCAGCAAAGAGTCCATCAACAATATCTACCTGCACTTCATCCACCAGCCCCGCGAGCGCATCGAGCTTTGTCACCAAATCTCTGCGAGACGATGGAAGAATGGCTGGCACGATAATACTCATACCTATATATGGTATACCCTCACCTTGAACACAACCGCCTGGCACGGGGACAGGATGGTAGTTTAGGAAAATTTGTTCAGCCTTCGCGTGTGACGGTCGTCACCAGAATACGGCGTTTCAAGGAAAATGCGCACCGCCTCGAGTGCTTCCTCGAGCGAAACAAATCGCGCACCTATTGAAAGCACGTTTGCATCATTATGTTTGCGGGCGAGACGCACAATATCGTATCCATCTTCTGAGTGAGCACCTTCCCTGTCCAGTGCTTCCGTTGCAGAAACGGGCGCGTAGAACACAGCCGCCCGAATACCACTCATGCGGTTTGCACACATAGCTTCGCCCTGCCCGCTTCCAGCACATATGATGCCAAAGGAATCAGGTGTGCTAGCTACTGCCTCTCGTAGAGGAATTACCACGTCTGGGTAATCATCATTTGGGTCAAGGTCGTATGCCCCCTTATCAACCACCGTGTGACCCATGAGCGCTACGCGCTCGCTAAGGACGGCCTTCATCCTAAGTCCTGCGTGGTCTGCGGCGAAGAATACGTTCATAGAACAATGTTTAAGCGTTGCCTGCCTTGATGGCATGCTCTACCAAGGTGTGCGTGTACCCTGCTTCGTTGTCGTACCAGGCAAGTACCTTTACCAAGTTTCCGTCTACAACGCGGGTCATACCAAGGTCGGCGATAGAGGCAAACTGCTCTCCAACAATGTCGCTTGATACCAATTCCTCGTCCGTTGCGGAGAAAATGCCTGCCCAACGCGCGTTCTTTGCGGCCGCTCGCAAGTACTCGTTCACTTCCTCCTTAGTGGTGGCGCGCTTTGCGATAAAGGTAATGTCGGCGATAGAACCTGCAGGCACTGGTACACGAAGGGACACACCGTCAAACTTACCGACAAGTGATGGGTATGCCTGCGTGACTGCAACGGCAGCACCGGTTGAAGTTGGCACAATATTTTGTGCAGCAGCCCTCCCCTCTTTCATGTCTTTCTTTGCAGGACCGTCTACAAGCGACTGACTTGCGGTATAGGCATGTGTGGTAGAGAGAATTGCTTTCTCTATACCAATTGCCTCGTCGAGGATTGCCACGATGGGGCTAGCAGAGTTTGTCGTGCAGGACGCGTTGCTGGTGATTGCACAGGTAGAAAGTTTGCTCTCATCAAGCCCCATAAGAACCGTTGCACCAAGTGGGTTCTCCTCTTTCACAGGGCCCGAGATAACAACGCGACGGGCGCCGGCAGTGATGTGCGCGTTTGCCTTCTCGTAGTCAGTAAAGAACCCGGTCGATTCAATCACCACATCAACCCCAAGCTCTTTCCAGGGAAGCGCGGACGGCTCTTTCTCCTGGCAAAATCGCACTGGCTTCTCATTAATGAACAGCTGGCCTTCGCGTACTTCAACAGGAAACGGAGCGCGCTTATATACGGTGTCGTACTTCAGTAAGTACGCAAGGTTTTCTAGTGACCCAAGGTCGTTCACTGCCACCAGCTCAATTTCTGGGCGATTGTATGCCTGACGTACAAATGCTCGTCCAATACGCCCAAATCCGTTCACCGCTACCCGTATCTTTTTTTTCATATGCATATGCCATAAGTCTATCACCGCACCCCTCTCCCTATCCCCATATATGGACCTCGTAAGTCCATATATGGGGATACATAATGCTTTTATAAGGATAAGAGATATGGACCTGTATCACGTAATGAACCGCGGGGTTGATAAGCGAGACATATTTCTCGACGAAAAGGATTTCCTGAGATTCATACATAATCTTTACGAGTTCAACGATGCCGCGTCGGCCAATAGCAACTCTGGTTACTGGTTTAACAAAAATATGGATATCGTAAGTCCATATATTGGGCAAGTGAAGCGTGAGAGGCTCGTGGAAATTCACGGATGGGCACTTATGAATAATCACTACCACCTTCTGCTCTCTGAGGCAGTGGAGGGTGGCCTCACTCTATTTCTGCGCAAGCTAAATGTTGGGTATGCCAAATACTTTAATGAGAGATACGAGCGCACAGGTACACTCTTCCAAGGAAGGACTAAGAAAGTTCTAATCGCTCAACACGCCCACTTTCTCTATATTCTGCATTATGTACACTTGAATCCCCTGGATTACTTCCCTGGCTTTGAGGAGTGGCGACAGCGCAGCAAAGGCTCAATTAGAAATGTTAAGGATGCCATGAAGTATCTTGGTGAATATCGCTGGAGCAGCTATTTAGATTACTGCAAGATTAAGAACTTCCCTTCCATACTTACGACTTCTCTTTTCAGGAACAAGGACGTGTTTGAGAACTACTCCGAGACAGTGCAAAGTTACTTACGTGAAATAGATGTGGACGAGCTCTCTGGAATCACTCTTGAGTAGCAGTGACCGACATATTCATATATACGGACTTCGTAAGTCCGTATATATGAATGAATCGCATTTCATTTTACGATTTCCTTTCTTATATGGACCTACGAGGTCCATATATTAAATCAGTAGTCCCTCTGGCGCTGGTGCGGGTTCTGGCTCTGGAGCTGGCTCAGGCGTAGGTTCTGGGGTTGGAGAAGTCTCGGGCGTTGATTCTGGAGCAGGTTCAGGCGTTGGCTCAGGGGTTGGAGCGCTAGCTAGTTCTGTCTGGACCACAAAGTAGTCAAAGGTGACGTCCTCGGTCTGCACTGCGCTCAAGACCACCGTAAACCGTCCGTCCTCCTTATCCTGTATGTACCATGAACCGGCAAGTGGGCTGGTGAGCGTCACGAATATCTTACTGTTTTCATCAGCATACGGATTCTCAATTTCAATCATCGTTTCGCCTGCAGGGATCTCTCCCTCTCCTGCCGACGACTTTCCGTCTGCATCGTTTCCGGCAATGAACGCAACGGCTGCAAGAGACTGGAACCGTGCTACCCCACTCTCAAATACCAGGCCGAGACTTTCTAGTGCACTTCTCATAGCTGCGATTGAGAATACACCTCCTGCGGTGCCAGTGGTTCCGCTCTCAATCTCTGCAAGTCTCTCTTCAAGTGAGTCAAGACGAGCAGCAAACAGGTCAGTGCGGCCTGAGAGCTCCTGCATAGACGCCAGTGTGTACGTTGCTAGCCTGTAAAGGTCTACAGCACCTCCCGTTGTAAGTACTTCTGAAGGAAGAGTTGCGGCAACTGTTGTTGAGCCGAACACAAAGCTCTGGTTTATTGCCGGAACAACGAAGCGGTTTGCAGAAGCATTTCCCTCAACGGTCAGAAGATCGGTGGTTATTTCGGATGCAAAGAACTCCTCTGGCTCGGTAGACGTTGCTGCTGCCTGCATAGAGTCTTCAATGCTTTGAATTCTTGAACCCAGAGAGGTCGTCGCGAGCGAGAGGGTGTTAGTGGTTCCGGCAAGCTCCTGTACGGACCGAACGATAAGCGGTGTCATGCGTCCGTAATCAACCATCCAGTACCCCTCGTCTTCGGTCTCTGGACGGCTCACAGCTTCCGGATACACCTCGTAGAGATCCTGCGCAATGAAACCAGTGCTTGTCTTCTCTGGTGAGCTAATCATAGAGTAGTCACGAACACCGATACGCATCAGGTCTTCGAGGGAAAATGCGGTATCGCGTATGTTGGTCTTCAAGCGACGGTCAGAAGTGGTGTTGTATACGACACCGCCCGCGCCCGAACCAACGACGCTTCCGATGAGAGTGCCGTCTCCATCTTTGAACTTTATGAACTCGTTACCAGAGCCAGGGTTCGTGCTCGGACCGAGCTCGATCTCGAGGCCGTCTGCGGTAGAAGCGGTGTTGGTATTGTCTACTCTTAGAACATATGACGTTGAAACACTGTTCGATACCGATAATCCATCAATCATGACCGGAGTTGCCCAAAAACTGACCGTATCTCGGAAAGTAACAGGGCCAGCGAAATCAGTTTGCCCCACCGAATCTACGTCAATGACCTGGATTCCGTTTGTCGTGAGCCTGAAAGCTCCATTATCAAGGAGTGAGAACGACTCAACATTGCTGCTGTTAGCGAACGAGACGAGCCTACCAGTACCGACGCCAGCTCCCGTGACGGCAAAGCGTGCAGAAGGAGTGGTGGTGCCGATACCAATAGAACCAGTAGAAACAGTAGTATCAGTACCATCCAGACCTGTTCCGTAGATGAGGTTACCGATAGTCAGCTGATTAGAAGCAGTGTTTGAAGGAGCATCTATATCGTAACCGAGCACAATGTTATTTGCTCCAGTGGTGAGCGCGTTTCCTGCCTGATATCCGATGAGGGTGTTATTGTTTGCACCGGTTCCCATGATGTAGCCAGCGCGGTATCCAATAGCCACGTTGTTGTAGTTTGTTGCCAAATCTCCACTCACACCCGCAAGAGCGCCCGAACCGATAGCAACAGAAGACGTTGCGTTATTTAGATAGCGCATTGAGTCATTACCGAGCGCGGTGTTATTGGTACCTGTCTTGTTTGTAAGCAAGGAGGCGTACCCGAATGAGGCGTTAGAGCCTGCGGTAGTTCCAAGCTGCTGTGAAGAATTACCAAAGGCAGTGTTGTCTTGCCCGTTGCTTAGAGTGGCAAGAGCTGAATTACCGAATGCGGCGTTGCTTCCACAGGTAGTACAGGTAGCAAGAGCGTTGTATCCAACAGCAGAGTTGCTTCCCGTAGTACTGTTTTGAAGCGCAAAGGTACCAATCGCAACGCTCGCGCTTCCGGTAGTGTTCGCAGCCAAGGCATTCTGTCCAATGGCAGTATTGTAGGCACCCGTAGTGTTTGCAGTAAGTGCAGTGTATCCAATAGCGGTGTTTGGATTCGTCCAGTTACTTGCAGTACTTCCCTTGAGGGCACGGTAACCTATTGCAACGTTTCCTGACGAGGTAGTTGCGTAGTACCCAGCCTCGTATCCAAGGAGTGAATTAAATGAAGCATCTGCCGTCATTGCGTACCCTGCACGATATCCTACAGCCGTGTTTCCCGTGGCTGCCGTAAGTGCATTCAAAGCGCCGTCTCCAATGGCTGTTGTGCCTCGTACGGTTGCACTCGTTGTTGCGTTCTGCCCACCTGCGCCAAGTCCCCAGATAGTTGCGCCATTTGTAGTTGAGGCGTATCCCACAAGTGCACCGTTCTGGTAGAAACCGCCATATTGCGAAGCATTAAAGGAGAGTGCTGAGACACTACTTGTCGCAGTAATTCCACTAACCGCGAGATTGCCGGAGAAGAGTCCGTTGCCTTGTACGGAGAGTGCTTGCGACGGAGTGGTGGTGCCGATTCCAACAAGACCTGCTGCAGTAACACGCATACGCTCAGAAGGTTCGACTGTTCCTGTGGTTGAGTTTCGTGTCAAAAATACAAGATCGCCGTATGTATTGCTCGTAGAATTTGTCTCTATATATCCAAATGCTGCCGGTGCAGTTCCCAAACCAGGAACGTTATATCCAAATCCAATTAGACGATATGAGCTTGCCCCATACTCTCTCCCTCCAAGCTGGAGATACAAGGCATTGCTAGCAGTTGTTTGTGCCGTACCAGAATCACCCTGAGATTGCGCGATACGTACCGTCCCCACATTTGCAGGAGTTCCCACAACATCTAGCTTCAAACCAGATGCCGCAGTGATGCCACCAATACCAACTCCGCCACTTGTTGCGATAGTGAGCGACGAAGTGCCAATTGCAGTGTTCGTTCCAGAGAAGTACGCAAGCTGTCCAGTGGTTCCCGTAAGAGACGCAACGATACCAAGCGAGCTTGTAGCGGTGAGCGTATATCCTGAACCGTTACCAACGAGGATTTGTCCGTAGGTTGGGGTTGAGGCAAGTCCGGTACCGCCGTATGCAACACCTATAGTTGATCCATTCCACGTACCCCCAGAGAACGTACCGCCAGAGATAGTGCCTGAGAGGGTTG
>CAYITJ010000024.1:0-8297 GCA_964366435.1 uncultured Candidatus Saccharibacteria bacterium
CGACTGCGTACAGAGGTTCATTTTAGTGATTTTCTTGCTATATCTGAGGAAGCGAAGATTTATGAGATAGCTCCACGCGCGTCGCTTGATCCGTCTGAAGAGGTTGCACGAGCTCGCAGTGTTTTGGGCGAACTTCCTGCTGCCATACTGCTGCCAGGGCGCGCGTTTGATGCGCCTGGTACCCGTCTGGGTCAGGGCGGTGGCTGGTACGACCGATTCTTGGCCCTGGCTCCGGTGGAGTGGCTACGCATCGGATTTTGTTTTGACGATCAATTCTCCCCCACCCCACTTGCGCGCAAACCGTGGGACGAGCCAGTGGACGTCGTATGTGTTGTCTCGCGCAAGGACGGCACCCTTTCAGTACACGAAACCCGTGCACGTATGCCAGCGTTTTTAGAAAATTGAAATTAGTTTACTAAGTATCTAATTTTCTTATGTGAAATCTGATGGGTTCTGCCTGCATCAGATTTCTGATACGCTCTAGCCATGAACCCACGCATCAGCCTTATTGCAGCTCTCGGACACGACCGCGTTATTGGTACGGGCACCGACCTGCCCTGGCACCTTCCGGGCGACCTCGCCCATTTTAAAGAGATTACCAAAGGGCACCCAGTAATCATGGGTCGCAAAACATGGGAGTCTCTTCCAGAAAAGTTTCGCCCACTACCAGGGCGAGCGAACATTGTGGTTACCAAGAGCGGCTGGTACGAAGCGGAAGGAGCGCAGACTGCGTACTCCTTTCCTGAGGCACTTTCCTACGCAAAGGAAGCAGACGGTAGCGATGAGATATTTGTGATTGGTGGTGGCGAGATGTACCGAGCAGCACTCCCCTTCGCCAGTCGCCTCTATCTTACGCTTGTAGAAGACGCCACTTCAGGCACCGTCACATTTCCCGACTACCCCGACTTCACGAATGAATTGTCACGCGAGACCTGCGAGGAGAATGGAATTGCGTACGACTGGGTAATACTTGAACGTCCGTAACCATGCGCGTTGCTCTGGTAGATAACGGCACAACGGGTTTGCAGAATCTATTGGAGATGCTTAGTGGGCATGACGTTGAATTATTCCCTTTTGAGGACGCCGACCAGATATTGTCACTGCCCTTCGACTGTATTGTATTGTCGGGCGGTAGTCGCTTCTCGGTCATGTCCAATCTGGATATTCTGGCTGGAGAGTTACGACTGATTCGAGAAAGCTCAATACCACTTTTGGGAATTTGCTTTGGATGTGAATTGATTGCAGTTGCGTTTGGAGGAACGCTTCGCGAAACTCCGAACAAGAGACAAGGGGTTTTTGATATACGGTGGACAATTGAGACTTCTTTCTTTCCTTCGCACAAATCATTTCGGGCATTTGAAGCCCACCGATGGGTACTCGACTCGGTACCCTCACCGCTTCTGACGCTTGCGATGTCAGAATCAGGCCCCGAAGTAATCAGGCACGATTCGCGACCTATCGTTGGATTCCAGTTTCACCCTGAGAAGAAACCTTCTGAAACAGACGGGGTGCAACTTTTCGAAGCTTTTCTTATCTTTACTAGCCTTTCCCCCGCTTCCACGGTAGCCGATTCATAAAAGGTGCAAACAGGTCTTCGTTCATATCAAACTCAAAGGTGTTAAACACTTGCTTGTGCCCTGTCTGCTTCTGTCGCACATACGGAGCATTTCGAATGCGTACTATGGGTGTTTGTTCATTTGCTTCCCCCATTACAAGCACGGCGGCGGCGGCAAGTGAATCAGGTACGTTGGTCTGGCTTCCACCCGAGTCGTGACCAAGAAGGTCCTTTCGCACGCGATCGTCGTATAGGGGCTCAAATCCAGCCCATGCGAGCGCCACCCCAACTACTCCACGACGCAGGAATACACTTCTCGAATCGGTAAGGACCACATACAAGTGTTCTAGCGCGTAGGTTTCCTTAAACCATGCAAGCAGTTCCTCTGCGACGGCTTTGGGGTTCTCCGGCCAGAGAACAAAGTATCCTCCGAATGGGTCAATGCCAGCGCTTGGCATAAGCAGTCCTTCGGTGATGGTGTGCATGACATATCTGCCCGGAACTTCATTCCGCTCCAAGTACAGTTCGGCCTCCTGTCGCACAAGGTCGTCTTTTGATGCTTGATCTGCTGGCACGCATCTTCCCTTCCAGATACTTACTACCTTAGAAGAAATGGCTATGACATCGTGCTCCTCCAGGGAGAGTGCGGAGTCCTGTATTCTTTGTAACAGGTCATCCTTTGGGGGGACAATGGTGTCCACGACGAATGGGGTAATTTCCATGCAGTGATTCTACGCGGTATGCGCAAAAAGAAACACCGCCCCTACAAGGGGCGGTGTTTCTTTTACCATTAGCTTACTTAACCTCTACACCCATAGAGCGGGCGGTTCCCTCTACCATGCGCTCTGCTGCCTCAATGCTGTTTGCAGTAAGGTCTGGCATCTTAGTCTCGGCAATCTCGCGAACCTGGGCGCGTGAGAGTGTGCCGACACGTGCAAGCGGAGCCTTTCCAGAGCCTTTCTCAACACCAAGTGCCTTTAGAATAAGGCGTGGCATTGGGGACACCTTCATGATGAAGGTAAAGGTGCGGTCATCGTACACGGTCATTTCAACCGGAATAATGATGCCTGGCTTGTCCTTGGTTGCCTCGTTGAACTTGTTGACGAAGTCACCAATGTTCACACCGGCAGGTCCAAGTACGGTACCGATAGGCGGAGCTGGAGTAGCCTTGCCGCCTGGGATTTGGAGTTTGATTTTTTTAACTGCTTTTGCCATGTGTGTGGAATGTATCCTAAATAATGCTTTGGGTCAAACGTTGGTGCTTGCGTCGCAATTTTGGCGCGGGTAGCCCCGCCAAAATTCGACATAAGGAAACTTATCAATCAGCAGGCTGATTAGAGTTTCCTTATTTGCAAGAAATCCAGCTCTACAGGGGTCTCGCGGCCGAACATGGCCACAAGCACCTTTACCTTTCCGCGATCCTCATCAATTTCCCCAATCTTACCCTCGAGGTCCTTGAACGGTCCGTCGACGATAGCAACCGGGTCGTCCTTCACGAGATCAATGCGGTGCTTTGGCGCCTCCTGACCCATACGCTTCATGAGTGTTGCTACCTCGCTCTCCTCCATTGGGACTGGCGTGGTGCCACTTCCTACAAACCCTGTCACGCGTGGAGTGTTGCGCACCACAAACCATGAGTCCTCATCCACAATCATCTTTACGAGAATGTAGCCCGGGTAAATCTTTTCCTCTTCTACAATGCGCTTTCCTCCCTTTACGCGGATCTTCTTCTCAGTAGGTACGACTACCTCAAAGATCTTGTGCTCCATGCCAAGACTCTCGATGCGCTGCTTTAGGTTACGCTCCACAGCATTCTCATACCCTGCATAGGTATGGATGGTGTACCAGCGCGGCTCGCTGTTCTCTGCCTCTTCTGAAAACTGGGGTGCGGTCTTTGTGTCCATGATGAATGAAATTACCGACTAATAGCCCGATACGAGACGGTTCACCACGCCGGTGAAAATGTAATCAAGACCCGAAATGTAGAGCGCCACGAATGCCGAAATCAAAATGATGATGACAGTATGGATGATAGCCGTGTTGCGCTTTGGCCACACCACGTGCTTCAGCTCGCCCTGTACGTTCTTGAGATAGCTAATGAATGCGCGCATAGCTTTGGAGTTAGTACGTCTCGTAAATAAAAAAGCCCTGCGGGCCTTTATGTAGAGCATATGATACCGCACTCCCCAGAAGTGTCAATAACACAAAAACCTCCCATGGAGGGAGGTTTTTGTGTATCTGAGAAAGCGAATTAGTGAATCTCGTAGGTAATCGTAACAGTCACACTGGTCTCGTTCTCCCCTACTGGAAGAGACGGTGCTGACTCAACACGAGCGTCCATCATGCCACCCTTTGCTACCGCACTGTACATCATTGGCTGCGGGTACATGCCGCCCTCTGAGTAGCTCACCACATCACCAAGGGAAACCCCTAGCTGCTTTGCAAGCACCTTGGCCTTTGCGCGAGCCTCTTCAATAGCCTTACCACGAGCCTCTGCGCGAGCAGCGTCCTCGTCGTCCACCATGAAGTTAGGTCCGTAGATGTTCTGCACACCAATCTGACCAAGAGCAGCAAGGACATCACTTGCCTTTGCGGTGTCCTTCACGCGAACCTCAATAGTCTGGGATACGTCGTACCCAACAATGCGCGGAGAGCCTGACACTACCGCAGGACACGCCATACCTGGGCCACACGGAGTGTTGTACTCATACTTTGGGGAGACGTTGTAGCTTAGGGTCTTTACGTCTTTATCGTCTACCCCAAGACCCTTGATTGCCTCAATCGCAGAGTCGGTCTTCTTAGTTGCCGCGTCCTGCGCAGCCTTCACTGAAGACGCTGACTCGGTCACACTAAAGGTAATCTGTGCAACGTCAGGTACGAGAGATACTTCTCCTGTTCCCTCCACCGTCACGACGTTGGTTGGCTCAAACTGGTCGCGACCAAAAAGCGCGTCCCAGGTAGCGGCTGCTAAAAAGAGTGAGAGAAGTACGAGTACCGAAAGCACTGCGTAGCGAACATTCTTGTTTGCCAAGAAATCTGTCATATAACGTTGTATTTATTCATAATTTCGCCCACGGGCGGGATATCACCAGTATATCACTCATGGCTATGACGATGAGCGGGCGCTTTTCTTTCAGGAATGCCATAGGTGCCAAGAATAGCAACTGCTATAGCCGTGGTTATTGGAACGGCCAAGATAAGCCCAATGCTCCCTATCAAGATACGAATAACTTCCGTTGCAAGCACTTCGGCATTCACCAAATAAGAGAAAGAGGCTGAAGCTTTTTCAAGTAACAGGAGAAGCGGGAGCGCGGCACCTACATACGCAATTGCAAGCGTGTTTACGAGCGCGCCAATGTGTTCTCGCCCCATACGCATAGCTCGGGCAAACACATGTGCAGGAGAAAGGTCCTTACCTGCGCGCATAAGTTCCTCTACTGCAATCGCCTGACCAATGGCACTGTCGTAGAGCACCCCAAGAAGACCGATAAGGATTCCGCCGAGCAGCAAGCCGACCAGATCAATGGTTCCATTGAATTGGAAATATACGTACGTTATTTCTTCTGACGCGTAGCCCGAAAGATGCGCGAGAATTACGGTGTACCAGGCGGCAATGCCCGTAATCACCACCGTAACAATCATGCCAAGCACTGCTGCGGTGGTGGTCCGATTGATTCCGTGCGTCACGTAGGACCCAGCAATGATGATGAGTGAGGCGGTGCCAATCGCCACAAGCATGGGCGAGTGGCCAGCGGTAATGCCTGGCAGAAGTACATACATGATAAGCAGAAGACTGCCTGCGAGTGAGAGCAATCCGCGCACACCCTGCTTACCCCCGACCAATACGGTCAATACAATAAAAATCACAAGCAGTCCTATGAGCACGTGCAGTCGGTACGGGTCAGCCACGGCGTAGTATTCCCTCCCCTCACTCTCACTCACCTCGTGGCGCAAAAAGAACTCGTCACCAACTGAGAGTTGCGTAAAATCATTCACGAACGTCACCTGCTTCCCGGCATCAAGGCCCGAGAGTACCTGAACAGTAATTTCCTGCGTCTTTGCCGTAGCGTCTGTGCCCGGAAGCTGCGCCATAGACTCTGTACCCACAGATATCACTCGAGCTTTTTCAAAAGTTTCTGTGTCGGGGGTGAGCGACTGAGCCAGAACCCCTACAGGGAGTACGGCCGCAAACATGAGCAGCGAACCTAGAATGTATTTGCTCATATTTTTCGTGCACACGGCTTGCAGATACCAAAAAATTCCAAGGTGTGTTCGCGTACGGACGCAAAACCTGACGCCTTCCGCACGGTAGTAGAAAACGCCTCTGGCAAGCAGACATCCACATCTTCTATCCGATCACAGGTTGTGCACACTACGTGATGGTGGTGCTCCCCCGCCATCTCGTACAGTGCCCTACCAGCTGAAAGTTCCACCTGTCGCACCAGACCAGCCTCAACAAAGGTGCCAAGTGTGCGGTATGCGGTTGCTATGTCCAGCTCTCCGCGTAGCGTGCGCGTAAGCGCCTCTACTGACTGCGGCTTTGTTGCTCGCGAAAGCGCACGCAACAATGCCACTCGCTGGGTAGTTGCACGCAGGGCGACACCCTTAAGCATGACTGCTTCTTTTTTAGGAGATGTGGATTTCACTCCCCTATCATACGCGATACGTCACAGATTTCCACATGCGAATGATTTGCAACTAGAAGTATTCTGCGGTATGGTGCACGCATGGAATCACTCACCTATATTCTCCCTGCCATTCTTGCCGTTAGTCTCGTAAGCGCTGTTTCGCTTGTTGGTATCGTTACCTTGGCCTGGAACGAGGCACGTTTACGGCGCGTACTTTTTATTCTCATTTCCATTGCTGCAGGCGCCCTGCTTGGCGACGCGCTCATTCATCTTCTGCCTGAGGCATTTGAAGAAGCAAACAGTTCACTTACGGTGTCGCTCCTTGCGCTTGCCGGATTCTTCACTTTCTTTGTACTTGAGAAGTTTCTGCACTGGCATCACGTACACGCAGACGAGCCACTAGACGCAGCTGAACACGCTCGCATTCACCCTGTTGGACACCTCGTACTGGTCTCAGACGGAATGCACAACCTTATAGACGGTGTGGCTATTGGTGCCGCTTTTATGGTCTCCCCTGCGGTCGGAATCGCTACCACCGCTGCAATACTTCTCCACGAGATTCCACAAGAGATTGGAGACTTTGCCCTCCTTGTTCACGCTGGCTTCTCGCGCACACAAGCACTCATCATGAACCTCTTCTCTGCAATATCTGCGTTCGTGGGGGTTGGGCTTGCCTTCGTCCTTGCAGGATTCTTCGAAAGCGCCGCGCCACTCATCGCAGCATTCTCAGCCGGAATGTTTATCTATATCGCAGGCTCTGACCTTATTCCGGAGCTCCACAAAACGTCTGGAGTGAAGAAGTCTCTCACACAACTCCTCGCTATTGGTGTTGGAATTGTCGTGATGGCGCTCCTACTCGTCCTTGAGTAAGCGGTTAGTTGGCCTGGAGAGTGCTCAGTAGGCGCACGAGCGCCTTGTGTTCTGGCAGGTCAGCTGTAGCCAGGTCCGGGTTCGTCCAATCGACGCCTCGTTCTACTATTTCAAACGTAACCACGTCTGTATCTCTCGCAAGAAAGTATGCCGTGCGCACGATACCTTCAAAGCGCTCAAGTCCTATACGCATAAAGGTGTGCCCGCCAATTTGTACAGAAGTATATGCGTCCATTGATGTTGGCGCTTCTCCCTTTGGTTCTAGAAGCGTGTGCGCAAGAATGGCAGAGTTCGCAGACTCCCCTTCCAATATCGGATAGCGACGAATGATGATGGAGTGACTCTCTTCAGGACTAATCGGCTTATCAAACACAGCACGCAGCGTTTCGTCAGCACCGATTGAGTCCGGGTTTGCTGCGTACCCAGCAGGAATCACAAAAGAAATACCAGTGGCGCTGTCCTCTGCATTTGGAAGTGCACATGCAGCAAATGCACAATCGGGTCCCGTGCGGCCAACAGACGTGCCATCAGGGCACAGCTTGGCTTCCTGGGTACACGCACCAGAATCCTGAATGACAATGGGCCGCTCAAGCGCATTGCGGTACATAAACCCACCGATACCAATAACGACCAGAATGGTGGTGAGCGCAACGAGCTGCTTCATATGTTAGAGATTTATCTCTCGCTCTGGAGTCTTGAGTGCGTCGCGAATATCTTCAAGCACTTGTAGCTCTGGGCTCTTTGGTGCAGGTGGCGCCGTGCCCTCCTCTTGTTCCTTCTTTGCTGCAGCAGCGAGCTTATTCATACCCTGCACAAGCAGGAATAGAGCGAACGCAGTAATGATAAAGGTGATGATAGCCTGAATGAAAAGACCGTACTGAATGTGCGCGTCAGTATTAGGAATACTGACCGCCAAATCACTGAAGTTAATGCCCTTAGTGAGGAGTGAAAGAGGTGGGGTCATCACATTGGTGACGAGCGAAGTGGTGACGGCGTTAAATGCCGCCCCAATCACAACTCCGATTGCCAGGTCTATGGCGTTGCCGCGAAGAGCAAATTTCTTGAATTCTTGGATGAAGGATTTCATGGAGGTGAGTATAGCAAATGTGCCGATAGGATGGAGTACGACAAAACCGCCAAACGGCGGTTTTGTTACCAGGGGCGGCTAGAGAGAAACGTGGATTACCACTTTCGCCCGCGAGTCTGCGCCTCGTCGTCACTCGGCTTGCTCTGGGCACCGCCTC
>CAYITJ010000025.1:0-7580 GCA_964366435.1 uncultured Candidatus Saccharibacteria bacterium
GCAATTTGTTGCGGAGCGTCATACTGGAGCGCGCCTGTGATGGTCGTACCATCCGCAATAAAAAGTTTGTCGGACGCTACCACCCGCACGTTCCCGTTGATCGTACCCGAGAGATATACGTCGGCTCCATAGACGGTCACTTCCCCGCCACTTCCCTGCACACGCACAACACCACCAATCAGATGTGTATCCTTTGCAGTGGAAGACGCCGTTATGGTGCCACCGAGTGCCATGATGTCTCCGCCAACAGAAGCATCGACAAGGAGCTCGCCACCGATGAGACGCACATCACCCACCACCGCCTTGCGCACATCCACATGCCCGCCACCAAGCAGCGCATCCCCCATAATCACTGCCGACGTTACAACCGTTGCCCCTATCGCAAACGCGTCCTCACCAAGCGGAGCCGCTATGGTGATGTCAGTACCAGTTAGGTAGACATTGGTAGTTTCTGGCTCAGATACGACAACCGTGCGCGCAGCCTCTACCTTCGCTGCGTAGGTTTGTAGCGGAACAGCTGCTACAAGTACGAGTGAGAAGATAAGGGTGAATATACGCATAAAAAAATTATGAAGTCTCCGTAAGCACTACCGTACCCCATGCGCGGTGCTTCTTCCACAAATCGTAGGCAACAAGGAATACCATAAATGTGATAACGGCGGATGCTATGCAGTAAATGCAGATAGCCTTAATGAGGAAGAGCTGGATGTAGAGAAATACGAGCGAGGCAAGCGAACCTACCGCGCCAAGTGCAAGGAGCCCCTGATAAAAAAGCTTGGCGGGAACTACTAGCACCGCTGCGGCAAGTACAAATACTAGTACGTAGAACAGTACGCCATAGAGTGCGAGTGGCAGACCCATGAAGAAAGAGTAGTCGCTCTTCGCCACAATGTTGCAGCCATCAAGCACCGCACCGAGATCACACGAAAGTGCGGTGTGATTTACGGCACTTGCGGTTAGATACCAGGCATCAGCCAGGCCAAGAAACGAGAGCACGAGGAGAACCACCGAAAGCGGGGTTGCCCCCTGCGCGCTCATACGTTTTAGCATATCTATAATCGTACCGCGCCACCCAAGCGCGAGCAATGGTGATAGACTACCGCTATGGAACCCAAGGAAATGCAGGACGAAACGCTGAAGGCCCGCCTCACACCTGAGGAATATCGCGTGTTGCGACAGGCTGGCACCGAGGCTCCCTTTTCTGGCAATTACGTGGATAACCACGAGACGGGCATGTATCACTGCAAGGTGTGCGGTGCCGCCCTGTTCTCCTCGGATAAGAAATTCGATTCGGGCAGTGGCTGGCCCTCATTTACGGACCCTGCGGCGGCAGAAAACGTCGGCACCCGCACCGACACCTCCCACGGGATGACTCGCACTGAAGTGTTCTGCAAGCACTGCAATAGCCATTTAGGTCATGTATTCGATGATGGGCCACGCGACCAAGGCGGCAAGCGCTATTGCATCAATTCCGTCGCTCTCGATTTCCAAGAAGTACCATAGCGTAGTCAGTGCTATATATGACACACCGCATTTGGGTGTTTTTCGAAATACCGCTGATGGTACTCCTCTGCTCTATAAAATGCAGTGAGCGGCGCAACTTCAGTCACAATTGATTTCGGATAATACGCAGGAGAAAGCTCGGCAATGATGCGCTCCGCAGTAACTCTCTGCTCATCGCTTGTATAGAAAATTGCAGAGCGATACTGACTTCCCACGTCCGGTCCCTGACGATTAAGCTCGGTCGGATTATGTAGGGTGAAAAATTTCCGTACCAGGTCTTCGTACGATACGACCGACGGGTCAAAGGAGACGTGCACCGCCTCGGCGTGACCCGTTGCTCCCGTACACACCTGCTCATACGTTGGGTTCTCACGCGCTCCTCCCGTGTAGCCACTCTCGGCATCCACGACACCAGGCACGTCTAGAAACGCCTTCTCAATTCCCCAAAAACACCCACCGGCGAAGACTGCTGTTTCCATAGAGAAAGTATAACAACCTTCGAGAGCAAGGCGCGGTTATAGCAAATGGAGGGACTTGAACACTGACAGGACAGATACCAGCGCGCACGGGCGCAGCACGGTATCGGTACGATTACTCATTAGCACTATCCATATGCCACTATTTCAGGCACTTGGGCTTGGGGTACTCATACTAGTCCTCCAGTCTTCACTCCCTAACGTTCTTACTCAGGCAGAAGCAACCACCCTTGCATTCTTGCGCGGTGCAGAAGTTTCCGCAGTCGCAGCCACCACCATGGCAGCCGCAGCAACCTCTCTCACCGATGTGCGAAATCCGGGACTGCCACGCGCACTCCCCGATTTCCCACTCCCGCAAGCTTCGCAAGTTCGAAGCTTCTAGCCACCCACCACACAGCCAGCTACCCTGCTCTGGCTGTGTTTGTTTTTATACAAACGGTTCTCTACAGGGTACCTGCACTGACCGCACGCATGGCATTCTCAAACGCGCGCTTCTGGTACTCCATGCCGAGCCAAATACCAAGCAGGAACACGAGGACAAAGAGCACAATACTTGCAAGCTGGGATACACGCGTCACGCTATTCCATTGGATTTTCATATGCATGAAGCATAACAGAAAAGCGAGCCACTCGTGGCTCGCTTTTCGTACAACCCAAACAGTGTGGGCTACTTCTTGAGTGCCTCGTCTACTGCTGCCGCAACAGTAGCGTATGGTACTGCTCCTGAGAGAAGCTTGGTACCGACAATCACGCTTGGTGTGCCGTTGATGCCAAAGGCTGCACCTTCTGCGCGCGAGTCGCTAATCATCTTGCTGTACTCTGCCTTCTTGCTCACCATAAGAGCGTTCACGCGAGCAACATCAATGCCAGGCACCTGCTCTGCAGTCACCGTATCAATTGATGCGAGGTCACCGAATCCAGCATCGCCCTCGTCATCCTGTGCCCCCATAACGGCGGTCAACCAGTCGTGATAGAGCTCTGGATGAGCCTCCCATACTGCGTGCGAGTAGAGTGCTGCGGTCATAGAGTCTTCGCCAAGGAACTGGAAGTCCTTGAACACGATGCGAAGCTTTCCTGCTTCAACATAGTTCTTAATAAGCTGTGGAGTCACCGTCTGCTCAAACTGCTTGCAGAATGGGCACTGGTAATCAAACCATACCGCCATAGTAACTGGCGCTGTTGGACTTCCGATAAATGGCACGCCGTCAGTCTTTACATCCTTCACATCAACCGCAACTTCTGCCGGCTTTGCGTCATCCTTGTTGCCTCCCTGTCCGAACATAAAGGCAAGCGCGATAATTCCTGCACCAACCACCACCGCAATTGGGGTGAGGTACTTTTCCATAAAACCACCTGATTTTGTCTGATCCATAACTATGAGAAGCCCTTAATTAGCAATGAAACAAGTATAGCAGAAAGCCCCAGACCGCAAGGTCTGGGGCTTTCTGCTCAATTTCCTGGCTTCTGTTTCGCTCTAGGGCGCTCAAAAATAGCCAGATGCAAGGCGCGGGAAGGCGGAAGTTCGAGCCGTACATACTAGTACGGTGAGAACTTTCGCTGGGCCCCGCAACGCAGTAGCTGGCCACTTTTTGAGTGTCCTCCCGTTAAGCTCCAATAAACGTCAGAGCCTTTCCGGCTTCGCCAGCTCGGCCAGTTCGGCCGATACGGTGAGTGTAATCCTCGTAGGTTGCTGGGAGGTCGTAGTTAATCACGTGTGAGACACCTGAAATATCAAGTCCGCGAGCAGCAACATCAGTTGCCACAAGCACGTTCACTTCGCCGCGCTTGAAGAGGCCAAGGGCCTTTTGGCGTGCGCCGTGTGTCTTGTCTCCGTGAATGCTCTCTGCACGGATGCCGCCTGCACGAAGGTCTTTCGTAAGACGCTCTACGCCATGCTTGGTACGACCAAACACAAGTACGCGCTTACATGACTCGTCACGCAGAATCTCTGAGAGCTTGTCGAACTTCTCAGACGCATGTGCGCGCACAACATCCTGATCAATAGTGTGTGATGTCTCACGAGTCTTCACGGTCACGCGGACAGGATTCTTAAGGAAGTCTCCGATCAAGCGCTCAATGTCGCGAGACATGGTAGCCGAGAAGAATAGCGTGTGACGCTCTGCACGCATCTTGCTCATAATGAAGCGCATATCATCGATGAAGCCCATGTCGAGCATACGGTCTGCCTCGTCGAGCACGAGTGTGCCGAACTGAGAAAGGTCGAGCTCGCGGCGCTCCATAAGGTCCTTCAAGCGTCCTGGCGTACCAATGACGAAGGCTGGATTGCGACGAAGCACGCGGACCTGCGGGGTGATGTTTGCACCACCAACACAGGTAACAGACGCAAGTCCAAGTCCCTTTGCAAAGCCCCAGAACTCCTCTTCAATCTGAATAGCGAGTTCGCGTGTTGGCACCATGATAAGGATGCGCTCGCTCTGGTTGAGAGTACGGAACTTAAGCACCTTATCAATAAGGGGAATAAGAAAGGCAGCAGTCTTTCCGGTACCAGTGTTTGCGAGTCCGACGATGTCAGAACCCTTAAGCACGTGAGGAATAGACTGGTCCTGAATTGGTGTTGGAAGAAGGTATCCCTTCTTAGCAATGTTGTCCTTCAGGCGCTCGTCGATAGCAAAGTCTGCAAAGACATTGCCTGGAACGTATGCCTCTACCTTTTCAGGAGCGGTTGCCTTGTTCACCAGCTTCGAAATATCTACATCCATCTCCTGGTAGTTGCGGCGGCCACGGGTAGGAGCGCTTGTGCGTCCTGCGCGATCGTTTCCGTAGCTACGTGCTCCTCCCCCGCCGCGAGAATCGCGACGTGGTCCGCCTCCACCACCACCCATAGGTGCGCGGCGACGCTGTTCGGCTGGTGCAGTAGCAGGACGCTTAAAACCGCCCTCAAGCGCAAAACGCATACCTGCTTCGTATGCTGAACTTGGACGGGCCTGTGGACGTCCGCCTGGACGACCCCCTCCACTGCGAGGGGCTGGTCCTCGACGAGAATCGCGCGGACGCGATGTGTTTGACTGATTCATATGTGTATTTCTTGTACGTCGCGAGGGCGCCTTACGCGCTGCGTCGTGGATTAGTATGACCAGAACCTACGGCGTGCGGAGGAAGTGGTTGCAACGTCTCGAGTCTCGGAGCTTCTCGCTCGGTCCCGAGGCTATGCAAATACATGGCGGAGGACAGAAAACGTAAGGAGAAACGTTGATAAATCCATTATAGCCCCAAAAGCCAAAAATAGCAAGTATAGAAAAGGGGGCCGCTTTCGGGGGCGCCCTGTCGAGCTCGGTGGCACTTTGCAGCACTACAACTCGCGAACCTCTGGAGGTTTATCCTGCCAGAAGATTTCAGCCCGAGTCCCGAGCTCAGCCAAGAGCGGGAACCGAAGCTTCCGCACATCAAGCGCATGCTTGGCAAGCTCCCCCATGAACGCCAGAAGTTCTGCACGAAGCTCTGGCGTATAGGTGATGTAGGAAGCTTTGGACGGGTTGTACCGCTTGTCCTCCGCCACCTTCTTCTGGAAGAAAAACAGGAGCGCCAGACTCTCTTCACCAAGCCTCACGGTCGCGTCGGCTTTGTCATCCGTAAAGCGGATGAAAGAAACGGACACCGATTCTACGGTGAGTGGATACGGCACCTGCGTCTCTTTGCAGAGCTTGCGCACCATGCGCTCGTGTCGCGGAAATATGACCTTTCTCATCTCAACTCTCCCCTAAAGCCTAAAGTGGCCGAACTTGCATACTACCCCAAAACAAAAGACCCACAACATTCGTTGTGGGTCTTTTGTTTTTTGAATCAGATTAGCGGCGATTCTTCGCGCGGTCAGACTCAGTGAGTCCCTGCTTGCGCAGACGCACAGAAAGCGGCGTGATCTCGAGGTATTCGTCCTCGGTCATCACTTCAAGACCGCGCTCAATGGTGAGTGTGTAGGCTGGCACCAAGTTGATAGCCTCGTCCATTCCAGAAGAGCGAACGTTCGACTGGTTCTTACCCTTGGTAGGGTTTGCAACCATTTCCTCACCCTTTGAGGTGTTTCCGATAACCATACCCTCATACACCTCAGTAGCTGGCGTGATGTAGAGCACACCACGCTCCTGAAGGCTCCAGAGTGCGTAGCCAAGCGCCTTTCCAGTTGCCATAGAAATCATAGAACCAACCTGACGCTTCTTAATCTCACCTGCGTATGGTTTGAAGCCAAGTACGCGTGAAGAAAGGATTCCCTCACCCTTCGTGTCCACAATGAATTGGTTGCGGTACCCAAGGAGTCCACGTGTAGGACCCTCGAAGGTTAGGCGAACCGTGTCGCCTTCCTGCACCAAGTTCTGCATCACAAAGGCGCGCGTACCGAGACGCTCGATGATAGCTCCCTGGTATTCCGTTGGAGTGTCGATGATGACCTCCTCGTACGGCTCTACCTTCACACCCTCCTCCTCGCGCACAATTACCTGTGGCTGAGACACCTGCATTTCGTATCCAGCACGACGCATATTCTCAAGGAGAATAGCGATGTGGAGCTCTCCACGGCCTGACACCTTGAATGCTTCAGGGGATACAAAATCCACCTTAAGACCCACGTTCACTTCAAGCTCGCGCTCGAGGTAGTCGCGCAGCTGACGGCTCGTCACGTACTTACCTTCCTTTCCAGCAAACGGTGAGTTGTTCACAAGGAAGTTCACGGTGATGGTTGGCTCATCAATAGCGATTGCTGGCATTGGCTCTACCTCTGGGTCGGTAGTGATAGTCTCACCGATAAACGCGTCAGCGATACCAGCAATAATCACAATGTCACCTGCGCCTGCCTCCGGCACGTCAACACGCTCAAGACCCTTAAAGGTAAACACCTTCGTAATCTTTGCGTTACGGCTCTCGCCATCTGCTTTCTTCACAGTGACCGTCTGCCCTGCCTTCACCGTTCCCTCGTACACACGTCCAATAGCAAGACGTCCGAGGAAGTTGTCGTATGCCAAGTTAAAAGTCTGAAGCTTTAGCGGCTTTGATGCACTGTCAGCGCTTGAAGTAGGTGCAACCTGCTCCAGGATAACGTCGAGCAGCGGAGTGAGATCCTTGCGCTCATCATCGAGCTTGCGCATCGCAACACCCTCGCGACCAATTGCGTACACCGTAGTGAAGTCAGACTGCTCGTCAGAAGCTCCCAGTTCTAGGAAGAGCTCAAGTACCTGCTCCTCAGCGCGGTTTGGGTCTGCGGCTGGCTTATCAATCTTGTTCAAAACAACAATAGGCTTTAGTCCGAGCTCAAGCGACTTCTTAAGCACGAAGCGAGTCTGTGGCATCGGTCCTTCCTGTGCGTCCACAATAAGAAGCACGGAATCAATAGAGCGAAGTACGCGCTCAACCTCAGAACCAAAGTCGGAGTGGCCCGGGGTGTCCACGATGTTGATCTTGGTTCCCTTGTACTCAATAGAGGTGTTCTTTGAATAAATGGTGATACCACGCTCGTGTTCAAGCGCGTTGGAGTCCATGGAGACGCCTTCGGCGGCAGCTCCCGTCAGCTTCATGATGGCGTCCGTGAGCGTGGTCTTGCCGTGGTCCACGTGCGCGATGATAGCGATGTTTCTAATCTCCATACGTAAATTA
>CAYITJ010000026.1:0-7521 GCA_964366435.1 uncultured Candidatus Saccharibacteria bacterium
GGAATTTTGGGGGAGTTTGAGCCGCCGGTAGTGCTAGACAAACTACGTGCAGAAGTGGCTAGGTGGGAGGCGGCCGACCCAACTACCAAGGTAGTACCTGCTATTGAATACATTGCAGTGGTGGCACAGGACGACGCAGGGAAAAGTGGCTTGTTCCGTGCGCGCATGCCAGACGAGCATATTGATAAGGCAATTGCGATGGCAAAAGAGGTAAACGGCATTGTCATCTTGGACGTGCAAGTCGGACTCTCTACACTCCAGTCAGAAATTCCAGCACTTGAACCCTACCTAAAAATGCCGCAGGTTCATTTGGCACTTGATCCTGAATTTTCTATGAAGGGTGGGGAAGAGCCTGGCGATGTGATTGGTTCATTCAATGCAAACGACATTAACTACGCTGTAAACTATTTGGCGCAGCTGGTGAAGGAACATAATTTGCCACCAAAGGTGCTCATCGTGCATCGCTTCACCCAAAGAATGGTGCAAAACGCAGAAGACATAACCCCGCTTCCCGAGGTGCAAGTGGTGATGGTGATGGATGGGTGGGGGACGCCTGCGCGAAAAATTGGTACGTATAAAAGTTTTATATATCCCGAGCCAGTGCAGTTCACTGGATTTAAATTGTTCTACAAAAATGACTTAAAGCCGCCAAGCGAGCGCCTACTGACCCCAAAGGAACTTCTCCAGTTAACCCCGCAGCCGATATTTATTCAGTATCAGTAGTCCTGCTAGTATTGGTATCATGAGACTTGATAAGCTGTTTCAAAAGAGTACTACTTCTGAGCGGACTGCAGAGAATGAAGTCACTTCGCCGGAGATGCTTGCTGCTTGCTATGCGCAGGCAGGTCAGCCAGTGCCAGATGCCGGTACACTTCTGAAATTCGCTTCAGGTGAGCTCAATCCGCAGCATTTGCAATCCCACCTTAAAAATATTGAGTCGTCACGGACGCAGGGGCGCATCATCTCGCGACAAGAGCTTGTGGAGCTCGCACGGTATGGAATCAAGAATCTGTCTGAAACTCGTATCAGCGCACAAGTTTCGCACCTTGAACGACTTGATTTGTCAGGTGCGAACCTAAGCAACGCAAATCTGGATGACTCCACCTTTAAAAGAGTAAACTTTTCTGGCGCCAATATGAGTGATGTGGCGGTACATAACACTCACTTCGACCAAAGCATTCTTAATACCGTAGAAATGCCACGTATACGCATGAAGGGAGATACGTTGGATCTTGAAATCGGAGGCACAATAGTCGCAACGGACGATATTTGGAATATTCATAAGAGCGATGTTTATTCTCTTGATACCTGTGACAATTGTGAGGTGTTCAACGAAAGCATATTAGGCATGCCAAGCAAAAAAGATGGCGGAACATATGCTCGTCGAGGCATTATCTTGTTCCAAGAGGGAAAGCCGCTTGGAATGTTGAAGCTCAAGGGCGAGAATACCTTCCTTGCGATGCGCACCGTACGAAATATCGACGGCGAGGTAATTTTTTGGAAGGGCATGGTATATGCGTTAGAGAACGACATGAACCTGCACCTTGCCAAGGAAAGTAGAAAGCTGGAGGAAGTGCGGGAGTGGCGTCGTGCTGACATGGAGAGTGTGCGTGGCGAGACAACGCTTGGCGGGAGAATCCTCTCGGGACTTGGAAGAAATAATCTTAGATTCATATCAGAACCAAGCATATTTAATCGAATTGATGAATTGGTGGCTGACATTGAGGCGGGTAAGGAGGAGATGGTAGATATATTCGAATAGTTGCAATCGAATCAGGGTTCGCCTGCGCTATAATCAGTGTATGTATAACCCGGAGCGCGTCACGTACTTTGCAGCAACCGACAGTCGTGGCAAGCGCGTACCCTTTGGTATCAAGACCAAAGACCGTTCGAAGCACATGTACGTGATTGGTAAGACCGGTATGGGTAAGTCCACCCTCCTTGAGAACATGGCCATTCAGGATATCCGAAATGGCGAGGGACTTACCTTTATTGACCCGCACGGAGGAACGGCTGACAAATTGCTTGAATACATTCCAGAAAGTCGCGTTAAGGATGTGGTGTACTTTGCGCCGTTTGACCTAGACCGACCAATTGCGTTTAACGTGATGGAAGATGTGGGGTACGACAAGCGCCACCTAGTGGTGTCCGGTCTCATGGCGACCTTTAAGAAAATTTGGGAGGACGCATGGAGCGCGCGTATGGAGTACATCCTCACCAATACACTCCTGGCTCTTTTGGAGTATCCAGACGCTACCTTGCTTGGAGTAAATCGCATGTACACCGACAAGGGGTATCGTAAGAAGGTGATTGAGAACGTGAAAGATCCGGTGGTGAAAGACTTCTGGACCAAAGAATTTGCGAACTATGGCGAGCGCTATACGCAAGAGGCAACTCCTGCCATTCAGAACAAGATTGGACAGTTCACTGGAAACCCGCTCATTAGAAACATCATCGGGCAACCTAAGTCGTCCTTTGATATCCGCGAGATGATGGATACCAGAAAGATTCTCATCATCAACCTCTCCAAAGGACTGGTGGGGGAAACAAACATGCGCCTTCTCGGGTCCATGCTAACCACGCGCATTTTCCTAGCCGCTATGAGCCGTGCGGAATTCTCCCAGGAAAAGTTGCACTCGTTGCCAAACTTCTATCTGTATGTGGACGAATTCCAAAACTTTGCAAACGAGACGTTCGCCGAGATTTTGTCTGAGGCGAGAAAGTACAACCTGAACCTTATTATTGCGCACCAGTATATTGAGCAAATGGAGGAAGAGGTGCGAGACGCGGTGTTTGGAAACGTGGGAACGACGGTCACGTTCCGTGTAGGACCTTTTGATGCAGAAGTGCTTGAGACGGTGTTCACGCCAGAGTTTCTTGCAGAAGACATCGTAAACCTTGGTCTCCGACAGATTTATCTTTCTCTCATGATTGATGGGATTGGTTCACGGCCATTTTCTGCGACAACCATTCCACCTATTGAGGCGCCAGCCCGCACCTTTAAGCAAGAGGTGATTGAAGCATCTCGCCAGCAGTACGGTGCACAGCGCGAAGAGATTGAAGTATCGGTGCGAGAGGCGCTCGTCACTGAAGAGGGGGACGAGGAGCCACCCGCACCAAGCCAGCGTCCACAGTACGGAGCGCGACCTCGCCCAGATCGGGCGCCCCTACCTCGTGCACAGTCAGGAGGAGACCGAGCGCGACCACAGCGCACAGACGCGCCACCAAGTGAGCGACGCAGTGCGGACGCGCCGAGACAAGAGCGCAGCATGCCTCGCGCTGACCGACCAGCCCCCCGTGAGCAACAAGCGCTACCAAAAGAGAAGACCGCGGAAGACTTGAAAGCAATTCTTCGTTCCACTATCGCAAAGGCAGAAGGAGAGAAGGGGGCGAAAGTAGTACAGAAAGATAAAGGACTTCACGACGCACTCTCTACGGTCGCCAAACTCCCGCCTCCGCCACCCGTCACGCAGGCGCCCCGTATTGTGCAAGGCGGGAACGAGCGGCAACCGGACAAGAGACCGTTTGAAGTCCCAGAGGACACGCTTCGCTCTATCTTTAAGGAAGATGTATAGAAGCACTACCAGTTTTGTGCTCATAGGGATTGCGCTTCTGGCGCCAACTGCCGCTCACGCGGCAGTTGTTATTAGTGAGGTCGCGTGGATGGGCACCAGTGTTTCAGCAAACGCTGAGTGGATAGAACTGCAAAATACGGGAAGTGAGAATGTGAGCCTCGCTGGCTGGGTACTTACTAGCGCAACAGGGGCACCAAACATTGGGCTTACGGGAAGTATCGCCGGAGGTGGCTACTATTTACTTGAACGTACGAGCGACGCGAGTGTTCCTTCTGTTACTGCTGATCAAATCTACAGTGGAGCGCTCGCAAATACGGGCCTAACGCTACTGCTCAAAGACCAAACCGGAACTGCCGTAGATACGGTCATAGGAGGAACTGACTGGGCAAGTATTGGTGGAGACAACACGACCAAGCAAACACCGCAGAGAGTAGGGAGTACCTGGAGTACCGCAGAGCCAACGCCGAAAGCACAAAACAATACTGGAGCCACTGACGACGAAGATGATGAGGGCACAGAACCAGTAGCATCCTCTACCGACCCACTTACGCCACAGCCAAGTGTGGGTGGTAGCAGTATCTCGCGTGCCACTTCTGGGAACCCGGTGCCAAAACTCTATATTGATGCGGGGCCGGGTCGGATCCTTTCGGCAGGAGCGGACACGATATTTTCAGCGTACGCCTATGATAGCGACGGCATCGTTCGCAAGGATGCCGAATTCTCATGGAGCTTTGGCGATGGAGACAGCGCTGACGGTGACGAAGTCACTCACGCATACGTATTGCCCGGCACCTACACTGTCTCCATTGCCGCACGTGCTGGAAAGAGTCACACCGTGTCCTTGCTGAAAGCCGTCGTGTATCCCTCAGCGGCAAGAATCACTAAAGCAACCAGTGAAGGAATTACTCTCGTAAATGACGGAGACGAGATACTAGACATGTCGGGGTGGAGAGTAGTACAGGGAAATCGCCAATTCATCCTTCCGCGCTTCATGGCAATGTTGCCAGGACAAGAAACGCAATTGCCCGCGAGTATCACAAAACTTGGCACATCTACCGAGCCCATTGCACTCCTGTTTCCAAGCGGTGCCGTAAGCGCTGGTCTTGAACTAGAGGCGCCTCTGGCTCCCGAAGAGGTGTCGCCCAAAACTCCTGACAGCAGTCCGGAGCCGGTTGTGTACGACACGCCCGAGCAACCTGTAGCAGTCAACGTTGGTATACAAGATAGAGAGGATGCCGTCACACTCCCTCTGAGCACCATTAACTCGCAGGCCTATGTCACACACATGAGTGCCCCAAGCGCGACAGCAGTCCCTGGCGCGCTTGGGGCGTCTGCAGGCCTTGCGGCTCCTGGGCTCCTTGCTTCGCCCTGGACCATCTCCTTTATGGGTCTTCTAGTTGCTGCTGCCTCAATTCTTGTCATACTCTAGAGTATGTCCGAAACATGCCAGCTACTGCGTTGCTCATTCCGAGACTCCCTCACCGTATAGCCCATACGGCTCGGTACGTTTCACCCCAGGAGTACTTGAATCCCTAATCGCTTCGCTCAAGGGCTTCTGGCGCTCATTCCCGCCTTGCATCTGGCTATTTTTCTAACATACTCTAATCACGTTCATGTCTAAGACCATTCTCGTCACCGGGGGAGCCGGCTTTGTGGGCTCACATCTCTGTCGTCGGCTTCACGAGGCAGGGCACAAAGTCATAAGTCTTGATAACTACTTCACTGGAAGTAGGAATAATCACGTGCCCGGTGTTGAGTATCGCGACGGACACACCAAGGATATTGAAGCACTGGTTCCAGAGACGCCAGACTTGGTGTACCACCTTGGGGAGTACTCACGTGTAGAAAAAAGCTTTGAAGACGTAGAAACGGTGTGGGATTTAAATAAGGCAGGCACCTTTGCAGTGCTTGAATTCGTCCGACAGCGTGGGTCAAAGATTGTGTACGCGGGTTCCTCTACGAAGTTTGGGGACGGAGGGCTAGGGAGAGATCAAAGCCCCTATGCGTGGAGCAAGGCCACGAACACTGAGCTGGTGCGCAACTATGCTGCATGGTTTGGGGTGCCATATGCCATCACCTATTTCTATAACGTGTACGGCCCGGGTGAGCGTGCGGGAGCGTTTGGTACCGTCATAGAAATATTTAGACAGACCTACTTGGCAGGCAAGCCGCTTGCGGTAGTAGCTCCAGGGACGCAGCAGCGAAACTTTACCCACGTGGACGATATTGTGGATGGGCTTGTACTTGTTGGCGAGAAGGGTGAAGGGGATGATTTTGGCCTCGGCGACCCGACAGCGTATTCCATACTTGAAGTTGCAAAACTGTTCGGGGGAGAGCCTATTATGTTGCCTGAACGCCAAGGCAACCGCATGACTTCTGAAGTTAATACAGAGAAGTCCGTAGCAATTGGATGGAGCGCCAAGAGAAATCTTGCAGACTATATTGCTCAGATTACTGCGACAGGACGAGAAGCCGTGGTGGTGCGCGCCCCACGGGTGTTGGTATTTACGACTACGTTCCACCCCATCATGGGTCCAGCAGAACACGCGCTGTGTAGACTGATGGCGAGCATGCCAGATGTTCACTTCGATATTGTTACAGCAGCGCACACTAAGGAGGCGCTCACGAGCGATTGCCCAGTGAGTAACGCAACCATACATCGTGTTGGGTGGGGAACAGCGTTTGATAAATTTGTGCTGCCATTTCTCGGTGGTATGCGCGGCATGGAATTGGCAGGGAAACACACCTATGCGTTTTCATGGTCGGTAATGGCAAGCTATGGGACACTTGCTGCGCTCTCAGTGCGCCGAAAGCGAAACCTGCCACTACTCGTAACGCTCGCTGACCAAAGCTTGTCGTGGTACGAGCTCCTCTTCCTGCGGCTGATTACCGGTCGAGCAGACCAAGTGTATGCATCAAGTAAGTGGCAAGGAGCAAAACTCGCCTCACTTGAAGAGCGTATGCGTGCACGCAAATCCCTTGGAGAAGGGGACGCGTTTGCAAATCAAATCCGTTTTGCGTACTCAGGATTTCTGGCGAATAAAAAATAATAATTAGCCTATGAAAAAGGTGCTTATATTTTCGCTCCAGTACTACCCGTTTGTGGGTGGGGCAGAAGTCGCCCTCAAAGAAATTACGGACCGTGTCTCTCCCGAGGAGTACGAGTTCCATATGGTGACGAGTCGCTTTGACAGCACACTTCCAAAGACGGAGAAAATCGGAAACGTCATCGTTCACCGCATTGGTATTGCGATAAAGGCCCCAAGTATTGCTGACCTCAAAAAGATGCCACTGCATTTGAATAAGTATCTATTTCAGATACTTGCAGCTCTGAACGCCCTTTCACTCCACAGAAAGCATACGTTTGATATGACCTGGGCGATGATGGCACACGCTACTGCAATCCCTGCAGGCCTTTTCAAATGGTTTAATCCGCGCGTATCGTATCTGCTTACCCTTCAAGAAGGGGACCCGACGGAACACATTGAAAAAATGATGAAGCCAGTATGGCCACTCTTTCGCCAGGGCTTTGTGCACGCAGATGCACTGCAACCCATCTCTACGTTTCTACTGAATTGGGGGAAGCGTATGGGATTTAAAAGGCACAGCGAAGTGATTCCAAACGGCGTAGACACGGCACGCTTCACACAAATATTTAGCGCAGAGGAAATAGCGCACATGAAGAAGGAGCTTGGAAAGAAAGAGGGAGATGTATTTATGGTGACCACGTCGCGCCTCGTGCACAAGAACGCCGTAGACGATGTCATCACGGCGCTTACTCGTCTGCCTGAACACGTGTCGTTCCTTATCTACGGTATTGGGCCAGACGAAGACAAACTCAAAGCGTTAGCAAAACGACTCGGGGTAGAAGGGCGCGCACGATTCATGGGACAGATTGGTCACAAGGAGATGCCGCTCATGCTTGCGTGCTGCGACATCTTTATTA
>CAYITJ010000027.1:0-7237 GCA_964366435.1 uncultured Candidatus Saccharibacteria bacterium
TGGTTGAATAGTAGTTGCCGTAGTACGCAATGATGCGCTTCTCGGGAAGGATGGCGCCTGCCTTTGGGTACGGTGCTTTTGCGGGCCAGAGTCTTGGCGTCGTAGTGGAGGTCGTGCTCGCGTAGTTTGCATTCTTTATAAGAAGCTCGTCGTACTTCTTAGTATCCAGTGTCTTTGGAATCTCTGGGATTAGCTTTTTAACCGTACCAGCAAGAGTATTCTCTCCTTTCACATAGGTAGTTGCCATCGCATACGGAATAGCAAACGCAACAAGAAGCACCACAAGCACGCCCGCAAATATAATGCGTGCGTGCGTATTACGACTCAGCTTGAGGAGATGGTGTTTCATGAATAGGAACGGTGGCTCGCTTCTTTCTACGCACCAAGGTCAGCCCAATCAGTGCGACCAGCGCACCAACGACCGGATATCCGATGGATAACCAAAAGAGCGGCAGCCCGAGGAATGGGAGCGCGGCGGTAAGCAGACCGAGCAGTATAAGAATTGATTCACGCGACATACTCCCCCAGTATACCGAAGTAGGCTACGGAGCAACAATGACAACAAATTCCCCGCGCACCTGGTCGGGATGATCCTTGAAATAGCTCGCCACTTCCTGAGCGCTGCCCTCCACCACCGACTCGTGCATTTTGGTAAGTTCACGCAGTGTGGACACCCTTCGCTCTTCAGGCAGAACGTCTGCAAGGCTCTGGAGTGCCTTCTCTATGCGGTGTGGCGACTCGTAGAACACCATGGCGCGGTCTGACTCGGCAATTTCTTTAAACAGTGTCTGACGCCCCTTCTTATGCGGCAAAAATCCAAGGAACGTGAATTCGTGTGTGGGCATGCCCGCAATGGAGAGTGCGGCAGTAAGCGCAGCAGCACCGGGTATCGCTTCAATCGTGACGTCATCACGAAGCCCCTCACGCACTGCTCGTACCAGTTCGTTCCCAGGGTCAGACACGCCAGGCGTGCCTGCGTCCGTAACAAGTGCAACATGCTTTCCTTCTCCCAAAAGCTGGAGAATACGCGTGGTCGCATGCTTACCACTTTGCGCATGAAAAATGAGGAGGGGCTTTTGTATCTCGTAGCGAGCAAGAAGTTTGGCAGTAACGCGAGTATCCTCGCACGCAATGACATCGCAGGACTTGAGCGTCTCAAGTGCGCGAATAGTAATATCACCCAAATTCCCAATAGGCGTTGCGACGACGGAGAGTGTTCCCATATACAGCACCCTATCATTTATGCAATACTCAGACAAAGAAGCACGCCGGCGGTCGAAACCGTCGGCGCTTCGTGGCTCTATCACTAGAGCGTTGGCTGATTCAGATCTTGATAGAACTCAGGGTGTGCGACCCTGTCGCGATGATACTCTTCCGCGATGCGATCAAGAGCTCGCCAGAATGCCTTCCAGCGTACAGCAAGTCGGTGCACGAAACGTTTCTTTTTCATACGCCACCTCCCTTCTACCTGGCACTTATCCTACGCCCGAGAGGCGTCCTTGTATAGCCTTATGAGGTGATAGAGTCTGCAACCTTATAAATATCTCCAGCTCCCATAGTGATAATTACATCCCCTTCCTCTGGCTCACTACGAAGTACCGCCTCAATCTCCTCAAATGAGAGTGCTCGCGCAGGCACGCCCTCAGCACTCACGCGCTCAGCGAGAAGTTCACTTGATACCGAGCCGTCGTCTATTTCGCGCGCTGCGTAAATAGGCGCAATGAGCACTTGGTCCGCATCAGTAAACGCGCGGGAGAATCCGTCGAGCAAATCATGAGTTCGGCTGTAGAGGTGCGGGTGAAACGCAACAAAAATTCTACCTTCTACTTTCTCACGGAGCGCTTGCAGTGTTTCCTTAATCGCGGTTGGATGGTGTGCGTAATCGTCGTACACATCGGCTCCTTGTGCAGTCTTTCCTTTGTACTGGAATCTGCGCCACGTCCCCTTAAACTCCTCAAGGGAAATAAGCAACTTCCCGGGTGTAATATCTGGCACAACGAGCCTTGCGGCCGCAGCAGCTGCGCGCGCGTTCATCTGATTAAACTCCCCAGGGAGTTGCAGGGGGAACGCTGGCTCGCGCGTGTAATCAACAATAGTTGCAGCAAGTCCTTCCAGAAGAGGCGCGATGCTTGGGCGCTCAGCATCCGTCACAATGTAGCCGTGTGCAGGCACTTTCTTCATAAGCGTGCGAAACGCGTCTTGCACGTCTGCTAGGTCTTGGTAGTAGTCTGTGTGATCAAACTCAAGATTCGTGACTACCAGAATTTCTGGTGTGAGATTAAGGAAGTGTCGCTGGTACTCGCACGCCTCAACCACAAACCAGTCCGACTCCCCGGACAGATAGTTACTGCCAAAATCCTGAACAATAGAGCCCACCACCGCCGATGGTGACACGCCTGCGTCACGCAAAATCTTTGCGAGCATTCCCGTGGTCGTGGTCTTTCCATGCGTACCTGCTACTGCTATGGTGCGTTTCTGCTCCGAAACACTTCCGAGCATTTCAAAATAGGACACCTGTGGAATACCCAGCTCTGTTGCGCGCATGCGCTCTGGATTGTCGGTATGGACCGCCGCTGAATACACGAGAATGTCGGCCTGCCCTGGCACGTTCTCTCTCGTCTGCCCTATCATCACCTTGATTCCCCTACTTTCAAGCAGTCGCGTAGTTGGACTCTCTTCCCGATCAGAGCCCGTGACTACCTCTCCACGCTCCGCAAGAAGTTGCGCAAGCGCCGACATGCCAATGCCGCCAACGCCGCTCATGAAAACTGTGCGCTTGCTACTTGTATTTGACATAGGTCTCTATAATTTTTGACTCATTTAAATCTTCTCGGTTGGCTTGAGTACCCTGCGTCTTCATTGTTGAAATAAGTTCAGCTGGTTCCATCCACACAAGTTCTGTAAACGACTCTTCATCGTCCATTGGTCTTGGTCCTTGTCGCTGAAGTCGTGCCAGAAAATAAAGCGTGGTCTTCTCAAATACGCGAGCACGTGCTGCCACCGGGGTACTTATAGCGCCGAGGTATTTTACCAACTCTCCTTCTGCTCCAAACTCTTCTCGCAGCCCTCGAGCAACACACTGCTCCAAAGTTTCATCATTCTCAAGCGACTCTCTCATGAGTATATACGCCTTATCAAGACCACCCAACAGGTGAGCAAACTTCTCTGGAATCGTGGTGCTGTCTGTTTTGTGCACAAGTATCTTCCCTTCGTCGTTTACCAAAACGACCCCTACTGATATATGGAAAGGATTTTCTTCTGAGTGTTGAAATAGCTTTTTCATAGCTCTCTGACTATTACATTAAATTGATCGCCTCGGTCATACTCATTTTTAAACATACCAAATGAGGCGAACGCTGGAGACAGAAGTACCACATCCCCTTCTTCGGCAACACTAACTGCTGCCTGCACTGCGTCAGAAACACTACCATATATGGTAGTGTTTCTGACCTTGTCTTTGATGCGGTCGGTGCCCGTACCAGCAAGGAGGAACACATTCTTGGTTAGATGCGGGAGCTCAGCTATCAGTTCACTCATGTCCAGTCCCTTGTCAGAGCCCCCCATGATGAGCATCACGCGACCCTTGGGCAATGCACGAAGTGCAGCGAGTGTTGCGTCTGGTGTGGTGGCGTTAGTATCGTTGTAGATTTTGACACCACCCACTTCCCGTAGGAATTCAAGCCGGCCCGGCACGCCCGCAAATGTTTCCAGGGCCTCCCTCGAAACCTCGTCAGGAATTCCAAGCACGCGCGCAGTCGCCAGCGCGAGCCCAGCGTCGTACCGGTTATGAATTCCTGGTACCCGTAGCTGCCAATCGGCAGGAAGCACAGTATCGCTTGCCACGATGACCTCTCCCACAAGTTTTGAACCATATGCTTCACGTACCACTTCCTCGCACTGTGAACCAAGCACCAGGGTATCTCCCGGCTTCTGATGCATAAATATCTGTGCCTTGTCGCGTAAATACACTTCCATGTCGTCTTTGTAATAGACCATGTGGTCTGCCATGAATGTAGTAAACACGGCGAGCTGTGGACTCATCTTCGCGTCCCCAAATCCTTGGCACTGCCATGAATCAAGCTCAAAGAGTGCGTAGTGCTCGGGTGTAACCTCATCCAAGAGTGCGAGGGTCGAAACACCGCGCACGTTCCCACCAAGTAGCACCTTCATTCCGGCCTGCTGCATAATGGCATGCACCATGTGCGTGGTGGTGGACTTTCCGCGCGTTCCGGTAACTCCCACCACAGGAACTCCTGCAAGCTCAGCAAACCAGGACGCGCTCATCTTAATCGGTATGCCCGTCTTCTCTGCTTCTTGTATATACACGGAGTCCAACGGAACGCCCGCAGCCTTTAGAATAAAATCCCTGCTGCGAAAATCTTCAAGACGGTGCTCACCTAGTACGTAGGTGATGTTTGAAAAATCCTTTAGTACCTCAAGTGACGAGGCGAGTTCCTCTTTACTCTTCAGGTCCGTAACAATGAGCTCTGCGCCCTGCTCTGCCAGGAACTTGGTATCCCCCACACCACGACCAAGAAGCCCGAGCCCCATGACGGTTATCTTCTTCCCAGCCAGCTGTCCGCGCAGGTCCATACAGGCATCCTATCGCACTTCGCACGGTCTATGAAATCCCTACTCGCAAGGCACTTCCTTCTCTACCTCTGTGTGACTCAACACTGCTGCAGAGAATGGAACCCGGATAATCTGGTACGGACTCGTAACAGCCTGAGAGGTAATGCAGCCCGCTCCTGGCTTTTCTACGAGTACCGTCACGTGCCGCTCCTTTCCGGTATCAGCTACCTTCTCCACAGAAATGGCGTACCCACCTGTTGGGCGCTCACCTGCAAAGACAGCTATGACGTATCCCTTCTTGAAATCTACGACGGGCATTGTGTTGGTATTACCAGAAAGCTTCCATATTTTCTCGTACTCTTGCTTGGAATAGATTGCGTAGTTCTTGCGCTTTGATACTCCCTCAGCAACAGACCCGTGACCAAGCACTCCAAATGGAACATCCTTTGATTCAATCACTGGCTCTTGCACAACCACCGCCTCCACTGAAGCAGCTGCTTGGTCGGTGTCAGGAACGCCTGTTGGCCCGTAAAGGTACAGCCACGCGCCCACAATAATTGCAGCCGCGCACATACCAGCAATGATGAGCAAATCTCGCATATGTTTAAGTATATAGTCTTGTCCCCTTACAAAACAGGGACCCTGGGTAAAAGAATGCCGCGCGCCTTTTGAGGGGCGCGCGGAGAATCCTTACTAGAGTCTTGCGAAAGCTAGACCCCGAGGATTTTTGTCTTGTTCATTGCGTCCAGAGAGACACCCGTCACCGACCGGGCTCGCTGGTAATACTTCCATGCCTGGAAAGGATTGCCGTAGTAACGCAGGTAGATGTAGGCGAGCTTCCGGTAGACCCGAACCCGCTGGTCGGGGTCTTTGATGTCGGCCACACGGCTGCGCGCGAAGTTGAGATACGCCCGCACCCCTTTCCTGCGCCCCAACAGAATAGAGGTCTCCGCCAGCGTGAGTGCGAGCAGCGAGCGGGTGTGCTCACCCCTCTCCTCATCATGCATGACGCGGTACCCGGACTTTGCGGCGCTCCATGCCCGATTAAGGGCATCGGCGGCGTCGTACTGTCCTTGCTTACTCCACCAGAGTAGGTGGGTTGAGATGACGTCGAGACCGTCACCATCCCGCGCCTCCTCTCGTGCAGCGATGACCTTCTTGAGCTCGGGGACCAGTGGCACGAACTCCTTTACCACTGCCATGGCCTTGCGGGCGCTGTAGAGCGTGACCGCAAACGGTATCAACTGACCTTTCGGGTCAGCCTTATAGAGTGCGCGGTGTTGCGCCACCGCACCATGCTCTCCGTCGTACTTGCTGGCTCGAATGAGCCGTTCGATGTCCTGATTTGTCATGCGCCATCCTTCACTGACTGGCATTGCACCCATATATATTATAATACATATATTTAAAATATGCAATACCCAACAACAATAGCCGGCTATTGTTTGAGTCTTAGTGCAAGCGATAGGACCGCGATTACACCCTAAGGGTATTTCCAGTTTCTAATCGCTTTGCTCGAGAAACTTAGGGCCGCTTTTCTCCCTCGAGTCGAAGTTTCGTCGACACTCACCTTCGCTCTAGTCACCGCCTCGCTGATTTTGTCTACTGACAAAATCTTGCTCCGGCGTTCGAATCCTCCGCTCTGCTACAAAACGATAGTCCCTGAGACTTTCGCCTCAGGGACTTCGTATTTGTGCAAGCGATAGGATTCGAACCTATGACCGCTCGAGTATCAGTCGAGTGCTCTACCAACTGAGCTACGCTTGCATAGCGAGCAAGCAAAGAAATATATGAAGGAATGTCTTTATATATTTCTTTGTGCAACGAGCACCGCAAGCGTATGCCTGAGCAGCGATAGCTGCGACACGGCATACACTTGCGAGCTTTTCCGAAGGAAAAGATGCAATCAGCACTTCCTTTCGGCTCCTCGGATACTACCAGAATACCCCAATTTATTCCACTCGTAAACGAAAAACGCGCGCAGTTGAAGGTTCTCCCGAGGGAAAACCTTCAACTGCGCGCGCTTTGCGTTGCAACTGAAGTATCTAGAAAATAAGAAGGTTCTCTTGTGTTCCGCCTATTCGAAGGTTTAGAAGCTCAATTGAGGCTTCCAATCCTCCACCGGTTCGTTTTTCCGGCGTCCGTGTACTTGTTTAGAGACAAAGTACCATCTCTCCTGTTCGGAGGCTGAATGTCGGCCACTACCGATACATAGAATAAATCCTACGCGATAGTAGCAACCAACATTCAGCCCCCGGCAGATCGACCGGATAGGCGTTCTTACGAACTAACCTTGTTCCGATTGGATATGTTCCACGACCAGCTTCCGCTAGCCGTGCCTTGTTACGACTTACTCCTTGTCATTGATTTTACCGTAGTCCTGGATAAACCAAGATATCGGGTACCACCAACTTCCCTGAGTTGACGGGCGGTGAGTACAAGACTCGAGAACGTATTCACCGTGGTGTGCTGACCCACGATTACTAGCGATTCCATCTTCAAGAGGTCGTTGCAGACCTCTATCCGTACTGGGGCCGGTTTTTAGGATTTGCTCCACCTTACGGTATTGCTTCCTTCTGTACCGGCCATTGTATCACGTGTGCAGCCCAAGGCATCAAGGGACATGCTGATCTGGCGTCATCCCCACCTTCCTCCCCCGTGAGGG
>CAYITJ010000028.1:0-3895 GCA_964366435.1 uncultured Candidatus Saccharibacteria bacterium
CTCGGTTGCTGCCTTAGTCCCGAGGGCTGAAATCGAAGGTGACATGGGTGACTCTCTGCCGGGTTTGCAGGCTCGCCTAATGAGCCAGGCCCTGCGCAAACTTACTGGAGTGATCAATCGCTCCAAAGCCAGCGTGATCTTTATTAACCAGATTCGCATGCAGATTGGTGTGATGTTTGGTAACCCAGAGACCACCCCAGGCGGCAAGGCACTTAAGTTCTACACTTCAGTTCGTCTTGATATTCGCCGTATCGCGCAAATTAAAAAGGGTGAAGAGGTTGTGGGCGGTCGTGTACGCGTGAAGGTAGTGAAGAACAAGGTGGCTGCACCGTTCAAAACAACTGAATTTGACCTTCTCTACAACGAAGGAATCAGCCGCGAGGGTGAGATTATCGCGCTTGGTGAGAAGTACGACATCCTCCAGAAGTCTGGTGCCTCATACAAGTTTGGCGAACTCCCTCTTGCGCGCGGATATGACGCTACGCGCACCTTCCTGCGCGAGAACAAGACTGTCGCAAACGACATCTTGAAGTTAGTGAAGGCAAAGATGGCCGCGGAGTAGTATTGCTCGTAGGTATATAAAAGAATGAGGCCGCGCTTTTGCGCGGCCTTCTTCGTTAAATATTCCCCGTCCAGTGTTTAACTGACGGTCTGTCCGGCTGAGGGAGTGTAGTAGAGGCACCGCTTGCGTAGTGCCGAAGTCTTACTCTTGCAAGGCCTCCTGCCACCTGCTGGCTCCCTGCCACAAACCAGGCAGAACTTCTTCCCCGTGTCCGACCCGCCACTGGTGCTGGTCAAACCTTTCAGTGCCTTGTCCCCCATGCGGAGTCTCCAGAAATGTACCGCGCCGAAATGGCGCAGTACACGGTATACCACACAAATAAAGTCGGTGTTAGCTACGCCAGGCTGCGTGACACCTGTACGCGCAGTGCAATGTCACGCGCAATCCAGTACATGCCCGCAATCAAGAGGAGGGTGAGCACCTGCACCGCAAAAGAGGTGTTCATAAATGCCACCTCAAAGAATCGGAAAAACGCGGCCATGTTTGCGGGCGAAGGCATATTTTCAAGTACACGAGCCACCCACACTTCCCTACTAATAACGTAGAGCGAAGCGACTATTGCCACAACACCAAGCGCCGCACTTGAAACAAGCGGTCGCATAATAGCGATGGTGCGCGCTCGACGCAGTACCACCTTTTGCATACGTGAATTAGACATGGTCTCCATAGCTAGTATCACCAAGTGACTTCTTAAAAAGTTTCTTCGCACGATGCACCCTCGTTTTCACTGCAGAGACGGACGTTCCTTCACTCTCTGCAATCTCCTCCTGAGTCTTCCCTTCTATAAACTGCAGATGCAGTGCCTTGGCCGCCACCTCAGGGAGCCGTGCAAGCGCTATCAACACCTCGTCCTTAAGTGCCAATTCTTCCACGAAATCGGCGTCGTCTCGCAGGCGCTCATATACTTCCGGGTCCAGGGCAAGGGTCCTGCCCCGCTCTTTCTTCAATTTCTGGTATCGGGTAAAACACAGGCGCGTAAGGATGGCGTAGGCCCACGATGAGAAGCTGGCGCCCTCTTGCGGCTTAAATCGGTCTGCATACACATATATACGGGTAAACACGTCCTGAACGGCCTCCTCAGCCTCCTCGGGACTAAAGAGGATACTCTTTGCCTTTCGTAGAAAAGCGGCCTCATAGCGGTCCATAAGTACCCCAAGCGCTTCGGGGTCCTTTTTGACCAACAGCAGCACCTCCTCGTCGGTGGCGTCTTTGAGCGACTCTCGCGTTCTTGAAAACCCCATGATGTCTTGTATGATACTCCTAACTCGCGCTCTTTGTCCTGCCCTGGGGCTGGCTGAGCTTTTTATAATCAATTCTGGCTTATGGCAATACTATCCTACAACGAAATCGTTCAGAGAAAGGTTATTGAGTACAACAACGAACCGTATGAGGTACTCTCGTCCCACGTTTTCCGTATGCAGCAACGAAAGCCGGTTAACCAGACCAAGCTTCGCCACCTCGTATCTGGCAAAGTGACCGAAATCTCGTTCCACCAAAGCGAGACGGTGCCTGAAGCAGACATCGGCAAGATGCAGGCGGTGTATCTGTATTCAAGTCGTGGCGAAAGCTGGTTTGCCGAGGAAGGAAATGCTAAAAATCGTTTTGCTTTTCCCGAAGAGACGGTACACGAGCAGGTGCAGTGGCTAAAGGTTAACAGTCCTGTGGAAGTTCTTCTCTACAAGGACAATCCAGTGGCTATTAGCATTCCGATTAAGATGGAGCTGAAAGTTACCGAAGCACCGCCCGGCATTAAGGGAGATACCGCAACAGGAGGTACCAAGCAGGTGACGCTTGAATCAGGCGCGGTCATTTCTACCCCCCTCTTCATCAACGAGGGTGACATCCTCAGAATTAATACAGACACCGGCGAGTACGTTGAGCGTGTTGAGAAGGCGTAGCGTATCCCAAACGAACGCGGCGGACACCTTGGTGTGGTGTCCGCCGTTTCTCGTTACGCAATGCGTGCGGGCTCCTTGGGAGTGTGTGCCCGCGCTGGTGGAGGAAGACGTAGTGTAATGAACACACGATCCATGCTCCCTGCCCGCGCCTTCATCTCTGCGATGACGTATACAGGGAGTCCTTCTCCTTGAGTATCATTCCAGTCCCGCAGTCCGATTGCGGGGGCAAGAACGATTGTGTCCTTCGCCTTTTCAGGTGGCGCTTTTGGCGCAGGTTCAATCAAGCAACCGCCCGCCTGGTGCACCGTGACGATTTTCGCATCATACGTGACGGGCAGCCCTTCGATAGTGAAGATTTGCCTACCGTTGTACCTGCGACCGAACTCAAGTGCAATCTCTGTTGGGAACCCCGCGCAGTCGGCCGCAATCGCAGCTGGAGGCATGGGGGTAGTATTCGCCGTGAGACGAATGTCCTCAGATGGACGACCCGTATTCGCAATCCCAATCGTCACGGGGACGGCGAGTGTCAGAGCAATCAATAGTGCCTTTCCAGTGAATAGACCCATACGACCCTCCCCGAGCCATTGCCGCGGCCTTATTGCCGCGTACTGTTCTGCGCTCAATACTACTCCTGACCTCCGTAAACACAACAGCCGCCCTGTGGGCGGCTGTTGTGTTTCTTTACTCCCCTTTTGCTGCCTATGCGGCTAGGTATGGGAGAAGCGCCATGTAGCGAGCGCGCTTGATTGCAAGTGCAATCTGACGCTGCTTTGCAGCAGATACACCACTGCGCTTCTTTCCAAGAATCTTTGCATGTGGATTCATGAACTGACGAAGGTACGCCACGTCCTTGTAGTCCACAAACTTCTTGTTCTCTACCTCGTCCCTTTCTGATTGATGTGCCATGTTTTTGTAAATAATTTTTGAATATCTTTCACTTTTCTCAGGAAGCAGTCAAAAAGTTTTGTGTGCAAGGCACGGGAAGTAGATTTCTGAAGACGTACTCATAGTACGATGGAAGAAATCTGCGGGCCCCGTAACGACGCACACGGAATCTTTTGGATGGTTCCTCTAGAATGGGATGTCTTCTGGATTAATCTCTTCGTCTGGGTATGCAATCTCTTCTCCACCAAACGCTGGTGCCTCTCCCTGGTCGTTGCTCGCGGCGCGCGGTGCGCTAGAAGCAGGTGCTCCTGTGCGCTCTCCTGCTGCCTGTGGGCCAAACTGGAATGTGTCCACGACAATCTCCGTTCGGTACTGCTTCTGACCATCTTTATCCCATGAACGGGTCTGAATGCGGCCTTCAATGTAGGCTGGACGTCCCTTTTTTAGGTACTGCCCCATTACCTCTGCAGTGCGACCGAACGCAACAATGTTGTGGAACTCTGTCTGCTCCTGCTGCTGTCCCTCCTTGTTCTTAAAGGAGCGGTTGGTA
>CAYITJ010000029.1:0-3882 GCA_964366435.1 uncultured Candidatus Saccharibacteria bacterium
TCCCTCCTTGTTCTTAAAGGAGCGGTTGGTAGCAAGTCCAAACGACGCCACCTGCTGTCCGCCTGGAAGGGCTTTAAGCTCTGGATCGCGTGTAAGGTTCCCGTAGAGTGTGACTTTGTTTAGGTACATCCCGTTAGAATTTAACTAGTAATGGAGTTTCGTTGTCCCGCTTGATTCTTTCCGCTGCGTGCAAAGAATTCTAACGGGGTACATGCGTTTAGTATACCAAGAACTATGCTTCTACCTCTTTGAGTGCCTGGTCTAGATCAGTGTCTAGTACCTCCTCAGGAGCTACAGAGTTCTCTACTGCTGCCTTCGCGTAAATCTCGTGCATTTCTGCTGCGTGAATTGCAAGCTCCTTTTCAGTGCGGATATCAAGGAAGCGAATGATATTCATCTCGCTCTTGGCTGCGCCAAGCACAACCTCGTGTCCCTCGCCGTCTGCCTCGTAGGCAATCCAGCAGAAGTACGCGCTGTCGTAGTCGCGACGAAGGTGGTCAACACTACGTGAAATGGTGTAAGCAAGCTGCACCTTCTGTGGCTGACCTTCAGCTACGATGGTTCCTGCTCCTGACACAATGTCGCGAAGTACCTGGTAAGTTTTTTTCGCCTCTTCCTGAGGAAGCTCAGGATCGAGGTGGAAGCCGAGTTCGTACACGCGGGACTCGTTATATCCCGCCTCCGTATCTAGCTCGGTGCCTTCAGCACCGTTATCGAATTCTTTTTTCATAACGGGCGAACTGTACCACGCGAGCACAGTTACGGCAATTAGCCCGCCTATTTACTAGCTAGAGTGCAAAAAGCCGCCTGGCATTGCTAAGTACCGTCTCACGAACTAACTCCTCGTCTTCGCCACGTATGGCCGCCATAGCAGCAACCACGTCGCGGACTGAAAGCGGGTCGTTTCTCTGTCCGCGGCGAGAGACTGGAGCCACGTACGGAGCGTCGGTCTCTGATAGAAGGTGTGTAATTGGTGCGAACTGTACCACTTCGTCATAATCATGAGTAAAGGTAAGCACAGCGGTGAATGAGAGTGTGAAGTCTAGATCGATAAGGGCGCGAGCCTCCTCTACCCCACCCACAAAGAAATGAATGTCGCCGAGAAGGCGCTCGCCGTGCTCTTTCTTATATGACGTGAGTATCTCAATCAAATCCTGGTACGCATCTTGCGTGCCCTTGGTTGGCCTGGCGTGAATCATGAGCGGCTTATTAAGCTCAACCGCAAGCCGTACATGCTGCTCAAACACCTCGCGCTGCCTGGCACGTGTAGCTTCTGGATTCTCTGGACGGAAATTATCAAGTCCGCACTCGCCTATTGCTACCACCTTCTTGTGACTGGCGAGCGCGCGGAATTCCTCCACACTGAATTCGTGCTCTTGCGTGTAGTTTGGGTGGAGCCCCGCCGCTGCCCATAGATGCGGGTGCGTTTCAGCAAGCATAATTGCCCGCTCCGAAGATTCCTTATCGACCCCAACGACTATGCCGCCGAAAGCCTCCTGCTGCATACGTTGCGCGAGCGCTTCCCGGTCCTCGTCAAACACGGGGAATTGGATGTGACAGTGCGCATCAAAATACTTCATGCTTATGGAAGGCGCGGAAAGAGGTTCTCTGGCTTAGTATTCGTATGGACTGCGTCCAAAATGCGCACGCTGGTGCTTGGCATGAATGGCGCCAGATACAGCGCAATACGCGCCACGTCGCTCACGAGCTTTGCAATATCAGCCCGTGCGATACCCGCAGTGTCTTCCACCTTAATCTTTTTGAACGGCTCCTGGCTCGTCATGAATTCGTCTCCCTCCCCCACCAGTGCAAAGATTTCATTCATTGCTTCTTGGAATGAAAATGCTTCAAGGCGAGTAAAGAATGTCGGGTCAATAGTGTGTCCCAAATCAACGAGTGACACAGGTCCGGGCAAATGATCCTGTGCAAGCTTCATGACGCGCGATACCAAATTCCCAAGTCCGTTTACAAGATGAGCGGTGTACCACTCGTCCAGGCGCTCCCAGGTAATGTCGGAATCCTCGGTTGGATGCACGTGGCGCAGAAGTAGGTAGCGAGTGGCGTCTACGCCATACTTTTCCACCAAGTCGTAAGGGCTAATGACGTTTCCCGTCGACTTGCTCATGCGCTGCCCGTTTGAGTTTATGAAGCCGTGATAGAACACTTGGTCGGTGGTCTTAATCTTTGCTGACAAAAGCATTGCTTGCCACATGATTGACTGGAATCTCACCTGATCCTTCCCTGCAACCTGCACCGTTCGCCCCTCCTCCCAGAATTTTTTGAAGTTGCCCTTTTCATCCTCTGGCCACCCGAGTGTAGAAATATAGTCAGTGAGCGCATCAAACCATACGTACATCACCTGATTATCATCTCCTGGAACTTGCACACCCCACGACAACTTCTCCTTGGTACGCGAAATACTAAAGTCCTCAAGACCACCTCGCACAAAATTGAGCGCTTCTTGACGGCGCCACTCCGGCACAATAACGCCTTCGTGCGAAAGATAGTCTTCTAGATCCTGCTGGTACTTGGAAAGTCGGAAGAAGTAGTTCTCTTCCTCGATGATTTGCACTGGCGTGCTTGGATGAAGTTCACAGGCTCCTTCGGGAGTTAGGTCCTTTTCTGTTTTATACGCCTCACACCCGACACAGTACGTACCCGAGTACGCCTTCTTGTAGATGTCCCCTGCCGCGTCACAGCGGCGCCACATTTCCTGCGCGGCCTGCTTGTGCGCTTCGCTCGTTGTGCGAATGAAATTGTCCGGCGTGAGAGCGAGCACATCCTTGAGCCCTTCTACCCGAGCTGCGTAAAAATCAACATATTCCTGCACGTCCTGACCCCGCTTCTGCGCTGCCTCAAATATCTTCTGTCCATGCTCGTCAGTGCCGGTTGAAAAGAACACATCCTCCCCGGCTAGGCGCCAGGCACGTGCAAGCACATCTGCATGTACGCTTTCAAGTGCAAAGCCTAGATGCGGCTCGTCGTTTACGTATGGAAGTGTGGTCGTGAGGTACCTGGCCATGCTCGTATGTAATTAGTGCAGCATTTCCCGCGCGCGCTGCTTTGACTTATCAAAGTCGTTTAGAAACTCGCGCAGACCTGCGGCAATTGGAATGGAGAGAAGGATGCCGAGGAAGCCGGCAAGGCTCCCACCGATAATGAGCGAGAGAATTACCAAGAGCGGAGGTATGCCTACCACCTTATTTACTACGAGCGGATAGATGAGGTGCGCCTCAAACTGATTCACAATGAAGTAGAGACCCGCCACAATAAGAGCAAGGGTCAGCCCGCCTGAGGAAAACGCGACTACCACCGCCAAGATTCCTGCGAGGAATGAGCCAAAAAGAGGAATCAAATCAAGAAGTGCGGCAGCAACGGCCAAGAAAAGTGCGTATGGCACACCAAGAATAAGGAGTCCGAGGTACACAATAATTCCCACCAAGAGAGACAGGAGGAGCTGTCCCTGCATCCACTGACCTATCTTCTTCTTTGCACGCATCCACAAGTTCACCACGTATTCCTCGTGCTTTGCAGGCGTAATCAAGCGGAGGAAATCATCCACTCCAGTCTCCTGCAGAGCAAAATAGAACGACAGCACAATCACCAAGATAAGCGCGAAGATGCCGCCGAAGAAGGTAGAAAGTACACGCACCGTTCCGCCTGATGTGTCCGCAAAGGCGGCCTGGAACGACAGAATGGTCTCAAAAATAGACTCTGACTGGTTTGATGTTGCCACATGCGCGGCGTCGGTGATGTTGGTGAGCGACGCAGGAACATGGAGCGTATCCAGATATTCAGGTGCAGATTGTAGGAATGTCTGCGCATCGTTTAGCACCGGCGGCAGGAACAAATAGGTCACGGCAAACAACGAACCGAACACCA
>CAYITJ010000030.1:0-3638 GCA_964366435.1 uncultured Candidatus Saccharibacteria bacterium
ACATAGAATTGATAGGACCCCACAGAAGTGCTTCTTCAAGTGGCTTTCCAAGTGCAAGGGCTGCAACTACGGTTGATGCAAATGCGTCCCCGGCCCCTGTTCGCTCAAACGGCCCGCGGGTATCGGGATACATGGGTACGCGAAGGAATCGCGACCCGTCGTATGCATACGCTCCATTGGTTCCGTCAGTTACCACAACAATCTTTGGACCAAGCTTAGCAAGTTCCTGCATGAGCATTTTTACGTCATCCGTCATCGGAAGATTTAAAATACGAGCCGCTTCTTCCTTGTTGCACACAAAGAACTCGGTGCGCGCATAGAGCGACGCAAGCGCTTCAAAGCCCAACTTCATCTGGAACGTGCCCGGTTGGAAGGCGAGTTTGCTTTCAGGGTGCTTGGTGAGCCATGCCGCAATCTCGTCATGATAGTCTTTTGAGTTTGCCGCTAGTGAGGAGAGGTACACCCAGCGCGGGGCTGCGGCCAACGTGGGCATAGCATAGGAGAAATCCTCGTGCTTCACCAAAATGGTGCGCTCGTTGCCAAACCACAACACGTAGTGGTAATTAGACTTCTTACCCGTCTCAACCTCAAGAAAGTCGGTAGAGACACCCTCATGCGCGAGCACCTCGCGCATCTCAACACCATACTGATCGTCCCCGGTGTATGCGCGCAGCGCAGAAGATATGCCAAGACGAGCAGCGGACACGGCCGCATTAGATGCATTTCCAACTGCGGCAACTACCACGGCCGACTCGTAGGGAAGTTTTTCACCAAACGCCATACACAATTGCTGTTCCTCGCCGTCCGCGCCTTTTTCCACGTGCGCTTCGGTGAGACGGATAAATGGTTCAGTAACAATGTCGCCAATGGCGAAGAAGTCGATCGGTTTTGGTCGGGTACGTTTGAAAAGCATAGGAAAAGTGTAGCATGTGGGCCGCTGCCTCGTGGTACACTTTTTCTATGACTGACCTTTCGGATACCGCGCATAGCCTCATGACAACTGGTCGCGGCATTCTTGCTGCCGATGAGAGTATTGCTTCGGCTGACAAACGACTCACCGCCTACGGCATCACACCATCGAAAGAAATTCGCAGACAGTTTAGAGATTTGTTCTTGGATGCGCCCGGTATTGAAGAGTATCTTTCGGGCGTTATTTTGTACGAGGAGACACTGACGCAGGATACTGACGAGGGGGTGCCGTTTACGAAAGAGCTGCTTTCGCGTGGCATCATTCCCGGCATTAAAGTAGACGAGGGCACTGAGCCGATTCCAGACTCGCCAGAGGAGCTTATTACCAAGGGACTACTTGGTCTGCCCGAACGTCTTCAAACCTACAAGACCAAATACAATACAGGGTTTACCAAGTGGCGCGCAGTCATTCGTATTGAAGGAGACCGACTGCCCACAGCCTACGCGATTGTAGAAAACGCAAAGCGCCTTGCTTCCTATGCTCTTTCAGTGCAGCAAGCTGGCATGGTGCCCATGGTAGAGCCAGAGGTGCTTCTGGAGGGGAGTCACAGTAGACTTCGCTCTCGCCAAGTGCTTGAGGCAACACTTACCGCACTTATGGATTCTCTCCGCGACCAAGGAGTAGATATGTCAGGGCTTATTTTGAAAACATCCATGGCACTTTCGGGAAGTGATACGGGGCGCCGCGATACCCCGCAAGAAGTGGCGGAGGATACGGTTGCTGTGCTCATGAAGTGCGTGCCGGCAGACGTTGCGGGAATCGTGTTTCTGTCGGGTGGGCAAACAACTGAACAGGCAACCGAAAACCTGCGAGCTATATGTGCAGTCGCACGAGAAGCCAAGGCTCCGTGGCCGCTTACGTTCAGCTACGCGCGGGCCCTGCAAGACGAGGCGCTCACTGCCTGGGCAGGGGACGAGGCAAACGAGGAGAAGGCGAGAGACATATTCCTGGCTAGACTGAAAAAAGTATCAAGTGCGCTACAGGTTTAGCTCAAGCAGGTGTGGCTATTTAGGAAGCCCGTTGTCTTGCAAAACCGCCCCATATCGGGCATACTGCGCCCTATATGCTAACGCTCACGATAACTCCCCGCACGGCTGGCGGTACAACTGCAGCCGACCTTGTACGACAGGAGGGTCGTATGCCTGCTATTGTCTACGGGCCAAAGCAGGAAGCTATGGCGGTTTCAATTTCGCTTCCTGAGATGCAGGCGGTACTTCGTCACGGTGGTGAGTCCTCCCTCATTGAACTACAGGGTATGGGAGCACCCATTGCTGCACAGATTCGTGACCTTGATGTTGACCCCGTTACGAGCATTCCTCGCCATGCTGATTTCTACGCGGTGGAAAAGGGTGCAAAGGTTACGCTCACCGTTCCACTTTCGTTCGTCGGAGACGCGCTTGCAGCGAAGGCTGGTGCAAACATCGTAAAGATTATGCACGAAATTGAAGTGGAGGCTGCGGCTGACAAGTTGCCTCATGAGATTGAGGTAGATATCTCTCCGCTCGTGGCTCTTGATGACCAGATTCGCGTGAGCGACCTTATTGCGCCAAACGGCGTAGCCTTTGTTACTGACGCCGACGAAGTGGTAGTTATTGCGCAGGCGCCGGCTGACGAGGAGTCAGAAGAGTCGCCAGTGCTTGATATGAGTGCCATTGAGGTTGAGAAGAAGGGCAAGGCTGAGGAGGAGACCGAGGCGTAGTCCTCTCCTTCGACAGAACGAGAAGACCCTCACGTCTAAAAAGAGGTGTGGGTCTTCTGTTATACTTACTCCACATTCTGTTCATGACGCACCGTTCCATTTCCATACCTATATATGTAGGACTCTTGCTCATCACCTTCGTCTTTGCTGGAGCAATGGTTGTTCCGCATATCCTTGAAGCGCAAGAGACCGGAACGGCCACTGCTGAGCGTCGCGCAGAGCTAACTCGCCAGCTGAACGAGTTGAACGCGCAGATTGCTGCCAATCAAGCAGTGGTAGACAAGCTCGCCAGCGAAGGAAAGTCGCTTTCAACTGAAGTGCAGACCCTAAACGCAACTATTAAGAAGGCTCAGCTACAGCTCCAGGCTACCCAGGTCTCTATTAAGCAAATGGAGAGCAATATTGCCGTGCACACCAAGACGATTACGACACTTAATAACAAGCTTGAAGCAGAACGCGAGTCGTTGAAGCAAATTCTACGCAATCAAGATCAGTTTGATGATTATTCGCTAGTAGAACTTGCACTCTCCTCAGAAGATTTTTCTGCATTCTTTGCAGACATGGATACGTATGCGAGTTTGAAGCATTCGCTTGGCATATCCTTTGATGTGGTGACTGATACTAAAACGCGCACTGCGGCAGAGCGCGCGGCTCTAGAGTCAAAGCGCGAAGCACAGGCAAAGCTCGCTGCCATTCAGGCACTTGAAAAGCAGAAAGTCCAAACAGAACAGCAAAAGAAGAATCAGCTTCTCTCTCAAACTAAGGGACAGGAAAGTGCCTATAGGGCCGTAGTCGCTGCGCAGCAAAAGTCGGCAGCGCAAATTCGTGCAGAACTCTTTGCTCTAGCAGGAGGTGGAGGTGCCATTCCGTTTGGTACTGCATACGAACACGCAAAGACTGCCTCTCGTATCACTGGTGTACGGCCCGCACTTATCCTGGCAATTCTTTCACAAGAATCTGATCTTGGTA
>CAYITJ010000031.1:0-3421 GCA_964366435.1 uncultured Candidatus Saccharibacteria bacterium
TAACGGCCGTTCCCAATGTTGCAACCGTTGGAGTCACTGCGCCTGCGGTGAGGTTGGGTGCAGTTGGCCCAGTTGCAGTCACTGCAGTCCATGCAGAACAGTTATCTGCTTCGCTTGTTTCTGTAATAGTTCCGGTACCCGCCGCTGAGTTCTTGTCCGCACAGGCGCGCACGTACCAGGTAGCAGCGGACGGGAATGTATACGAGAGTGTTGCAGCGTTTGAGCCCGAGCTCGCAAGCACTGCACTTGCGTGAGTCCCTATATCTGTAGAGCCCGTACCCGACGCATCAGTTGCGCGCTGGAAGAGGTTCGTAAACCCAGCTCCGGTAGTAACTGCCCCGTCATTAGTAATAGTCGAAGAAAGGGTCACTGGTGTACCAACGGTGACTGAAGTTGGGGTCACCGAACCTGCGGTGAGGTTTGGTGCAGCAGGCGCTGAGACGGTAACGGCAGTCCACGCAGAACAGTTATTACTTTCGTTTGACTCAGTTATAGCGCCAGTAGAATCAGCACAAGCACGCACGTACCACGTACCTGCGCTTGGGAATGTGTGACTGACTTGAGCATTTGGCTCACTGTATCCAGCTGGGAAACCGCTTGGAATGCCACTTACAAAAGTGCCGATGCTCGTGGCTCCTGCGCCAGCTGCAGACGTCGCTCTCTGGAAGTTGTTAGTGAAGGAAGTGCCGGTGGAAGCAGTGCCATTATTTGCGATAGTCGCGGAAATGTTCACTGATGTTCCGACTGTTGCAGTAGTTGGGGTGATGGCGCTTGCCACGAGGTCCTTCGTGCCTGTGACAGTTACGGTGGCGTAACTCATCGCGCTCGTCCCTCCTGCCCCCGTACAGCTCATTGAGTACGTGGTGGTGGTGGTTGGAGACACTGAAACAGACCCAGACGTCAGTCCGCCTGTTGCGAAATTACCACTGGTACACGACGTAGCATTTGAAGATGACCACGTCAGTGTTGAACTTCCTCCCGAGGTAATGCTTGTAGGAGCAGCGGCAAATGAGGATACGGTTGCTGCTGGTGGGACAACAGGAAGCACGGTCACCGTCACACTTCTGTTGGTAGTACCGTTGCCATTCCTACAATTGTATTGATACGTGGTCGTTACCGTCGGCGACACCGTCACTGAACCAGAGGTATCTGGGATCATGTTGCCGGTAGGTGCAGCCGCATAAATACTATAGTTTGGGCAACTTCCGCTACCCTCAAATGAGAAGCAAGGGCTGTCGTCAGTCAGGTAGGTACCAAACTTGTACTCTTCATGAGTAGGAACTGAGAAGTTTACGGCCGTACAGATACTGCCCTGCTCTTCACTGTTTCTGCCCGCATTAAACGTGATGGTGGAAGACTGCCCAGACGTAATAGAAGTAGGTGACGCAGATAATGTATTTGCAGGAAGCGCTGACGTGGTACAGATTAGGTTGCTTATGTAACTGTTACCAGTGTCGTTAGCATTTGCTCGTTGCCAGAGATTGCCGGGAGCGAACTGACCGTAGCGAATGAGCTTGTTATTATCTGGACTATTGTAGCTACCTGTTGTCCAGCTAGCAACAGATGTAGAATCAATCATACTGCACACCTTTCCTCCTGTTTTATTTGAGCTCTGACTGGTATCTGAGCCGCCATGCCAAAGGTGAACAGCGACTGAACTACCCGTAAGCGTTGGGTAGCTGTTCCAGTTTTGTGAATCAGGGTTTGTTTCGTGCGCTTTACTTGCTGCAGTCTCCACCACATACGTGAGGTCTAGCCCTGTTGCCATACCAGACTGATAGATGGTACACGTTTGAAATGGCCACCCAGCACACCTCTCCCAAGAACGAAACGCGGACGGGGCTTTAGTCTCTCCACGCAACGTTCCTACATTTACTGGGGCATTCCATACTTGGATAGCAGCCTCAGCACGATGTGGAGTGAGCGCTGCGCCACCAATAATCAATACGCCGAGAAACGAAAGAGTAATTCCTCGCAGAAAATGATTGAGTTTGATGTTCATACGTGATTATTTAATGCGCAGACTCCCAACCTTTCTAAAAACAGGTGCGTGCTCGTACACACTTATAGAAGAAGCACTCTTTTCGGCGATGAAGTTGGTACGAATAAAAGTGAGCGGCGAAAGTGCGGTGAATTTTACTGTTGATGACAGCGCGACGTCACCCGGGCTCGTGCGCTGAATGGTGTAGAGAAGGGTCTTGCCTGACGTATTGGAGATTGCAACCGTTAGACCGTCGGGAGAGATGGTCCCATTCAGCAGGTCCGCGTCGGCACTTGGGATTAACACTGCAACGTCTTTTGAAACAGGGTCAATACGGGCAATCCCTTCGTCAGTAACTGCTACAAAGAAACCATCCGTGAACACGCGCGGACTTCTACCGCGACCAAGTTCGCTCGGTACTTCTTCGGTATTGGTGAGATCAAGCGACATGAGGCGCGATTCTCCATCAACCATCGCGGCATACAGCGCCATGCCGTCCGGGCGCACGGCGAGGTCTGCCTTGTTTGTTCCATCAGAGAGAACGTTCTCAAAGGTGTTGTTCGGATGAAGAATACCAATAGCAATTCCTTCCACTCCAGGAACACGAGCAAGCACTGCATGCGCACCCTCTTCGCCGTAGGCCACTGCTTCAAGCACCGTCATGGGCGCCGTATTAAACCCTGGCGCGCCATCTACTTTCGTTGCCGTACCAAACGAAAGCGCGTACCACGTTGGCACTCCGTTCTCTACTGTCTCTACATGGGTACCGTGCGTAAGGAATACAAACTTCAGAAAGGAAAACGACAGCGCAACATTTACGAGAACCACCACGATAAATAGCAGCCCCGAGACAATGAGTAGTGCTTTACGTGAAGGATTACGTAGCCACGCGAAACGGTGGTTGGTGCTGGTGTCTTGCATATACGCAAATTGTAGCACCAGTACTCTTCACATCTGGACCAATCCATTGCACAGCCCGTGGGGATAATCTAATTAGAGTTCAACGTATCGATATCCTTCTGGAAGTTCGCTGCCTTACTCATAACGCTGTTGGCATACCCCTGGCCAGCAGATGCCCAATTCCCTCCTGCGTAGTAACGCGCCGCCGCTGTGTGCTCAGACTGGTAGGTCCCGCCAGCGGCGCCCACGTCAGCCAAAAAGAGTCCGGTGGCCACAATTGCGTGCAGCGAGTTCCATGGGTCAGTTGCAGCAACACCAAGCGAGCTCTTAAGCTTTGCTTCAAACAGTACCCACGTCGAAGGAATGAACTGCGTTGGTCCCATAGCGCCTCCGTACCCTCCTGGCTGTGGACACGATATTGGTGTCGTAGACCAGTCACGACCAAGCGCGTTCATGATGTGTTCGAACGGAACCGTGTCGCGAGGAACTTTCATCACACCTGAAAAAGGTGTGCCCGTATTCTTCCCTTTCCCGTCGCCC
>CAYITJ010000032.1:0-2474 GCA_964366435.1 uncultured Candidatus Saccharibacteria bacterium
ACCGAGATTGCACGCCCGGGTGTAGTGCATCGTCTTGATCGCGACACCTCTGGCGTTCTGATTTTGGTAAAAACTCCGGAAGCGCACGCGTTCTACAAGGCCGCGTTTCAGGAGCGTCTCACCAAAAAGACCTACCTTGCAGTGGTGTACGGTACGCTAAAGGAAGAGAAGGGAACGATTGAATTTTCTATTGGGCGCTCTCGAAAGGATTTCCGTCTGCGCTCGGCGCAACCAAAGGCGCGCGGGACACTGCGCGAAGCGATTACCCATTACGAGGTGATAGATACTATCGGCACCCATTCACTCGTTAAGCTCATGCCAGAGACGGGTCGAACCCACCAAATCCGGGTGCACCTAAAGGCGCTGCACCACCCAGTAGTCTGCGACCCGCTCTATGCCATCGGTAAACCCTGTGATTTGGGAACCTCACGGCTTGCGCTCCATGCAGCGAGCCTAGTTCTGCCGCTTCCAGAGGGTGGCACGGTCCACATACAGGCACCGGTGCCGGCGGACTTACAGAAGGCCGTTTCTGCCTTTCCTGGCGCGGCGTCAGTTATTGCCTCATTCTAGGCCGCATGGTAGAGTGCGCGAATCATGCATACCGTAATCACTCCCGTACAAACGCACGAACGAGCCGACCTTGGCATTCGTTCTGGCGACACCGTTCGTGTCCACCAGAAGGTGGTAGAGAAGGGTAAGACCCGTCTTCAGGTATTCGAGGGTCTTGTTATCGCTGTTAAGCACGGTACCGAGGCTGGTGCGACCTTTACGGTGCGCGCAACGCTCTCTGGCGTCGGTGTAGAAAAGATTTTCCCACTCTACAGCCCTGTTATTGATAAGATTGAGATCACCAAGCGCTCTAAGGTTCGCCGCGCAAAGCTCTACTTCATCCGTGAGAAGGTGGCTCGTGAGGTACGTCGCCAGCTTCGCAACATGCGCATGGTGAAGATTTCGACTGATGACTTCAAGAGGGAGGAGGCCCCTGAGGTGGTTGAAGAGGTTGTGGAAGAGGCAGCAGAGGCTCCAGAAGTAGTTGTTGAGGCAATCGAGACTGAGGAGGCAGCTGCAGTAGAAGCACCCGAGACTGCTGAGGACGAGAAGAAGGACGCGTAAATTTTTGCAAAACAATACCGAGCTCGACTCGGTATTGTTTTGCAAATAATTGGTATAATACTATACTTGATATATGGGACTGCGAGGACCAAAGCCGAAAGGGGAGGCTCCAAAATGGAGTTCACCCACGGCATATGCTGTCGGATTGATGGCTAGCGACGGAAACCTTTCAAAGGACGGGCGCCACCTTGTCTTTGTTTCTAAAGATAAAGAGCTCATTCTCAATATTAAGAAGGCATTCAAGGTTACTGCGAGTGAAAAGCATGGACCGATACACGGAGCACCCGTAGGAAATTCCTACTATCGCCTGCAGTGGGGCAGTGTCGTGCAATACCAGTTTCTGATCTCGGTAGGACTAACCCCTCGCAAATCCCTCACTATTGGAGCACTGAATATACCCGACGCATTCTTCTTTGATTTTTTGCGAGGAGTCTTTGATGGGGACGGTTGCTTCTATAGTTATTTAGATAAACGCTGGAAAAATAGTTTTATGTTCTACACTGACTTCGTGTCAGCCAGTGAGGCCCACTTAGACTGGATACAAGAAGAAATCGAGCGGCACTTACAGATACGAGGTCACCGTACCCAGTCTGCGCAGAAGAGCTTTTTCCACCTTAAATATGCAAAGAGAGAGTCGTCTATTCTCTTGAGTAGAATGTACATTAATCCTTCCTCGCCAGCCCTGAGAAGGAAAAAGTTGAAAATAAGTAAAGCCTTGCGTATAGTGAGTCAGTCGCTACCGAACTAGTCGGAGACAGTGTTTGCCCAGGTGGCGTAATTGGTAAACGCGCTACCTTGAGGTGGTAGTGGAGCAATCCGTGGAGGTTCAAGTCCTCTCCTGGGCACAAATGAAAGAACGCCTTCGGGCGTTTTTTCATTTGTGCCCAGGAAGCAGGGTGTCTGCACACCCTGCGTGAGGACTTGAAGGCCGGAGCGATGCTTTGCTCAGCAGAGCAAAGCCGCGAGGCGGGGCCGCGACCGAGCCGAGTTACATTATTTTCTTGCGAGCAAAGCGAGTTAGTAAATAAGCTATGCCCTTGTGGTAGACGACGAGGCGAGAGTTGTAGCCAAAAGCGAAGCGTGTCCTCTCCTGGGCTCAGTCGTCTCAATGTGCTATAACGCATCTACATGGCGGCTATAGTTTAGTGGTAAAACTCAGGTTTGTGGAGCCTGTATCGAGAGTTCGATTCTCTCTAGCCGCCCAAATCAGCCAACCCAGAAGTGGATACTTCTGGGTTGTTGCTGTTTGCAGATGCTAGAGAGAATCGAACGCCGGAGCATGTTTCTCTCAGTAGAGAGAAACAGCGAGGCGGTGCCCAGAGCAAGCCGAGTGACGACGAGGCGCAGACTCGCGGGCGAAA